>NZ_JANJXQ010000041.1 GCF_024708915.1 Thiobacillus sp.
CGCTCGACCGAAGGCGCGCCGTGAAACCCGCCGACGCGAATGCCGACCGGATGCACCGAACGCGCGCCGAACAGATCCATCAGTTCGTTGCCCAGCGCCTGGATGCGCAAGCCGCGGCGCACTTCTTCCGGGGCGATGCGCGCCAGTTCGATGGCGCTGCTGCAGCCGAAGAAATCCGGCGCGGCCAGCAGATGGATGTGCAGGCTGTGACTCTGGATCCATTCGCCGCAGTAGAACACCCGGCGCATGGCGCGCGCCCACGGGCTGAGTTCGACGCCGAACAGCTGTTCCAGCGCCTGCGCGGCGGTGGCCTGGTAGGCCACCGGGCAGATGCCGCAGATGCGCGCCACCATGTCGGGGATTTCGGTGTAGCTGCGGCCTTCGAGGAATTTCTCGAAGAAGCGCGGCGGCTCGAAGATGCGCAGGCGCAGTTCGGCGATCTCGCCGTTGTCGATGCGCAGGTCGAGCGCGCCCTCGCCTTCCACCCGGGTCAGCACGGGAACGTGAATGGCCACGCTGCGGCGCTGTTCACTCATCGCGCTTCATCCCTGCCTTGTCCGCCGCCGCCAGAAACGCCGGTGCCTGGCTGTTGATCGACCGGAAGCGCCGGGCGACGGCCGGCGGATCGAGCCCCTGGCGGCCGAACTGCGCCGCCAGCGCGTCGGTGTTGGCGTTTTCCGCCGGGCCGTAGCAGCCGTAGCAGTCGCGCCCCAGGCCGGGGCACAAGGCGCCGCAGCCGGCCCGCGTCACCGGCCCCATGCAGGGGATGCCGCGGCTCACCATCACGCATGCGAAGTTGCGCCGCTTGCATTCGGTGCACACCTTGTCGGCGTCGTCGCGCGGCGTCACCCCGAGCAGCAGGGAATTCACCACAGCCAGTATCTGCGGGCCGCTGACCGGGCAGCCCCACAGTTCGAAGTCGACGGCCACGTGGCTGGAAATCGGCGTCGAGCGTTCGAGGCTGGCGACTGCATCGGGGCGGCCGTAGATCTGCGCGATCCATGGTGCGCCATCGGCACCGTTGCGCAGGGCCTGGATGCCGCCGGCGGTGGCGCAGGCGCCGATGGCGATCAGCATGCGGCTGTGGCGGCGAATGCGCTGGATGCGTTCGAGATCTTCCGGCGTGGATACGCTGCCTTCGACGAACGCAAGGTCCACTTCGGCATCCGGGTCGAGCGGGCCGGCTTCGGCGAAGTGCACCAGGTCGACCCGTTCGGCCAGCGCGAGCAGATCCTCGCCGAGGTTGAGGAAGGCCAGCTGGCAGCCATCGCAGGAACTGAACTTGTGCACCGCCACGCGCGGTCTTGTCGGCGCGCGCATCAGAACCCCCGGTGCGCCAGCAGGGATTCGACCTGGCCCCAGTCGAACACCGGGCCGTCGCGGCAGACGAAGGCCCCGCCAAACTGGCAATGGCCGCAGCGGCCGACGGCACATTGCATGTTGCGTTCCATGCTCAGATGCAGACGCGACTCGGGCAGGCCGCGCGCCAGCAGCTTTTCGGCAGCGGCACGCATCATGCCTTCCGGCCCGCACATCAGCGCCGCCGCGCGGCCGGGGTCGAAGCGGGCCTGCTCGATCAGTTCCGTCGCGCGCCCGACGTGCCAGGGCCACAGCGCCCCTCCCTGGCTCGACGCAAGCAGCACCTGGGTATCCGGCAGCGCGGCCCAGCGGTCGTATTGCTCGCGCCAGATCAGGTCTTCGGCATGCTTCACCCCCTGGATGATGACGAGCTTGCCGTAGCGTTCGCGGCGCCTGAGGATGTAGTGAACGACGGAGACGACCGGTGCGCAGCCGAGCCCGCCGGTCACCAGCACGACGTCGCGCCCTTCCATTTCCGGCAATGGCCAGCCGCGTCCGTACGGCCCGCGCAGCCCCAGGCTGTCGCCCGGCCGCAGCGCCGCCAGCCCCTGGGTGACGCGCCCCAGGGCCCGGATGGTGTGGCCGATGCCGTCGCGTTCTTGCGGATCGGACATGACCGAGATCGGCACCTCGCCCACCCCGGCCAGATACAGCATGTTGAACTGGCCGGGTGCGAACCGGTAGGCTGCCTGCGCCGCCGCATCGCCAAGGCGCAGCTGCAGGGTGAAGATGGTGGGCGACTCCTGCGTGCGTTCCATCACGATGGCTTCGAGCGGCTGGCGCGCGGTCATGGCTGTTCCCGGTCTGCGGCCAGCACGGCGGCTTCCGCAGCGAGGTCGATTTCCGCCGGGCACCAGGCGATGCAGCGGCCGCAGCCAACGCAGCCGCTGCGCCCGTACTGGTCGTGCCAGGTGGCGAGCTTGTGGGTCAGCCACTGGCGGTAGCGGCTCTTGATATCGGGCCGCACGTTGAAGCCATGCAGATGGCCATGGCTCTCGCCAAAGCAGGAATCCCACATCCGCACATGCTCGCTTGCCTGGCCGTTCAGCGCAGGCTCGTCCATCTCGGCATGGCAGAAACAGGTCGGGCACACCGCGGTGCAGTTGCCGCAGGCGAGGCAGCGTGTCGCCACCTCGTCCCACTGCGGATGTTCCAGCCGGCTCATCAGCGCATCGCGCAGCTTGCGGCCGGGCAGGCTGCGCGTCTGCCCGGCTGCTGCCGCCTGTCCCTGTTGCCGTGCCGCGGCCATCTGCTGCGGGGATGCGGGCGGCAGCTTCAGCGTGTCCAGCAGCGCCGCCCCGTTCCGGCTTCCCGCCGCCGCGACGAAGCCGTCAGCCAGTTCAACCAGCGCGATATCGTAGCCGGTGGTCGGAGTCGGGCCGTCGCCGGTGGATGCGCAAAAACAGGTGGATGCCGGCTCGGCGCACTGCACCGCCACCAGGAACAGCTGTTCGCGGCGCCGCGCGTAATGGGTGTCGGGCTGGCCGCCTTGCAGGAAGTGGGCATCCTGCAAGGCCAGCGCGGCGAGATCGCAGGCGCGCACGCCGATCAGCGCCAGCATCGGGGCGGGCGGCGCCACCGCCATGAAGCGCAGCCGGCCCTGCTCGTCCCGCTGCGCCCGCCATAGCGATTCGCGGGGCGCGAACAGATGCGGCTTGATCGCCTGCGGCCCGTTCGCCCAGGCGAAATAGCGCTTGTGCGGATCCTGCTGCAAGCGGTAGCGCCCCGGCGTCTGCGCGGCCTGCAGGCCGCGCGGCAACGCATCGGGCGCTGCGAGTTCACGCATGACGATGGCGCCGTTCTCCGCCGCCGGGCCGAGGCAGCGATAGCCCCGTTCCATGAGCTTCGCCACCAGCATGCTCAACTGGGCGAGAGGCAGAAAACCGGCGTCTTCGGGTGGTGGGGACATAGACTGCGACACAGGGTATTTTACGCAGTGTATGCAGAAAGCCCCGTGCGGAACAGGCCCTTTACCCCGCCCACCCCCTGCCGGCAGGCATAAAAGGCCATTGCAAACCGTTCGCTATAATGCGCCTTTAAGTGGTAATGGAGGAGAGCCCCATGCAGCAGCAATTCGATGTGTTCGTCGCATCCCTGACTTCTTTCTGGACACAAATGGCGGGGTTCGTGCCGCAGTTGCTGGCAGCCATGCTGCTGCTGTTCGTCGGCTGGCTGCTTGCCAATCTGGTGCGCACCGGCGTCATGAAACTGCTCGACGTGCTGCGCTTCGACAGCCTCGCGGAAAAAACCGGCATCGAAGCCTTCCTCAAGCAGGGCAACCTGGATGTCTCGTTGTCGCGCCTGCTGGCCAAGCTGGCTTACTGGGTCATCATCTTCATCGTCGTCGTCACCGTGGCCAACAGTCTCGGCCTGCACATGGTGGCCGAGTTGTTCAACAAGGTGGTGTTCTACATTCCCAACATCATCGTCGCCATCCTGGTGCTGGTGTTCGGCGTGCTGGTGGCGCGCTTCATCAACCGCCTGGCCTTCGCCTACCTCAACAACATCGGCGTGCAGGGTGCGCTGACCATCAGCACGCTGGCCGAATACGCGACCATCATCTTTGTGGTGTTTGTGGCGCTGGAACAGCTGGCGATCGGCACCAACCTGCTGACCGCCGCGTTCCAGATCGGTTTCGGCGCGATCGGCCTGGCGTTTGCACTGGCGTTCGGGCTGGGCGGCCGCGAATGGGCGGCCGGGGTGATCAAGAAGATGACCGAGAAGTGATCCTGCCGCCTGCTCGCGTTGCGGCCGACACGCGCCCATGGTGACTTTCAGCATCCATGAAAAACCAGGCCAGGCCGAATGCCGGGGGCAGCGCGAGCCAGCCCCCCGCCTTGCCCGGTTCCGGTTCAGGCGTGGGACTTGCTATATATCGTGGAAGATCGATGATGTGCATTGGCACAGTTCGACACCCGTTTCTCAACGCTGCTACCCATGACGCCATGACCAAGCCTGAAAACCCCCTTACTCAAGAACAGATCGCGCACTTCGCACAGCGCATCGATGCGCGCAAGACCCTTTTGCTTGACGAAATCCGGCAGGTGCTCGCGCGTTCCAGCAACGAGCACCAGGCCGATCTCATCGGCGGGGCGGGCGATTCCGGCGATGCGGCGGCGGCATCCCTGCTGCGCGACATCACCGAGGCCGAGATCATTCGCGACGTGGGAGAGGTGCGCGACATCGTGGCGGCGGAGCAGCGCCTCGCAGCCGGAGAGTATGGGGTCTGCATCGACTGCGGATCCGCCATCCGCTACAAGCGGCTGGATGCCTATCCGACCGCCAAGCGCTGCCTCGCGTGCCAGGAACGCCGCGAAAAATTGCAGGCGCCTTCGCCCTACACGGGCCGCTGACGGCAAGTCTCGTACGCAAATGAAAGCCGCCGGCAGCGCAATTTCACGGTAGCTGCGCGCCGGCTCGATGAACGGCGAGGGAAAACCCGCGCAGAACTGAAGGCGGATGCAGGGGCAGAACGTCTGCCGCTTCAGCGTATGCGCGGCTTGCGGGTGTGCTTGTCGGGCACGCCGCGGGTTTGCCGGCGCGGGCTGGGCGTCATTTCCGCCCATTCCAGCACGCGTGCCACCAGATCGTCGTCGAGCTCCATCTTCTGTCCGCGGCGCAGCTGCGGCGGCAGCGCGATCGGGCCGAAACGGATCCGGGTGAGGCGCGACACCGTCAGGCCGAAATGCTCGAACAGCCGCCGCACTTCGCGCTTGCGGCCTTCCTTGATCACCACGCGATACCAGCGGTTGGCGCCCTCGCCGCCGGCGGCGAAGCAGCTTTGCAGCTGCGCCGGGCCGTCGTCGAGTTCCACCCCGGCCAGCAGCTGCGCGATCATGTCTTCGCTCAGTTCGCCCAGCACCCGCACCGCGTACTCGCGCTCGACCTCGAAGCGCGGATGCATCAGCTTGTTGGCCAGTTCGCCCGAGGTGGTGAAGATCATCAGACCGTCGGTGTTGTAGTCGAGCCGGCCGATGGCGATCCACTTGGCGCCGCGCAGGCGGGGCAGCGCGTCGAACACGGTGGCGCGGCCCTTGGGATCGTCGCGGCTGACGATCTCGCCCTCCGACTTGTGGTAGATCAGGATGCGCGTGCGCTTGTCCTCGAAGCGCAGATAGACGCGGCGGCCGCCGACCTTGACGATGTCGCGCGGGCCGACCTTGCTGCCGATGAGGGCGGTCTCGCCGTTGACCTGTACCCGGCCCTCGGCAATCCATTCCTCCATTTCGCGGCGCGAGCCGAGGCCGGCCGAGGCCAGCGCCTTTTGCAGGCGCTCGCCGGGGGCTTCGGGCGCAGTCGCCTGCTGCAGGCGGCTCGCGGCGCGCCCCATGGGGGCGGTGGGCGAACGGCGGATGGGGGATGGGCGAGTGGCCATATCAAAGAATCTCGGTAACAACGCTGACGCGGGCGGTCTCGATCACCGCGCCAAACGTCCGGGGAGCGTCATTGTCCGTCAATTCCGCGCGCAATTCAGGAATCAATGCAGTTTCATCCGGGGTGATGAGATTCCCCAGTTCTTCCAGCGGCGGCAGTTCGGACAGCG
>NZ_JANJXQ010000102.1 GCF_024708915.1 Thiobacillus sp.
GCGGGCACCAGCTGGCCGGTCTTGGCGTCTTTGCGCAGGCCGGTTTCCATCGGGTGGTTCATCAATACTTTGACGTCGGCGACGTCGCCTGCCATGGTGGCGCGGATACGCATGGGTTCAGCCATTTGGCTTTCCTTTCTAAAAAGAATTCAGTTCAACGAATGATGTCTGGCCGGGCCGGGATCAGCCGCCGCAGCCGCCGATGGTGACCTTGACTTCCTTGGCCGCGGTGTAGGATTTGCCGCCGGCGTTGACCACCGCACGAACCAGCGAAGTCTGGCCCATCTTGATGCGGGTGGAAATGTAGCCCTGGGTACCGCCCGACAGGTTGTAGGAGCCGACCAGGGGAGTGGCGTTCTTTTCGGCGAGGATGGCGATGCTGGTCGTGCCGGCGATGCTGCTGGTGACTTCCACCGGCACTACCGAACCGTTCTCGGCGATGTCCGGCGCCTTGATGGTGATCTCCTTGCTGTCGGCCGGGCCGGTCGTGCCGAGACCCTTCATCGCGTCGCCGACGCTCTTGGCCTCGAAGGCGGCCTTGTTCCAGGCTGCCAGCGCCTGGGTGGGCTTCAGCAGGCCGGCGGCCACGGCGATGGCCACGGTGCCTGCGCCTGCGGCGCCTTTCAGTACGTTTCTACGAAGTGCATTCATTGCATATCTCCTTGTTGAAAAATCTGCGGGTAATTACAGACCGTAAATGAAATCGGTCACTTTATCGATTTCGGCTTCCGTCAGCACGCCGTGCTTGCCGAACGGAATCATGCTGCTGGAGGGGTTGGCGACGGTCGAATCCCAGATCTGGGCACGCAGCTTGGCTTTGTCGGGGAAGCGCGCGCTCATGGCGATCAGGGGCGGGCCATACATGCCGGTGGATTCCGCATCGGGCACGGTCGGCATGCCGTGGCAGGCCAGGCAGTTGCCCTTGGCACGGTTGAACGCGATCTCCTTGCCGGTTTCCTCCTTCTTGGCGGCGGTCGCCTGTGCCAGCGCCGTACCCGACAACATGATCGCGCTGATCGCGCAGGCCGTTGCTATTTGATGCAACTTACGCATAGTCATCCTCCTAAATTATTGACATGGTTATGAAAGCGCTTGCCGCTGCCCTGCAGTGAACGCTATCCAGTTATGGATGGGACAAAGCATAGTGGAATTTGTTTTTGGCATGCAAGGCCGGGTACGAATCTTTACGTGCAAATCGCAGGGTAATTTCCTACCAGCCCCGCCCGAATATGGCGGCTGTGCGCGCCGTCGCTAGTTTTTCCGCTGCGATTTTTCGATCTCCTGCCATTCGCGCCGCCGCGCTTCGGCCGCCGACATTTCGTGGAAACTGCCGTCGCCGGCCTTGATGCCGAGGGTGATCTGTTCGATGGCGGCAACCAGGTTGCCGCTCAATGCCGCCGCTTCGGCCTGGGCGCGATGGCCGAGCAGACGGTGCCCCAACTGGGCGTGAGTCTGGGCGGCCAGCCGCCACAGGCGGCGGTCGAGCGGATACAGCGCAAGTTGCCCGTCGACCTGGGTCTGCGCATCGTTGCTGCGGCCTGCCGCCAGCAATGCGCTGATGTAGCCGTACTGCAAGGGACGGTAGCCGGGGTGGGCGCGGCTGCCGGCCTGGTAGCGCTGCAAGGCAAGCGCCTGGTTGCCCGCGGCCAGTGCGGTGTTGGCAATCAATAGCTGGATCATCGGGTTGCCGGTTTTGCCGGACGGCAGTTTCTGCGCTTCGGCCTCGGCGTCCTTGAACTGGCGCGCGCGGATCAGCGCGGCAACCAGGCCATAACGAGCGGCGGTTTCGCTGTTGTAGCGTTTTTCATCGAGCGCCCTGCGCGCAGCCAGCACGGCATCCTGCGCGCTGTCTTCCTGCGCACGCAGGCGGGCGCGCACCAGCTGAAAATCGAGGCTGTCCTCAACCTGCTGATAAGGTGCGGTTTCGCTGCGCGACTCCATGTCGGCGATGCGGTCGGTGGTGAGCGGATGGGTGCGCAGATAGGCCGGGGCGCTGGTGTCGTAAAACCGGTTGGCGCGCTGCAGGCGGCTGAAAAAACCGCTCATGCCGCGCACGTCGTAGCCGCTGCGGTTCAGCATGTCGTAACCCAGGCGGTCCGCCTCGCGCTCGTAATCACGGCTGTAGTTGAGCTGATTCTGGATGGAATAGGCCTGGGTGGTGGCGATGGCGGCGCCGGCCACGTTGGAATTGGAGCGCGACGCCAGCAGCGCCAGCGCCAGCGCGGCCATGGTCGGCCATTGGCTCTGGCTTTGCGCGGCGACCATGCGCGCGATGTGGTCCTGGGTGACGTGGGCGATCTCGTGCGCGATCACGCTCGCCAGCTCCGATTCGCTTTGCGCGGCGAGCAGGAGGCCGGTGTGGATGCCGATGTTGCCGCCCGGCATGGCGAATGCGTTGATCGACGGGTCGCCGACCACGAAGAAGGTGAATTCGCGCTGGTTGCGCGTGCTCACGGAAACCAGCTTGTAGCCGAGCTGGTTGAGGTAGGTCTCGATCTCGGGGTCGTCGAGGTATCGCGGGTCGGCGTACACGTCGCGCATGATGGCGCGGCCCATCGCCTGTTCTTCCTGGTCGGAAAAATACTGGCGCGAGACTTCGCCGAGGTCGGGCAGGTCCGCCGCGGCGACGGGCTGCGCGGCGAGGGCGAACGCGAGCGCGAGGCGTTTCAGCAACGCACCGCGGGGCGCGTGTTCGGAGGAGAATGCTGGCATTTCGTTTAGGATGCGCAAATCACCGACAAGTTTCCTGGACATGAGCGAATTCACTCATTTCGACGAGCGCGGCCGCGCCGTCATGGTCGACGTGGCCGACAAGGCGGACACCCGGCGCGTGGCCGTTGCCGCCGGGCGGATCACCATGTTACCCGATACGCTGGCGCGCGTTCTCGGTGGCCAGGCGGCCAAGGGCGATGTCCTCGGGATCGCGCGCATCGCGGCGATCCAGGCAACCAAGCGCACGGCCGACCTGATTCCGCTCTGCCACCCGATCGCGCTCACCCGGGTGAGCGTCGAATTCAGCCACGACGACGCCTCGTCGTCGATCACCTGCACCGTCACCGCCGAGACCGTCGGCAAGACGGGGGTCGAGATGGAGGCGCTGACCGGCGTCAGCGTCGCGCTCTTGACCATCTACGACATGTGCAAGGCGGTCGACCGCGGCATGGTCATCGGCGATGTCGGTCTGCTGGAGAAGCAGGGCGGGCGCTCGGGGCATTGGCGTCGGGTACCCCCGGCATCCGCTTAGCCGACGCGCGTTCCCCCGTACCTGCGGGCCGCCCCGCGAACCCGGTCCGTCTCCTGTTGTGTCCCCTCCGAATGCTTCCGCGCACGCAAGCGCGAGGTGCTGCAAGTCTGTCGCCGACGGGGGCGGCCTGCCTCCGCGTCGTGCCGGCAAACGGGGTCACCGGGTATTAAATGCTGGAATCCAGATGCATGTTTTGCCGGCTGCTCGCCGCATGCCGGTGCGCATGTTCGCCCCGCGCCGGCCCTGCGCGCCGAAGGCGATGGGGCGCGGCCTCGTCAGACGTTCAAGTCGGCCCTGGCGACGCCGCGTGCCGGTCAAGATAGCGGAAATCAGGATGTGCAAGTCGGTAATTATTAAGGGTTTTTCTTCGATGGTTTCTTATAGGCCCATCAAGCTTTTTGCTTGCCATGCTTGCGGCTTGAAGTGCAAAATAACAAAATATTAGAAACTTGTAATATAAAGCCGTCCCCGCAGCATCCAGTGCCGATGCGCTGGCGCTGCTTCCAGCAGTCACCTAGTGTGTATATCCGGGCAGGGAGAAGAGCGGTTCCATCACGGAGC
>NZ_JANJXQ010000116.1 GCF_024708915.1 Thiobacillus sp.
GGCCGTCGACCAGCCCCTGCAGCGGCGGGTACTGTTTCTTGTAGGCCATCTTGCGGCTTTCGGCGATCCAGTAGCCGAGGTAGAGATAGGGCAGTTCCAGCCGCTTCGCCAGCTCGATCTGCCACAGCACACCGTAGACGCCGAGGCTGTCCTGCGCGCGTGCGGGATCGAAGAAGGTGTAGACCGCCGACAGGCCATCCTCGATCTGATCGATCAACGAGATCATCACCAGCGTGTCGCCGTCGCGGAACTCGACCAGCACGCTGTCGACGTTGGACGACAGCAGGAACTGGGTGTACTGGTCGGGGCCGTCGCGGTCCATGCCGCCGCCGGCGTGGCGGCTGCCGAGATAGCGACGGTACAGCGCGTAATGTTCTTCCCTGAAATCGAGCGGCAGGAAACGCGCGGCCAGGTGCTGGTTGCGCTTGAGACAGCGGCGCTGGGTGCGGTTGGGGACAAAGCCGGCGACGTCGACCCGCACCGGCACGCAGGCGTGGCAGTGCTCGCAATGCGGACGATAGGTGAACTGCCCGCTGCGGCGAAAGCCGGCGCGGATCAGCGCGCTGTAGGCATGGCCGTCGATCAGGTGGGTAGGCGTGGCGACTTGCGAGCGCGAGCGTCGGCCCGGCAGATAGCTGCAGTCGTAGTGCGCGGTCAGGTAAAACTGGATGCGCTGGAACGGCGGTTCAGTCGGATACATCGAAATTCCATGGGCCGGGCCGATGCGGCAAGTTTACCAACTCCGCCAGCCGCGCTGTAAACGCCGTGCGCGGCAGCGTGCGCGCACCCAGGCTGGCCAGATGCGGGGTCTCCATCTGGCAGTCGATGAGGCCGAATTCCCAGCGCCGCAACTGCTGCGCCAAGCGCACCAGCGCAACCTTGGAGGCATCGGGTTCGCGGCTGAACATCGATTCACCGTAGAACATGCGGCCGATCGCCACGCCGTACAAACCGCCCACCAGCCTGCCGTCGCGCCAGGTTTCCACCGAATGCGCGTAGCCGGCATCGAACAGGCGGGTGTAGGCCGCCACCATCGCCGGGGAAATCCAGGTGCCGGATGCGCCGGCGCGCGGCGCAGCGCAGGCGCGCATCATGTCGCCAAACGAGGTGTCCGCCCGCACTTCGAAACCGGCGTTGCGCACGCGCTTGGCCAGCGAGCGGGCGACGCGGATTTCGTCCGGCACCAGCACCATGCGCGGATCGGGGCTCCACCACAGGATGGGCTCGCCGGGATTGAACCAGGGAAAGATGCCGTGGCGATACGCATCCAGCAGGCGCTCGACCGACAGGTCGCCTCCCATCGCCAGCAGGCCGTTGGGGTCGGCGAGCGCGGTTTCGACCGCGGGAAAGAATGTGGCTTTTTGGAGACGTTCGGTCATGCCGCCATGGTAGCGGATTCATTTTGGCTTGCGCCCTGATTGTTTATTTATTACGATATGAATGTCTTCTTTACATTCTTATCTCTTTTCACAGGAGCCATGAACATGAAAAAATCCCTGCTTGCCTTCGCCCTGATTGCCGCTCTGCCCGCAACCGCCCTGGCCGACAACTGGATGATGCGCGTGCGCGCCATCGACATCGCCCCCGACGTCTCCTCCAGCCTGGCCGGGCTCGATGTCTCCAGCGAATGGGTGCCGGAAATCGACTTCACCTACTTCGTCACGCCCAACATCGGGGTGGAACTCATTCTCGGCACCGCGCGCCACGAGGCGACGCTGAACGGCGCCAGCCTCGGCAAGCTGAACCACCTGCCGCCCACCGTGACGCTGCAGTACCACTTCAACCCCACGCCGACGATCAAGCCCTACGTCGGTGCGGGCGTGAACTACACCCGCTTCTATAATATCGATCTTGCCCCCGGCCTTAGCGTCGGAAAGAACAGCTTCGGCGGCGCCCTGCAGCTGGGCGTGGATATTGCGGTAACCAAGAATGGCTATATCAACCTCGACGTCAAGAAAATCTGGATCGATACCGACGTCAAAAGTAACGGCGTCAAGCTCACCAACCTGGAAATCGATCCGGTGGTGTGGGGCATCGGCTACGGGTTCCGTTTCTGACAACAAGCTGCACCTGACGCCTGCGGCCGGCCCGATCTCTCTCCCGGGTTTGCCGCACCATAGCGTTCTCCTTCGGGGCGATGCGTGAGTACCTCTCCTAGACTCACGGACGCCCCGTCTTTTTCGGGCTGCTTCCACTGCGGCCTGCCAGTGCCGGACGGCGCGGCCTACCCCATCCAGTTCGAGGGCGAAACGCGCCGGGCCTGCTGCCGCGGCTGCCAGGCGGTGGCGCAGACCATCATCGACAGCGGCCAGGGCGCGTATTACGCCCACCGCACCGCGCTGCCCGCCACGCCCCAGCAGGCGGAGGCCGAACTGGCGCAGCTGGGGCTGTACGATCTGCCGGAGATCCAGGAAAGCTTCGTGCGGACCGAAACGGAGAACATCCGCGAGGCCGCGCTGATCCTCGAAAACATCGTCTGCGCCGCGTGCATCTGGCTGAACGAGCGCCACATCGCCGCACTGCCCGGCGTGCTGTCGGTGGAGATCAACTACGCCACCCGCCGCGCGCGGGTGCGCTGGGACAACAGCCGCATCCAGCTGTCGGCGATTTTGAAGGCGGTGTCCGACATCGGCTACATCGCCCACCCGTTCGACCCCGGCCGCTCCGACGACATCCACAAGCGCGAACGCAACACCGCGATCAAGCGCCTCGCCATCGCCGGGCTCGGCATGATGCAGGTGATGATGTATGCGCTGCCGACCTACACCGCCACCGACATGACCACCGACATCCGCCTGCTGATGCGCTGGGCGAGCCTGATCCTCACCATCCCGGTCGTGGTGTATTCGGCCTGGCCGTTCTTCATCGGCGCCTGGCGCGACATCAAGCGCCGCACCCTGGGCATGGACGTTCCGGTGGCGCTGGGCATCGGCACCGCCTTCGCCGCCAGCGTCTACGCCACCTTTTCCGGCCACGGCGAGGTGT
The DNA here is from genome assembly GCF_024708915.1 of Thiobacillus sp. Next base: position 2,986 of record NZ_JANJXQ010000116.1, read on the forward strand.
ATTACGACTCGGTCACCATGTTCGTCTTCCTGCTCCTGACCGGGCGCTTTCTCGAAATGAACGCGCGCCGCCGCGCCGGCGCCGCGATCGAGGAACTGGTGAAGCTGATCCCTGCCGCCACCACGCGGCTGCCCAACTGGCCGGCGCGCGACGAGGAGCAGGTGCCGGTGGCCCGGCTGGCGGTCGGCGACCACGTGCTGGTGCGTCCCGGCGAAACGCTGCCCGCCGACGGCGCGGTGGTCGAGGGCGACAGCGCGGTGAGCGAGGCGATGCTCACCGGCGAATCGCTGCCGGTATCGAAAACCGTGCGATCGAGAGTGGTCGGCGGCAGCCTCAACCAGGCCAGCCCGCTGGTGATGCGGGTGGACAAGCTCGGCGCCGACACCCGCCTCGCCTCCATCGTGCGCCTGCTCGACCGCGCGCAGAGCGAGAAACCGCGCATCGGCCAGCTGGCCGACCGCGCCGCCGCCTGGTTCGTCGGCCTGCTGCTGCTGATCACCGTTGCCGTCGGGCTGGTCTGGTACGCCATCGACCCGTCGAAAGTGCTGTGGATCGTGGTGTCGATCCTGGTCGTCACCTGCCCCTGTGCGCTCGGCCTCGCCACTCCCGCCGCGCTCACCACCGCCACCGGCCGGCTCACCCGGCTGGGCCTCTTGACCACGCGCGGCCATGCGCTGGAGACGCTGGCGCGCGCCACCGACCTGGTGTTCGACAAGACCGGCACGCTCACCCACGGCCGCTTGAGCGTGCGCCGCGTGGTGGCGCTGGGCGGACGCACCGAAAACGAGGTCGGCGCCATTGCCGCAGCGCTCGAAGCCGGCTCGGAACACCCCATCGCCAAGGCATTGCGCGAAATGGCCGCGCCCGCCGCGATCGCCGGACAGATCCGCAATACGCCGGGGCGCGGCGTCGAAGGCACGATCGAAGGCCGCGTGTACCGGCTGGGCGCGCCGGCCTTTGCCGTCGCCCGCGGCCTCCCCCCGACGCCACCAGAACCGGACGGTGGCGCCAGCTGGGTCGCACTGGCCGAAGATGGCGAACTGATCGCCTGGTTTGCCCTGGCCGATACGCCGCGGGCTGATGCCCCGGTCGCGCTCGCCGCGCTGCAAAAACAGGGCCTGCGCCTGCACCTGGTGTCGGGCGACGCCGCAGGCGCGGTACAGGCGGTCGCACAGCAGCTCGGCATCGCGGAATGGCACGCCGGCGCCCTGCCGGAAGACAAGCTCGCCTACGTCAATGCGCTGCAGCAGCAGGGCCGCATCGTCGCCATGGTGGGCGACGGCATCAACGATGCGCCGGTGCTGGCCGGCGCGCAGGTATCGATTGCAATGGGCGAAGGCGCCGACGTCGCGCAGGCCGCCGCCGACATGGTGATGCTGGGCAGCCGGCTGGCCACGCTGTCCGAAGGCGTCGCGCTCGCCCGCAAGACCCGGCACATCATCCGCCAGAACCTCGGCTGGGCGCTCGGCTACAACCTCATCGCCATTCCCGCCGCCGCGCTCGGCTACGTCACGCCGTGGATCGCCGGCATCGGCATGTCGGCGAGCTCGCTGCTGGTGGTGCTGAATGCGCTCCGGCTCTCCAATTTCAGCCAGCCCGCCGATGACGGCAGCCTCAAGGCACAGGATTCAAGGCTCGCCGCGCAAGAGCCA
>NZ_JANJXQ010000141.1 GCF_024708915.1 Thiobacillus sp.
GCCGGTGCGCGCATGCTTGCAGCGGGCGGCAACGCCATCGATGCCGCGGCTGCGGTGCAGTTCGCGCTGAATGTGGTCGAACCGCAGTCGTCCGGCATCGGCGGCGGCGGCTTCATGCTGATCCATCTTGCAAAAACCGGCGAGACCTTCTTTGTCGACTCGCGCGAGCGCGCGCCGATCGCAGCCAGCCCCGGCATGTTCTCCCCTGGGGGCCAGCCCATGCCATTTCCGCTCGTCTCGACCAGCGGCCTCGCTGTCGGCGTGCCCGGCACGCTGCGCGGCATCGACACCACGCTCGCACGCTGGGGCACGATGACGCTGGCGGACACGCTCGCGCCAGCGATCGGGCTTGCCGAGCACGGCTTTCGCGTCAACCGCTTCCTTGCCGCCGACATCGCCAACGATGGCGGCCGCACGCTGATCCATCCCGAGACCGCAGCGATCTTCCGGCCGGGCGGCGTAGCGCTGGCCGAGGGCGATTGGCTGGTGCAGCCTGACCTCGCCAGAACCTTCAAGCGCATCGCCGCCGAGGGGGCGGATGCTTTCTACCGGGGCCCGCTGGCGGAAGCGCTCGTCGAAGCCCAGCGACGCACACGCAGCGAACTGGGCGCCGCCGGCGCGGGGCGCATGACGCTCGCGGATCTCAGCAGCTACCAGGCGGCCATCCGCTCGCCGTTGTATGGCCGCTACCGGGGCTGGACGCTCGCAACGATGCCGCCGCCCTCATCCGGGGGAATCACGGTGCTGCAGATGCTCGGCCTGCTGGAACACTTTCCGGTCGGGGATGCCTCGCAGGGCTACGGCTTCGGCAGTCCGAAGACGCTGCACGTGATGATCGAGGCCATGCGCCTGGGTTTTGCCGACCGCGAGATGTGGAGCGGCGACGACGACAGCGCGACGGTACCGCAGCGCGCCCTGCTGCATCCTGGGTATGTGGCGACGCGCGCAGCGCGGATCCAGCCCGACCGCCGCATGGACACGCCGCTGGCCGGCGATCTCCTGCCCCGGGACAACAAGGCCCGGGGACCGCAGCGCATGCCACGTGCCAAGCAGGAAAGCCCGCACACGACCCACTTTTCGATCATTGACCGCTGGGGCAACGTGGTGAGCCACACCAGCACCATCGAGTTCACCTGGGGGTCGGGCATTACCGTTCCGGGCTACGGTTTCCTGCTGAACAACGAGCTGACCGACTTCAATTTCGTGCCCGCTTCCGACCCTGCCAGCGGCAATCCTGGCGCCAACGACGCCGCACCGGGAAAGCGCCCGCGCTCCAGCATGGCGCCGATGCTGCTGCTCAAGGACGGCCGGCCGGTTGCCGCCTATGGCTCGCCCGGCGGCGCAACGATCATCAACTCCGTGTTCAGCGTCACGCTCAATCTGATCGACCACGGCATGTCTCTGCAGCAGGCCATCGATGCAGCCCGCCTTTCGGTAACCCACGCGACCGGCAAGATCGACTGCGAAGGCGGCGCGCCCTTCATGCAACCCGGTTTCAGCATTGCGGCCCAGGACGCCTTGCGCACGCTTGGGCATCCCGCACCCGGCGCGGCGGGGGCCAATGGATGCAAGGAGGCAATCGGTTCGGTGCAGGCCGTCGCCATTGACCTCGCGACCGGCGCGCAGCACGGCGCCGCGGACCCGCGCCGCGAAGGAACCGTGATCCGGGTGAGACCGGCGGCCACAGCAGGACGGTAGGGCTGCGCGCCCCGGCGCCGCCCGTGCTTGCTTCTAGAACACGCGCATGGCGATCACCTGGCCGGGGTGACGGACGGCGGACGGTATTGCATGGCCTGACCCGATCCGTCCATCTCCCCCGCCTTGAGCGGCGGCCGCGGCGGCGGCGTGGCGTAGAACACCTTGTCCTTGTCGTCGCCCTTGATCCCCTGGCGCTGGCTGCGCTTGAACGGATGATTCATCAACACCAGCCCGTCCTGCTGTGCCGCCTCGCGCTGCGCGATGTCCAGGTCGCCGGCGGCCTGCCCGTCCCACGGCATGACGTAGTAGGCGGGCGCCTCGCGGTCCGGCAGCTGCAGCCACAGATAGATCGCCTCGCCGTCCTTCGGCCGCACCGCCAGCACCACCGCCTCCCTGGCCTGGGAGAAATATTCCTGATCGATCGGTTTGGGCCGGGACAGCAGCTGATTGAAAAGGTACAGCGCCAGGCCGACCGAAGCCGCCAGATAAAGCAGCGCGGTCAGGCGGAAGATGTGGCTGCTGGTGGTCCGCAGCGAAAACAGGGCGTAGCCCAGGGACACGATGAGATAGGCGACCAGCAGGGCGAGCAGGGTGTTCATTTGTAGGCATCGAAGTTGTAGCCGCCGGGCGCGTCGGTGCGCAGGGCCTTCGGCGCGGCGTTGACGCTGGACGCAAGCAGTTCGCCCTGGTCGTCCAGCTTGAAGCGGAACACGGTGCGCTCCTCGCCCGGCTTGTTCAGGACCACATCGGACACCAGTATCTGCCGGCTTACGCGCGAGCTGCCGCTCGGCTTGATGGTGGACACCAGAACCTTGACCTTGAGCGGCCAGACGTTGGCGCGGTTGAAATACATGTGCAGGTTGACGGCGTATTCGCCTGCCGGGATGTCGCGCGAAAAGGCGTTCTCGTAGTTCAGGTTGGAGGCGTCGTTGCGGAAGCCGATATCGTCCCGCAGCAGGTTGAAGACCTGGCCGCCGAGGTTGGAGTAGCCGACGGCAACGTCGCCCGGAGCCTGCACCCAGAGGTCGACGTCGGCGTCGATGCGATCGTCCCAGCGCGCTTCCACGATCACGTTGCCGGGCGCCGACACTTCCTTGCTCTCTTCCTGCTTTTGCTTGGGCGGATTGATGTGCGGCAGCATGATGACGACCAGCGATACGAACCCGAGCAGCGCGAGGGTGATGACGTCGCGGAAAACGACGTCGGAATCGTCCTCGGCTTCGGCATCGAACGAAAAATGCTTGCTCATCGCGAACGGCTATTGCGGGTCTGCCGATTCCAGGATGGCGGCAACCAGGTTGACCACCCCGGTACGCAACATGGTGTAGTTGGCGTTCAGCCACAGGTTGGTGATGGCGCCCACCAGGGTCGTGTAGAGCGCAACGCCCATGCCGTTGGTGAGCGCGCCCACCAGCTTGCCGACCTGGGCCGCATCGCCCACGGCATTGGCCGGAATGTTGGTCAGCACCATGATGAAGCCGATCACCGTGCCGAGCAGGCCCAGCATGACCAGGCTGGACGAGATGTACTTGACGAAGGAGATGCGCGCAAACAGCTTGATCTCGAACGCTTCCTTCACGCTTTCACGGTCGGCCTGCCGGCTCTTGTCGGCAAACTCCTTGAGCTTGCCCTTGTCGCCGCGCTTGACGTAATTGAGTTCGCGGCTCGTCTTCCAGACGCGAAACCCGCACAGCACCATGCCGTACAGGAACAGGCCGGAGATCACGTACACGATGTAGGAGCTGTCGCCCAGAAAAACGGGCTCGACCATGCCGTTCATATGGAACACCCACAGAATGGCGAAGCCCACCACGTTCAAGGCCAGCCAGCGGTAGAACAGCAGGTAGTCCCATTTCATTCTTGTAATTCCTCAGGCAACGGCAGCGGTTTGCCTTTCACGAGCAGGCCCGGTGCCGTTCGGGCCCACACGCAAGTCGATACCATCGAGGCGCGTCAGGCTGCATCCCGTGCCATGCGGCCCTGTCCGCTGGCGCAGGGAAGCCGTCTCAATGATCGACGGTGAGCGGGTAGCCGAGCTGGGCCATGCCGAGAAACGCCTGTTCGCTGGCTGTCGCGGCATACTTGATCACGGCCGCGCTATCCTGTTTTTTGGCGGCGTCCTGGGCCTGGGCCAGGGCGCCGGCTGCCGTCGTCCACAGCGCGCTCTTGCTCTTCGCCAGGTCGACGACGAACACCGCATTCGCCAGCGCCTGCGCTGCATCGGCCGTCAACGCCGCGCCGGCCGCGTTTTCGGCCGCGTGCGCAGCGGGGCCCGCGACGCCGAGCAGCACGCTTCCCGCGGCCAATATCCGGACTGCAACCCGAAATACATTCATCCCTGTTCTCCTTGAATATGTGGACAGCATCTGTCGCGCGCTGCGGATCATTTCCTGAATACCGATGCCTGCAGCGGCAGGCCGTTGCTCAGGTAGCTGTGGTAGTACTCGAGGTTGTTGTATTCCTCGCCGCCGATTTCAAGCGGTACCAGGCGCACCATCTGGTTGCACGCGGCATACCGGCGCTGCAGGGTGAACAGCGTGTAGTCGCCGCCGCGGAACGCCGGCCAGTGGGTGGCCTGGCCGGGCACCATCGACAGATATTCGGTGCGCAGGACGTTGCCGACGTTGCTGATGTGGCAGCCCGCGCAGGAGAAGTTCAGCTGGCCGCGGCGCTGGTGGAAGAAGCGCTTGCCTGCCTCATAGGCTGCCAGGGCGTCCTGGCCTTCCACTTTGACGTTCATCTTCATGCCGTCGGACAGAGTGCGGGCATAGGCCGTCAGCAGCCCCATGGTGTTCATGTCACTGTGCTTGTAGGCTGTCTCGCCGTTGGCCGTGCGGCACTGGTTGAGCGCCATTTCGAAGGTCACCACCTTTTTGCTGGCGGCATCGAACATCGGGTAGTTGCCGACGACATTCTTGCCGCCGCGCGGGAAGCAGTCGGCGTAGCGCTTGCCGTTCTTGAACGGGGTTTCCCACAGCTTGGCGCCTTTCTCGATTTCGCCGACGTACGGCGGGAAGCTCATGACGGCGTCGTATTGTTCTTTAGCGTCGGGGCTGAAGGCCAGCGCACCGTACACGTAATCCTCGAACTTGATTTCGGGGTACTTTTTCTGCACCGCCTTCACCACGTTCAGGCGGTCGTCTTCCGGCGCGGCCTGAGCATTCGCGGCTACCGCGAGCCATCCCAGGCAGGACAGGATCCAGATCAGTTGCTTCATTTTTCTCTCCTACGGTGTCGATAATGAATACGCGCCATTACAGCCCGTAGATGTAATCCACGACTTTGTTGATCTCGTCGTCATTCAGGATCTTGTGTTTGCCGAAGGGGGGCATCAGGGTGTCGGCGTTGGCTTTCGATGCATCCCAAACCTGGGCGTAGAGCTTCGTGCGATCCGGAAAGCGTTCCTTCATGCTGATCAGCGGCGGCGCGATGTTGGTGCTGGTGACGGCTTTCGCATCGCCGGGAATGGCATGGCACGCCAGGCAATTGCCCATGCGGTTGTCGAAAGCCAGCTCCTGCCCGGTGGGCGCCTTGGGTGCGTCCGCGCGTACCGCCTGCGCGAATCCGACCAGCAGAATCAGGCATGCGCCAGCGGCGCGGATGCTCGTGGGAAATGGATACATGTCTCTTCCTTGGGGTTATCCGGGCGTCGCCGCCCGGGTTTATTGAAAAACGCACGGTCCCGGTTTCAGGTCCGGGCAGGTCGTGCTGGCATCGGTCTGCATTCCCGACACTTCCGCTTCGCTGAAATCGGCCGCATGCAGATTGGCGCCCAGAAAATTCGTGTCCGCCATGTCGGCGAACAGGAAACGGGCCTCGTACAAATCCGCGTCCTTGAAATTTGCGCCGTGCAGATTGGCGCCTTCCAGGTCGGCGCGCTCCATCAGGGCGCCGCTGAAATCGACCCCGCTCAGATTGGCCTGGGTGAAGCTGGTGCGGTTGGCGTTCACCCCGGCAAGATTGCTGCCGTGCAGATCGGCGCCGCTCATGACCGTGCCGCCGATCACCGCCCCGCTCAGGTCGACGCCGGCCAGGCGGGCCTTGAACAGATTGGCGCCGATCAGGAAGGCGCCGCGCAGATCGGCGCGCGACAGGTCGGCCCCCTGCAGATCGGCGCCGAGAAGGTTTTGCCCCGCCAGATCGACGCCCGTCAGATCGCAGCCGACGCAGCTGTTGGTGGCAACCAGGCGGTCGCGGTTTTCCGTCTGCGCCGCGCCCGGCTGGGCATGGGCCGCGCCTACCGCAAGCGCGGCCATTGAGCCAAGCGTCGCGCGGACCAGGGCCGCCCGCAGCGACAGTAGAAAATCGGCTCGGCTCATCGCATACGCTCCTCGGTTATTCCGTCTTCAAATCGCCGCCGTGCCGGGGTGGCCAGCACCGGAGAAACGATCGCAGACGGATCCGTTTCGCCGGCAGCCGCCCGGCACCGCGGCCTCTCCGCGTCCGCTTATTTTTCGTCCAGCGAAAAACGGGTCTGCAGCGGCCGTTCGCCCTGCATGGTGACCGTCAGCACCATCTTCGTCCCTTTGCCGGGCTTGATACGCGCGTCCCTGGCGGCCAGTTCGTTGCTGGCGGCCGGCGTCAGATTCACCGAGACCGTGCCGTTTGCGTCGATCAGGCGCAACGTGGCCTTGGCCCCCGTGGTCGGCTGCGGCACATCGCCGTGGTCGGTGACCCAGACGTGCGCTTCGCCGCCTTTTACCGCCAGTTCGAAGTGGTACATCTCCGCCATGCGCACCATGCCGCCGTGGGCGCCCTTGATGGTGGCCAGATAGTCGTTGCTGTGCGCCCACGCCAGCAGCGGCAGGCTCAACAAAGCCATCAGGAATATGCCGGCCAGCCGGTGCGCCGCATATGCCAAATGACTCGGATTCAGAATGCTGATATTCATTTGCTTCTCCTTGCTGCATCGCTGATGCATCACAGTGAAAAACCGCCGGCAGCGGAGGCTGCCGGCGGAACAACCCGATTACACCGAGGTGCTGCGGGAGAACTTGAGGCCTTCCCAGCTCTCGGGAACCACGACGTGGTCGTGCATGCCGCCAGGACAAGGCAGACGCGCCTCGATCTTGTCGTTTTCGACGTTGATCACCACCAGGCCGGACTGGCCTGCCTGGTGTCCGCTGTACACGGTGGTCATGTACTTGCCGTCGACGGTGCAGTCGCAGGTGTGGGGGTCCGGACCGGTATCCCACTTGGCGACCACCTGCCAGCTCTTGGTATCGACCTTGCAGATGTAGCCGTTGTTGGGCTTGCGCGCCCACATGGTGAAGTAGACGAAGCGCGAATCCGGCACGTTGCCCATGTGCAGCGGCAGGTACTTGGTGCCGAAGCCTTCGACGAAGGTCTCCTTCTTCCACTTGTTGGGGTTTTCGTCGGTCGAGCGGTACACCGCGATGTTGTTCTGCAGCACGTTGTTGCAGGCCACAAAATAATCACCGCTGGTGATGAAGCCCGCTTCGTGCAGAGGCGTCAGCACGGAAGGCACGGCGAAGGTCCAGGTGAAGCCGGTCTGCTTGACCAGCGGGAAGTTGTCCGGCGAGCCCTTGGCGGTCGACAGCAGCGCCACGACTTCCCAGGTGCGGGTGTCGACGATAGCGCAGCAGCCGAGGCGGCGGATCAGGATGGCGCCGAACGGCAGCGTGGGGTGCCAGGTGAAGGCATCGACGAACACTGCGGTGGGGTCGGCCGGCATCAGCTCTTCGCCCAGCATCGCCTCGTGGCTCGTCTTCATACCCTTGCGGCCCACGAAGTCGAACTTGCCGGTGGTGGCGTCGGGGAAGATGTGGCTGATGTTGAGTTGGCGCGCGATCGGATCGTAGTCGCAGCGGAAGGCCTTGACGATCTTCGGGTTGTCGCCCAGATCGGTGATCAGCACCATGTCCTTCTGGCCGTCGGCGAATGCCACGTACTTGTTGGCGTTTTCGCCCACACCGATGGAGACGTGCACGCCCAGCGACATGCCGGTGGTTTCACCGATGTCGTTGACCACGCTGATCGAGTTCTGCTTGCCGCTGCCGTCGTAGCGCATCTTGAACATCTTGAAGTCGCCGCGGTTGCGCCACTCGGGAGAGTTCTCGTTGACGTAGGGCGACGCCGGCGGCTGCATGGTCTGATAGAAGTCGAAGCCCTTGTAGGGGTCGGCAGACGGCATGGACGCGATGTGGTGGGGGATAGGCATGTCGATGCCGTGCAGACCGTAGGAATACCAGGCCAGGGTTTCGGGCACGGACAAGTCCATCGCCTGCACGTAGCCACCGTACTTGCTCGGCAGCAGCACCACGTTGCCCTTGAATTTGCCGAACAGCTCAGCCTGGGCTTCGCCAACGGGGTTGTGCACGGCCGCGAACGCGCTGCCGGAGTTAAGCATGGTGGCGGAACCGGCAACGCCGGCCGCGACTGCGCCCTTCATGAACTGCCTTCTGTTGATACTCATTGCATTCTCCTTAAGTTTTCGACCCGAACCCAGCGGCTCAGATGTCGCCCTTTTTCCACTTTTGCGGACCCACGAACACCTTCTGGACCACACCCTTTTCGTCCAGCAGGAACGAGGTCGGCAGGCCGCGGATGCCCAGGCGGGTCGACACACCGTCTGCGCTCAGCGCATCGTTCGGCGCGACATAGATCTTGGTGGTCTTCAGGCCCTTTTCCTTCTTGATGAAGTGCATGGTCTTCACCGATTGGGGAATGACCGCCTTCGGCCCGCCCATCAGCGCGGCGCCCACGGTGTCCGCGTTCACCATCACCAGATTGACGCCCTTGGCATTCTTCTGGGTGAAGTCCTCGATCGCGGCCAGTTCGTTCACCGAAACCGGCACCGCCGAGATGAAGAACACCACCAGGGAGCGCTTGCCTTGCACCACGCTGCCCAGGTCGACCTTCTGGCCGTCCATGTCGTAGGCCTCGAAGTCGGTGGGCAGCTTCTTGCCCACCGCCACCGGATCGATGTACACCTGTCCGCCCACTTGCTCCGCGGTGGGGAAAGTCCCGTCCTTGCTGTCCGCCAGCGCCGACCCCATGGGCAGCGCCAGCAGACTGGCCACCGATACAAAAGCGCATGCGGCCTTGAGCCGCCCGCCCGACCTGTCATGTCTTGCTTGCAGTTTCATGTTTCTCCTCCTACTAAAGGCTAGCTCCACCCGACTTGCGTCGCCCGAACTGGCGAATACAGCCCCCACAATCGGGTCGAGGTGCGGCAACTTGTCGCGCCGCTTACTAAGCATCTAGCGTGCCAGATAAATTACCCAGCAAAAACAATGGAATATTGTCAGCCCTGGCTTTTTGTTTGTTTCCCGGGCGTTCCACGATGAAACGCATTCCAGCCCATCCGGCTGCCCTGGCGTTCGCCAGGCCGCACAACGAAGCGCAGTGCAACGCCCGCACAAAACAAAGCCGGCACGGACGGGGGATGCGGAAAAAAAAGAACCGGCAGGCGCCGGTTCAAGAGGAGGAGGGGACGATCCGGATCGAGCCTGCTCCCGTTTTCACCCGGAACCGGCCCGACGTTACCCAGGAACGCCATTGCCTCTTGTTAAGCACGAACGATGCCAGATAATAATCCCCATATCTAACAACAAGATACGAAAACAATGCGGGGCAGGGTGTTGCAGATGAATTCCAAATCGAAACGTAGTGTTTCTTTTTTCGAACACCGGCGGGCGTCCGCGTACCGGCAGCGGGCCGGCGGGAATGCGCATGAACATGCGAAAGGAAATGGGCGGCAGCCGGCACGCGCGCCCGACCTTGCCGGAACCGCCGGCAAGGCGCTATTTATTGCCCTTGGGACTGCGACGGATCGGTCACGAAGCCGATGCGCACCAATCCGGCCTTGGCCGCCGCCGACATCACCTGGGCCACCGTTTCGTAGTGCGCAAGACGGTCGGCGCGGATGTGCAGTTCGGGCTGCGGCTGTTGTTTCGCCGCCGCGGCAAAGCGCGCTGCCAGTTCCGGCCGGGTGACCGGCGCGCCGTTCCAGAACAGGGCGCCGTTCTCGCGGATGCCGAATTCGATATGCTCGGGCCGGGTGATATTGGGCGTGCTGCTGGCCTTGGGCAGATCGATCTTGACGGAATGGGTGAGCAGCGGCGTGGTGATGATGAAGATCACCAGCAGCACCAGCATCACGTCCACCAGCGGCACCACGTTGATTTCCGACATCGGGCCCTGATGCCGGCGCGGATCGAGACTTCCCATGGCCATGTCGTCAACCCTCCGCAGCGGCGCGCGCTTCCAGTTTCGCCGCGGGACGCAACGGGCGCCCCTCGCCGGCCGAACTGTTGGCCTTCTCGCCTACCGTGATCACCGTGTACAGATCGTGCGCAAAGGCATCGAGCTTGGCCAGCCAGACCCGGTTGCGGCGATTGAACGCGTTGTAGGCGAGCACGGCAGGAATCGCCACGGCCAGACCGACCGCGGTCATGATGAGCGCCTCGCCCACCGGACCCGACACCTTGTCCAGCGTGCCCTGGCCCGACAGGCCGATATTGACCAGCGCGTGATAAATCCCCCACACGGTGCCGAACAGGCCGATGTAGGGGGCGGCGGAACCGGCTGACGCCATCACCGTGAGGCCGCGCTCCACGCGCATCGCTTCCTGGTCGATGCCGTTGCGCAGCAGGCGGGTGAGGAATTCGCTCAGTCCGCCGGCTGCGGCCAGCTTCTGCATGCCGTGCTGGTGGTTGTCGTGGGCGGCTTCGAGCGCATCATGCGCCAGTTCGGCAAACGCGTTGTCCACCGGCTGGCGGCGCAGCGCGGCGCCCAGATCCTGCAGCGAATCGGCCGCCCAGAACTGCTTGAGAAAAGCCTCGGCGCGGCGCCCCGCCAGATAATTCGCCAGCGCCTTGGTCACGATCAGATACCAGCTGGCCACCGACAGCGAGAGCAGCAGCAGCAGCACGATGCGCCCGAGCGTATCGGTCTGCGCGAGAAAATGGGCGAAGCCCAGGCTGTTTTCCATGATCAACGTCCTTCCAGAGTGAAATTGAATGGCTGGGTCGCCACCGAGCGGACGGCCTGACCGTCGCGTTGCGCGGGGGTGCAGCGCCAGCTTTTGACTGCCGCCAGCGCGGCGGCGTCGAGGCGGGCGGAGCCGCTGCTGCTCGCCACCTGCGCCGTACTCACGCGCCCGGTTTCGTCCAGCTCCACCCGCAGCACGACCTTGCCGGTTTCACCGAGCCGGCGCGACATCGGCGGGTAGACGGGCGGCCGGCGTTCGGGGCAGCTCACCGCCAGCTCCGCCGCCAGCGTCACCGGCCCGGCCGGTTTGGGCGGCGGGGCGGGCAGGGACGGCGCCTGTACCGGTGCGGGCGCGGCCACGACAGGCGGCGGCTCGACCACGGGTTCGGGCGGCGGCAGCGGCTCCACCGCCTCCTGCGGCGACGCCACCGGCGCTTGCGCCGCCAGGTGGTAGTGCGGCGGCTTGACCGGCTTGGGTGGCGGCGCCTGCTTGACCGGCTTGGGCGGTGGCGGCGCCGGGATGACGCGCGGCGCCGGCTGCGGCGGCGGGTTGATGAAGTTCACGAACAGGGTCACCGCCTCGGCCGGCGGCGGAATCACCCGCGCGCTCCACAGCGCATAGAGCACACCGCCGTGCAGGGCCAGCACCACCAGCAGGCCCACAGCACGATTCCAGTCCATCCGCGGCATCCGCTTCACGCCCTCCGCTTGCCGATTGCCCGGCTTACCACTTCGCCTGCAGCCCGAGGATGGCCATGCGCGGCAGCCCGGCGGTGTAGGTCGGCGCGGTGCCGGTGACGTCGGCGGTCTCGGCGTAGCGCTTGTCGAGCAGGTTGCTGACGCTGCCGAAGACTTCCATGCCCTTGCCGAAGGGATAGTTGGCGCGCAGGTTGAGCAGGTTGTGGCCGCCGTACTTGCCGGTATTGGCGGCATCCAGCCAGTAGCTGCCGAGCCTGAACCATTCCAGCTGCACGCGGCCGCCGTTCATGTAGCCGGGCGCATAGCTGAGGCGGGTGTTGGCGATCACGCGCGGGGCGGTTTCCATTTCCTTGCCGCTGAAATCGACGTTTACACTGTTTACCAGCGCGACCCATTCCTCGTAGCTGTGCTTGGCGTACGACAGGCTGGCGTCGAGCTGCCAGTCCTGCGCCAGCGGCAGCCCCAGCCCCAGTTCGATGCCGCGGTGCAGGGTCTCGCCCGCGTTGACCACGATTCTCTGGTCGGTGACCGGGTCTCTATAGCTGACGATGTCGTCCTTCTTGGTCATGTGATACACCGAGACCTCGTAGCGCAGCGCGCCGGATTTACCGCGCAGGCCGAGTTCCAGGTTGTCGACGATCACCGGCTTGAGGTTGAGCAGGGATTCGGCGGCGGCCTGCGCCAGGACATCCGAATTCTGTCGGCTGCCGCGGAACACCTGGCCTTCGGACGGGGTGCGGAAAGAATTGCTGTAGGCCGCGAAGCCGTTCAGCGTGTCGCTGAAGGCGTAGGTCGCGCCCAGCTTCGGCCCCCAGTGGCTGTAGCCGACCTTGGTGCTGGCGACGTGGCCGTACCAGCCGTTGGCCGGGAAGGGGCCCACCGCGCCCTGGGTCGCGCCCGCCACCCCATTGTTGAACTTGTTGTCGTAGTCGTACTGCATATCGTCGTAACGCAGCCCGGCGTTGAGGCGCAGCCTGTCGCTGAGCGAGGCCTCGCCGTGGACGTAGGGCGAAATGCCGCGATAGGTCACGTCGTAGTCGTAGATCTGCACCGGCGCGGCGGCATTGCGGCTGTAGGTCACGCCGCCATGGGCGTTGGTGAACTTGTCGAGGCGGAGCGAATCCTCGTCGCGCGAGCCCGGGCTGTAGTCGACATCCAGGCCGACGATGAGGCGCGCCCGCATCGGCTCGAAATCGCGGCGGTATTTGCCGAGGAAGCCGAAGGACTTGTTCTTGGTGACGTACTGGCTGGGATCGTAGCCGACGCTCCAGTTGGGCAGGATCTCCATGCTGTTGTCGCGGAAGTAGGGGGTGATCGACAGCAGCGAATTGGCGGTTTCCTTTTCGTAGGCGGTCGACAGGCGGAAGGCGTCGACCTGGCGGAAGGAAAACGGCACGTTGTTGGCGCGCGGCGTGGCATCGAGTTCGCCCGCGCTCAGCTTGCCGACGTGCTGCTGGTCGACCTTGGAAAACGACAGCACCGTTTTCAGCAGCGCGTCGTCGCCGAGCGCGCGGTCCCAGCGCGCGGTGCCGGTCTGGCGGTCGTAGCCAGCGTTGTCCTGCCAGCCGTCGGTGCGCGTCAGGTTGAGGCTGGCGCGCCAGGCGTCGTCGCCGTGGGCATTGCCGCCGCCCACCAGGATGCGGCCCCAGCCGTACGACCCGGCTTCCCCGCTCAGTTCGAACTCGGCCTGCTTCGGCGGCGTGCGGGTCAGCACGTTGATCGTGCCGCCGATCGCGTCCGACCCGTACAGCGCGCTGCCCGGGCCTTTCATGATTTCCATTCCGCCCGACTGCGGCACGTTGATTTCGTACAGCGCGTTGTGGTTGAAAAAGCCGGTGGAACGGGTCGGGATGCCGTCTTCGAGATAAAGGTAAACCGCGCTCGTCGTCAGCGGCTGGCGGATCGAGGTGGAATGACCCTCGCCCGACAGATTGCTGACCCACACGCCAGGCACCTGATTGAGGATCTCCTTCGGGTGGGTGGGCCGGGTTTCGCGCAGGGTCTGCTCCTTGACGATGCCGACCGTCGCCGGGGTCTCGCTCAGCAGTTCGCCTTCGCGGGTGCCGGTCACCGTCATCTCCGGCAGCGCCGCCTCGGCCGCGTCCGCCGCCGAGGCGGCGGGCGCGCACAGGATGCCCGCCAGCGCGAGCGGAAGGGGGTTCAACTTCATACTTCCTCCGTTATTTTTGAATCAGTTGACCAGCTTGTGCTTCCTGAGCCAGGCGCGCAGGCGCTGTTCGCTCAGCACGCCGACAACGGTTTCGCGTTGATGCTGGGCGTCGTAAAGGTAGGTGCGCGGCAATTCGCCGTACCACGACGGATCGATGGCATGGCGCAGCCGCTCGGGAATGGGATCGTCGAACACCCAGCTGTCGACGCCGCCCAGGCCGAGCGGGGCCAGGGTTTTCTGCATGGCCGGAACATAGTCGGGCGTATCCGTCGCCACCAGCACCAGCGGCAGGCGCTTCTGCGTTTTTGCCAGCTTGCCCAGCAGGGTCAGTTCGGCGATGCAATAACTGCATTCGTTGACCGACCACAGGTTGAGAATGAAGGGGCGGCCGGCGTACTGCGCCTTGATCTTTGCCAGACTGTCGGTGGTGAACGCAGCCGGCTCGCCGGCACCGGCCGGCGCGGCGAGAACCAGCGCCGCCAGCATCCCGAACAGCACGCGCCGGATCATTGCGGCTTGCCCAGTTCGAGCGGCAGGACGCGCACGCCTTCGCTGGCGCTGTTCCACACCACCAGCGCACGCGCGCCGTCGGTCAGCGGCAGCGGATAGTCGGCCGCGCCGCCGGATTCCGCGATACGCTGCGGCGCGCTCCAGGACGCGCCGCCATCGGCCGAGTGCATGGCCTGCACCACGTAGACGCGCCCGTCGAACTCGCGCCATACGATCAGCACCGTGCTGCCCGCCGCCGCCACCGCCGCATGGCCGGCCTGAGCCGCCGGATCGCCCAATGCCATGGGCGGCGACTCGCGCCCATCCGCGATGCGTTTGTAGAACAAGCCCTGGCGCGTCTTGCCCTGGGTAAACCAGACCAGGTGCAGGGCGCCGCGGGCGTCGACCGCGAGGCCGCCGCCGTGGTGGGGACAGGCATCGATCTGCCATTCGTCGTCGGTGACGCGGCGCTGTTTGCCGCTATCCAGATTGGCGAGGGCGAAGTCGCGCGTGTTGCTGCCGTAGAGGTTGCGCCACAGCGCCACCGGCCCCTCCGCGGTCCAGCTCAGCGCGGTGCGACAGCATTCGCAGGTATGCTCGGTGAGCCGGCGATTGGCGCTGAAATGGGCGCCGTTGTCGGCGGATTGCGCGAAGTAGACCGACGAGCCGGCGAACGTGCCGCCTTTTTCACGCACCGCATCGCGGTCGCGCCCGTCCAGCCACACCACCGCCACCCGGCCCGCACCATCGATCGCCAGCGAATCGAAGCTGTGGCTGCCGATGCGGCCGTCGTCGTTGAGGGTGATCGGCGCGGAAAAACTGCGGCCGCCGTCGGTGGAGCGGGCGAAGCGGACGTTGCCGGTGAATCTTTTCGGCAGCGACTGGCTCCAGCTCAGCAGCACCGTGCCGTCCTGCGCAACGGCGATCTTGGGACGGTTTTCCGCGTTGGCGGCAATGTCCTCCGGCATGGAGGAGACTGCAACCGGGCGGGAGAAATGCTGTCCGCCGTCGTCCGACGAAGAAACCCAGAGCTGCTGGTTCTCCACCCTGGCCAGCCATACGCGTCCGTTGCCGTCGAGCGTCGCGCCTACCGCCAGGGTCGGCTTGGCCGCTTGCGGCTTCGCATCGTGGCGATGCTCCGTCGCCGCGGCCGGCTGGGTCGCCAGCGTTGCCGCCAGCAGCAGTGCAAAAATAAGTTGTCCCATCCGAACCTCATCCGTCTTTCTTGATCTCGTGGCGCCAGAGGTTACCCCGGGCCGGACGGTGGGGGAATGTGGCATATTGACGCATCGCCGACACCCGCACTGCGGCAATCGGCTACATGGGCATCATGTCCGACCCGATCACGCCGCAGGCCACACGGGCGCCCGAATTGCCGGCAGGCTCGGAAAAATCGTCTTCACTGGCGTGGATCACGATGCTGCGGCTGTCAACGGATGCCGCGCCCATCAGCGCGATGGTGATGCCGTGCGCCATCACGTCCACCACCGCCCGGCCGCTGGCATCGGCTTCGATATTGCCCAGATCGCCCAGATGGCGATCCTTGCTATCGGGCGCGCCGTGACGGCCGCCAGCGGGCGCGTAATGGCCGCCGGCGCCCATGCCGTCAGGCGAGTCGCAATTGCCGTTCACATGGATGTGAAAACCGTGCTTTCCCGGCGTCAGCCCTTCGACCGTTCCGCTGATGTGCACGACGCGGTTCTTCGACTCGCGGAACTTCAACGATCCGCTGACGGAGCTGCCTGACGTCGCCACCAGAACGGCCGTGGACGACATCATGTGATCATGGGCGGCAACGGGCGCGGTCCCGGCACCGGACAACAGGCCGGCGGCTACGAGGACGCGCGGCAGGACGCCGCGGCGAATGCGGGGTACGGATTGCACTGGGGCATGCATAACTATTGTCTCCTTGAAAATCCAGTCGACCGGCATGTTCCATCATGTTCCCGAATGAAACATGGATGTTCAGAACCCTCCGCTTGCCAGTTCCGTCAGCATCGCTTTCAAATCACGGTCGAACTGCTCCAGATTGGCTTTGCCTTCCTTGGACAGCTTCGGGTTCTTGGCCAGAATCGACAGCACATGGGCGGGACGATGCACCATCACCGTGGTTTTGCCGTCATTTTCGAACAGGGCGAGCCGGCATGGCGCAAACATCTCGAAGTCAGGCACGTTGCGGGTGATGCTGTACGCCTTGGTCAGGTTGCAGAACTCGATGAGTTGCAGCGGATGCGCCTCGATGCCCCGGCTGGCCAGGCCCTCCTGCACGTTGAGGATATTGATGATGGCGTAATTCCTGGCTTCGAGGGCCGAGACGAGCATGTCCCGCACCGCCGGCAACGCGTCGTCGAGGGTGACCTCATATTTGACCGGAGTCACCAAGACGACGGGGTCTTTCGCCCACAGCGGCGCCGCTTGCAGCGAAAACAGCAGGGCGGCCAGGGCCAGGCCCCAGTGTGTGAAAAAATGCTTGGCGGACATGCTTCCGTCTCCTTGTGTGTTCCAAAACGGTGGGCAGAATGCCCCCACCGTCTGGAAAAGCAAGCCCCGTACCAGAATCGGACGGGACGGAAACGTTCAGCGACTGCGCCCGTGCGGATGGAAGTGGAGGTTGTATTCGCGCATCTTGCGCCACAGCGTCGTACGGCCGATTCCCAGCACGCGCGCGGCCTCGCCGATATTGGTGGAACGCAGC
>NZ_JANJXQ010000187.1 GCF_024708915.1 Thiobacillus sp.
CCGATGCAGGCCAAGATCATGATGATCATGCCGGTGGCGTTTACCGTGATGTTCGTGTTCTTCCCGGCGGGCCTGGTGCTGTACTGGGTCGTCAACAACATCCTGTCGATCGCACAGCAGTGGGCGATCAACAAGCAGGTCGAGGGCGGTGGCAAAACGGCCTCCGGCAAAGCCTGACCTGATCGCCGCCATCGCCACCGCGCCCGGCCGCGGCGGGGTGGGGGTGGTGCGGGTGTCGGGGGCGGAGGTCGCCTCGCTTGCCGCAGCGGTTCTCGGGCGCGTGCCGGAAGCGCGGCACGCGACCTTCGCGCGTTTCGTCGATGGCGGCGGCGGGGTGATCGACGAGGGCATCGCGCTTTATTTTGCCGCGCCGCATTCGTTTACCGGCGAGCACGTGCTGGAGCTGCAGGGGCACGGCGGACCGGCGGTGCTCGATCTGATCCTGCAGCGCTGCATTGAACTCGGCGCGCGGCTGGCCGGGCCGGGCGAATTCACCCGGCGCGCCTACCTCAACGGCAAGCTCGATCTGGCGCAGGCCGAGGCGGTGGCCGACCTGATCGATGCCGCCTCGGCCGAGGCGGCGCGCTCGGCCATGCGTTCGCTTTCGGGCGCGTTTTCCGCGCGGATAGCCGAACTGGTCGAGGCGCTCATCCGCCTGCGCATGCTGGTGGAAGCCACGCTCGACTTTCCCGAAGAAGAAATCGATTTTCTGCAGCAGGCGGATGCCTTCGGCCGCCTCGACCGAATCGACGCCAGCCTCGCCGCGGTGCGCGCGCAGGCGAAACAGGGCGCGCTGCTGCGCGAAGGCGTGACGGTGGTGCTGATTGGCCAGCCGAATGTCGGCAAGTCGAGCCTCCTGAACCAGCTGGCCGGATTCGAGGCGGCGATCGTCACCGACATCGCCGGCACCACCCGCGACACGGTGCGCGAAGCGATCCAGATTCGCGGAGTGCCGCTGCACATCGTCGACACGGCAGGCCTGCGCGATACCGACGATCCGCTGGAGCAACTCGGCATTGCCCGTACCTGGGCCGCCGTGGCAAAAGCCGACGTGGCGCTGCTGCTGGTGGATGCGGCGCATGGCCTGGGCGAACGCGAGGCGGCGATTCTGGCGCGCCTGCCCGAGGTGGCGCGGCTGACCATCCACAACAAGATCGACGTAAGCGCCGAGGCGCCGCGCGCGGCGGACGACGAGGTCTGGCTTTCCGCCAAAACCGGAGCCGGCGTCGAACTGCTGCGCGGCAAGCTGCTCGAGGCGGCGGGCTGGCAGTCGGCAGGCGAAGGCGCGTTCATGGCGCGCGCGCGGCATCTGGATGCGCTTGCCCGCGGCGCCGCGCACCTGACAGCCGCACGCCAGGCGGCCACGCAACTGGAACTGTTGGCCGAAGAACTGCGGTTGGCGCAGGCCGCCCTGTCGGATATCACCGGCGAATTCACCGCCGACGATTTGCTGGGCGAAATCTTCAGCAAATTCTGCATCGGCAAGTAAGCGCCCCCGGGTCTTTTAGCGGGCTGCGCCAGCGCTTATGCTTGAAACGTGTTCCTTCCCTCAGGATGGCCCGTCATGCTGACCTGGCGTGGTATCGCCGACGAACTCAAAACCCACCGTGCGCGGCTGCTGCAGGGCAACCTCGTTGCCTTGCTGGCGGTGGTGGCGGCGGTGCCGGTGCCGCTGCTGCTGCCGTTGATGGTGGACGAAGTGCTGCTGCATCACCCGGGCAAGATGGTCGCCGCCTTCGGCGCGTGGTTTCCGGCCGCCTGGCACGGCCCGCTGCTGTTCATCGGCATGGCGCTGCTGCTGACGGTGGGGCTGCGGCTGATATCGATCCTGCTCAACGTATGGCAGGGACGGACGTTTTCGCTGCTGGCCAAGGACGTCGTGTACCGCATCCGGGTGCGGATGCTCTCCCGGCTGTCGCGCATTGCGCTGTCGGAATTCGAGACGGTGGGTGCCGGCCGGGTCACCTCGCATTTCGTGACCGATCTCAACGCCATCGACAGCTTTCTTGGCTCGTCGATTTCGGGTTTGGTCGTGTCGGTGCTGACGCTGGTGGGGGTGGCGGCCGTGCTGTTCTGGATGCACTGGCAGCTGGCGTTGTTCATTCTGCTGCTGAATCCGGTCGTGATCCTGTTTTCCGTCCGGCTCGGCAAGCGGGTGAAGGATCTGAAAAAGCACGAGAACCGCGCCTTCGAGGTGTTTCAGGAAACGCTGTCCGAGACGCTCGATGCCTTGACGCAGATTCGTGCGATGAACCGCGAAAAGTATTATCTGGCGCGGGTGACCGCAAAGGCGGCCGACATCCGCCAGCACGCGGCGGCGTTTGCCTGGAAGTCGGATGCGATGAGCCGGATTTCCTTCTTCGTTTTCCTCACCGGCTTCGATGCCTTCCGTGCCGGCGCGATGTTGATGGTGGTGTTTTCCGACCTCTCCATCGGCGAGATGCTGGCGGTGTTCGGCTACCTGTGGTTCATGATGACCCCGGTGCAGGAACTGGTGAACATGCAGTACGCGTGGTTTGCCGCCAATGCCGCGCTGGGACGGATCAATGCCCTGCTCGGCCTGCACGGCGAACCGCAGCACCCCGCGCTGCGCGATCCGTTCGCCGGCCAGCCCACGGTCGGCATTGCGCTCGACCATGTCAGTTTCGCCTATGCGGATGGCGAGACGGTGCTGGACGACGTCAGCCTCACGGTGGCGGCGGGCGAAAAGGTGGCGCTGGTGGGGGCCTCCGGCGGCGGCAAGTCGACTCTGGTGCAGGCCTTGCTGGGACTGTATCCGGTCCGCGCCGGGCGGATCCTGTATGGCGGCACGGCGGTTACCGAGATCGGCTGGGAAACCGTGCGCGAGCATGTCGGCGTGGTGCTGCAGCACCCGGTGCTGTTCAACGACAGCGTGCGCGCCAATCTGACCCTGGGGCGCGAAGCCGGCGACGCCGCGCTGTGGCAGGCGCTGGAGATCGCCCAGCTGAAGGACGCCATCGCCGCGCTGCCGCATGCGCTGGATACGGTGGTGGGACGGCAGGGCGTGCGCCTGTCCGGCGGGCAGCGGCAACGCCTGGCGATTGCGCGCATGATCGTCGCCAAACCCCAGATCGTCATCCTCGACGAAGCCACCTCTGCGCTCGACACCGATACCGAGCGACGCTTGCACCAGGCGCTGAGCGGATTTCTGAGCGGACGCACCACCCTCATCATCGCCCATCGGCTGTCCGCCGTACGGCAGGCTGACCGCATCCTGGTGTTCGAAAACGGCCGGGTGGTGGAAGAGGGCGGCCACGATGAGTTGATCGGGCGCGGCGGGCTGTATCACAAGCTTTACCATCACGCATAGAACGCTCGGGAAAATCAGCGTTTTCTGATACACTCCGTCGAGTTGTGCATACAGCAGTGGGCAGATCTGGCTTTTGCCGCCGTGCCTCGGGACTGTTCTCACAGCCCCATCGTCTTCGACCTCTCTTTTGTGCCGCCGGTTGGTTTCCGCAGCCGGCAGTGACAAGTCTTGTGGTTGGCGCCGATGTGATCGACGCGACCCGTTGGGCGGTCAGGAATTCATCCATTCCAAACGCCGCTTATTTCCGGTTCGTATTTCTGACCTGTCTGGTTCAGTACCGGGCGCAGGTTTGTTTTGCGCGTTTGAGCGCACTGAAAAAGGGTTTGCCATGAGCTTTTCCGAACTGGGGCTTGATCCCCTCATCCTTAAATCCGTGCTGGCTGCGGGCTATGAAAACGCCACCCCCGTCCAGATGCTGGCGATTCCCGCCGCGCTGACCGGCGGCGACCTGCTGGTGTCGTCGCATACCGGCAGCGGCAAGACGGCGGCATTTCTGCTGCCGTCGATCCAGCGTCTGCAGGCCGAGCCGACGGTCAAGAGCATGGGCCCGCGCGTGCTGGTGCTGACCCCGACGCGCGAACTCGCGCTGCAGGTCGAGAAATCCGCCATGACCTATGGCAAGGATCTGCGCCGTTTCCGCACCGCCTGCCTGGTCGGCGGCGCGCCCTACGGCCTGCAGTTGAAGCGCCTGTCGCAGCCGGTCGACGTGGTGGTGGCGACCCCCGGCCGCCTGATCGACCATCTGGAGCGTGGCAAGATCGACTTCTCGCGCCTGGAAGTGCTGGTGCTGGACGAAGCCGACCGTATGCTGGACATGGGTTTTGTCGACGACATCAAAGCCATTGCCGCGCGTTGCCCGGCCGAGCGCCAGACCCTGCTGTTCTCGGCCACGCTCGACGGCGTGGTGGGCAACCTGGCGCGCGAATTGACCCGCGACGCGCAGCGCATCGAGATCGAAGCGGTGCCCCAGAAGGAATCCAAGATCGAGCAGCGCCTCTTGTTTGCCGACAACATGGATCACAAAAACCGTCTGCTCGACGCACTGCTGCGCGATGTGGAGATGACCCAGGCGATCGTATTCGCCTCGACCAAGCGCAGCACCGAGGAAATCTCCGACCTCTTGGCCGACAGCGGATTTGCTTCCGACGCGCTGCACGGCGACATGCAGCAGGGCCAGCGTAACCGTGCGCTGCAGCGTCTGCGTGAAGGCCGCACCAAGGTGCTGGTCGCCACCGACGTCGCCGCACGTGGCATCGACGTGGCGGGTATCAGCCACGTCATCAACTTCGACCTGCCGCGTCAGGCCGAGGATTACGTCCACCGCATCGGCCGTACCGGGCGCGCCGGCCGCACCGGTATCGCAGTGAGCTTTGCCGGCATGCGCGAAGGCGGACTGGTGAAGAACATCGAGCGCTACACCGGCAACCGCATCGAGGTGCACACCCTGCCGGGACTGGAGCCGACCCAGAAACCGGCGTCCGGACGGCCCGCTGCGGGCCGTCCGCGCAGCAACAATGGTCCGCGCGGCGGCTTCGGCGACAAGCGCAGCTTTGGCGAGCGCGAACCCCGCAGCTACGGCGACCGCCCGCCGCGTGGCGACAGCCGCGACAATCGCGACCGTGGCTATCGGGCCGATGCGCGTCCCGTGGGCGACCGGCCGGGCCGCGGCAACCGCTTTGAAAATGCCGTGCACGGCCCGTCCGACGTGCCGCGTATGACCGGCGACCGTCCGCCGCGCCACGACGCGTATCGTGGCGCGGCAGCCCCTGCGCCCAAGGCCGAAGTCAACGGCAACAGTGTTGAATACTGGGCAAAACGCGAGCGCGAGGCGAAGGCCAAATCCGCCGGCGCCAGCCGTAGCTACGGCGATCGCGGCAACGGTGCGCGACCTGGCCAGCCGCGCAGCTTCGGCAATGACAACCGTGGCGGCGGCAACCGCAGCGGTGTGCGCGGACGCTTCAAGGACTGATCGCCAGTCCGATTGCCGGCAATAGCCAACAAGGGGGTTTCACGTGAAACCCCCTTTTTTTATGCCGCGATCGACGCCGGGTTCCTTTTGCATAGGCGGCCCGTTTTTGGCGGGCGAGTTTGCGATAATGCAAGGCGAGCCGTTTACATGCTGGGATTGCCTGTAGCGCATCGCACGGATCATTCGCCGGATCATGCCAAACACCGAAATGACGTTTCCCAAAACAAAGCGACAAACCGTTCAACCGGCCCTGGCGTGGCGCTGGATGAGCGAGCGCGGCTTGCGGGTGGCGACGGGGGAGGCAACGCTGGCATGCTACGCCATGCTGAGCACCAAGAATTTTTCGGAGCTTGAAGATGTCATTCCCTCGGATGGCAGCTTGCTGCTGATATTGCGGCGCGGTGCGGCGGTTTCGCCGGACTTGCGCGCAGCGCTGGCGGCGCCGCTGTCGTATGCCTCGGCGGCAAGCGGCAAGCTGCACGAGATCGGGGTGGCGTATGGGGGAGCCGCCGGGCCGGATTTGCCGCGGCTGGCGGAACAGGCGGGCATGGATACAGCCAGCTATATCCATAGCCATGCGGCCGTGGAGTACACCGTCGCTTTCCTGGGTTTCCAGCCAGGGTTTCCCTATTTGCGCGGGCTGCCTTTCGCCCTCCACGCACCGCGCCGGGCGTCGCCGCGGCTCCGGGTGGCGGCGGGGAGCGTGGCCATCGGCGGCGCATACGCGGGCATTTACCCGGCCGGCGGGCCCGGCGGCTGGCAGATCATCGGCCGCACCACAGCCGTATTGTTCGATCCGCAGCGTCATGCGCCCGCCTTGCTGATGCCGGGCGACCGTGTGCGTTTTGTGCCCCGATGATCGAAGTGCTGCGCGCCGGCCGGTGCGACCTGGTGATGGATCTGGGCCGGCCCGGCTGGGGGGCGTTCGGCGTGCCCGCAGGCGGCGCGGCCGATCCGTCGGCGCTGGTGGCGGCCAACCGGCTGGTTGGCAACGATGACGCCGCCGCCGGGCTGGAAATCATGCTGGCAGGACCGTCGTTGCGGTTTCCGCTGGGGGGCGTCGTGGCGCTTACCGGTGCGCGCTTCGTGGCGACACGCAGCAAGGGGGGCGCACCGGCGTGGAACGAAACCCTGTTGCTGGCGGCAGGCGAGGTCCTGAGCCTGGAGCGGGCGGAGACGGGTTGCCGCTGCTGGCTGGCGGTGCGCGGCGGGCTGGCGGTGCCGTGCGTGCTGGGCAGTCGCAGCACGCTGTTGCCGGCCGGGTTCGGCGGATACCTGGGGCGCGCGCTGCGGACGGGCGATACGCTGGCATGCGCTACCCCGGCGGGCGAAATGCATCTGCTGCGCGCCCGTCCCCCCGTCCCGCCGCTGGACGCGCCGCTGCGGGTGGTGGCGGGACCGCAGGCCGGCTGGTTCGACGATGCCGGACTGACGGCATTTTTTTGCGGCAGCTATCGGGTGGCTGCCGCATCCGACCGGCGCGGGCTGCGCCTGAGCGGGCTGGCGGTGACGCATGCCCGGGCTGAATTGCCGTCGCAGGGCGTGTTGCCCGGGACGGTGCAGGTTCCGCCCGACGGCCAACCGATCATTCTGGGCTGGGACGGTCCGGTGACCGGCGGCTACCCGGCGATCGCTGCCGTGATCGCCGCCGACTGGCCGCGGCTGGCGCAATTGCGGCCGGGCGATGCGGTGCGGTTTGCAACCGTCGAGGCAGAGACGGCGCAGACGCCTGCACCATGGGCGATCGAGGCGCTGGCATGATCGAACTGAATGCCGATATTGGCGAAGGCTGCGACGACGCCAGCCTGATGCCCTATCTTGCGCGGGTGTCGATTGCCTGTGGCGGGCATGCCGGCGACGCCGCCAGTATGACGGCGGCGCTGCAGCTGGCGGCGGAATACGGCGTGGCGGTGGGCGCGCATCCGGGTTATCCCGACCGCGCCCGGTTTGGCCGCCGGGCGCTGGCCGCGTCGGAGGAGGACATTGCGGCATGGGTGACGCAGCAGCTGGAGACGCTGGCCGAGCAGGCTGCGCGCCTGGGATTGCGGCTGGCGCACGTCAAACCGCACGGTGCGCTGTACAACACGGCGGCGCAGGATGAACGGGTAGCGCGGGCAATCGCCCGCGGGGTGGCGGTGCTGGACCCGGCGTTGATACTGCTGGGCTTGTCCGGATCGCAGTTGATTGCTGCAGGGCGGGCTGCGGGTTTGCCGGTGTTGAACGAGGCATTTGCCGACCGCCGTTACCGGGCCGATGGCCAACTGGTTTCACGTGAAACCCCGGGTGCCTTGATCGCCTCGCCGGACTTGGCGGCGCAGCAGGCGCATGCGCTTGCACATGGTGAACCGGTTTCCGCGTTCAGCGGCGCTACCATCTGGGTGCAAGCGGACACGATCTGCCTGCACAGTGACACCCCCGGCGCATTAAAAATTGCCCGAGCCGTCCATGCCGCGCTCAATCGCGGATAATTCCGCTCCTCCGCTTGTTGATGCCTGATCATGCCGCTCCTCACTTTTGACCGACTCGAACTGGCCTATGGCCACTGGCCGCTGCTCGACGGCGCTTCGCTGGTGATCGAGGCGGGCGAGCGTATCGGCTTGATCGGCCGCAACGGCACCGGCAAATCGAGTCTGCTGAAAATCATCGCCAGCGAGAGCCAGGCAGATGCCGGCGAAGTCTGGCGTGCGCCGGGCCTGAAGCTGGCCTACGTGCCGCAGGAGCCGCAGTTTCAGCCCGGCCACAGCGTGTTCGAAGCCGTGGCGGAAGGCATCGGCGCGGCACAGACGCTGCTGGCCGAATACCATGCCGTGGCGCATGCCATGGCCGAAGGCGACGAGACGGTGTACGCCGATTTCGAACGCTTGTCGCATGATCTGGAGGTGGCCGATGCCTGGCGGCTCAACAGCCGGGTGGAAGAAACCCTGCAGCGCCTCAGTCTGGATGCCGAGGCGGCGGTGGAAAAGCTGTCCGGCGGCCTGAAAAAACGCGTGGCGCTGGCGCGCGCACTGGTGGCCGAGCCCGAACTGCTGCTGCTGGACGAACCGACCAACCACCTGGATTTTTCCGCCATCGAGTGGCTGGAAACCCTGCTCAACGACTATCGCGGTGCGCTGCTTTTCATCACTCACGACCGGCGCTTCCTGGACAACGTCGCCAATCGCATCGTCGAGCTCGATCGCGGCCAGTTGCGCGAATACCAGGGCAATTTCAGCGCCTACCAGGCCAAGAAGGCCGAGCAGCTTGAGGTTGAGGCGGTGCACAACCGCAAGTTCGACAAATTCTGGAAGCAGGAGGAGGCCTGGATCCGCAAGGGAGTCGAGGCGCGCCGCACCCGCAACGAAGGCCGGGTAAGACGGCTGGAGGCGCTGCGCCGTACCCGCGAGGCGCGCATCGCCCATGCCGGTCAGGTGGGGTTCCAGCTCGACACCGGCGATCGTTCCGGCAAGGTGGTGGCCGAACTCGATCATGTCGGCTACGGCTACGACAGCCGCGTCCTCATCCGTGACTTTTCCGCTACCATCCTGCGTGGCGACAAGCTCGGCCTGCTCGGCCCCAATGGCGCCGGCAAGACCACACTGATTCGTCTCATCCTCGGCGAACTGAAGCCGCAATCCGGCTGGATCAAGCAGGGCACCAAGCTCGAAGTGGCCTACTTCGACCAGTTCCGCAACCAGCTGAACGACGAGGCGACGCTGATCGACACCATCTCGCCCGGCTCCGACTACGTGGAAATCGGCGGGCAGAAAAAACACGTCATCAGCTACCTGGAAGACTTCCTGTTCCCCGCCGAACGGGCGCGCGCCAAGGTCTCGGCGCTGTCCGGCGGCGAGCGCAACCGGCTGTTGCTGGCGCGGCTGTTCGCGCGCCCGGCCAACCTCCTGGTGCTGGACGAGCCGACCAACGATCTCGACATCGACACCCTGGAGTTGCTGGAGCAGTTGCTGCAGGACTACAGCGGCACGGTGATCATCGTCTCGCACGATCGCGCGTTCCTCGACAACGTCGTCACCCAGTCGATCGTGTTCGAGGGCGAGGGCCGGCTGACCGAGATCGTCGGCGGCTATGCCGACTGGCAGGCATGGAAGCAACAGCAGCGCGCACCCGACCCCACGCGGGCGGCAAGCCCCAAGGCCGCGGCGCAGCCCGGGGCGGCGAAACCCGAACCCAAAAGCAGACTCAGCTACAAGGAGGCGCGCGAACTCGACGCCCTTCCGGCGCAGATCGCCGAACTGGAAACCGAACAGGCGCAGATCGCCGAACGGCTGGCCGACCCCGCGCTGTATCAGGCCAACCCGCAGGAGGCCGCTGTTCTGCACGCCCGCAGCGAAGCCATCGAGGCCGAACTGCTCGCTGCGCTGGCGCGCTGGGAGGCGCTGGAGGCCAAGGCGGCTGCCAGCTGAGCGGCGGGTGCCGGCACCCGCGGGTTAGGGGTTCGCGTGGCCATGTTTCACGTGGAACATGGCCACGTGAAACGGAAGCCGGCAACGGGTAGAATGGCGCCCATGAAATTCCCCGAGCCCTTCGATGTCATCGTCGTCGGTGGCGGCCAGGCCGGCACCGAGGCCTCGCCGCCCTTCTGCAGCGCTGCGAGCATCTCGGCTCCAGACTCGGCCGCGCGTGCGCGTGCGCGCTCCAGCCTCAGCTCGTCGGCAATGCGC
>NZ_JANJXQ010000248.1 GCF_024708915.1 Thiobacillus sp.
GCGAAAGCGTCAGCCGGGGAAGTGTGCGCGAGACGATATAGGCGCTGAATTTCACACCAGCGCGGCCACGGCCTCGACTTCCCGCAAGCGCACCGAACCCATTCTGCCCGCCGATATCTGTTGCATGTCGCCATCGGGCGACACGCACAATCCTTCCTATCTTGCTGTTTTATCGAGGAATCATTCAAACCCGCCGGATACGCTGTCGCCATTGAGCGACACTTGACCCCGTTTTTGCCTCGGACCCGCTTCCGTCCGACTCTTTATCTTGCTGTTTATAAAAGAATTTTCACTGCTGGCGCACGTATTGCTAATTGCCCCCTGCGACCCGTTCCGGCCGCAACCACACCAGAGCGTTTTACAACCCAGCCATATAACCCAGCATCGAAAGAGACCCATCCCATGCTCAAGACCTTCATGCATTCCGGCAATCCCGGCAATTCCAGAAACGACGCGGCCCGGCCGGGCCATACCGGCTACCCGGCCAAACCGGCCGAATCCCCCAGGCCGGCCGAGGCGGTCCGCGAGGAAACCCTGCCGCAGGCTGCCAAATCCACGCGCAACGACGAGGGCAGCAAGCTCATCGTCGGCCCCAACATCAAGCTGAAAGGCTCCGAAATCACCGATTGCGAGATCCTGGTGGTGGAAGGCCGCGTGGAAGCCTCGATGAACAGCCGCGACATCCGTATCGCCGAAGGCGGCATATTTTCAGGCAAGGCCGAGATCGACGTGGCGGAAGTGCGCGGCACCTTCGAGGGCGAACTGACCGCCCGCAAGCGCCTGGTGGTGTATGCCACCGGCCGGGTCAACGGCACGATCCGCTACGGCGCGCTGATGGTCGAGGAAGGCGGCGTCATTTCCGGAAACATGGCGATGCATTCCGCCGGCCCCAGCCTGGCCAAGCTTGCGGACAGCGCCACGCAGACCCCGGCGCCCGAAGCAGACGAGGAAAAGACACCGGCGCTGGAGCAGGCCCAGCCCGGCTCTGCGTTCGCCGCCCGCGGCCAGAGGCGGCAGGCTTGACCCGATCCGCGGGAAGCGTGCGCTGTCGTTGGCAAGCGACAGTGTCGAAGCAAGGCCGGGGGCCGGACCGTAACCTCCTGCGCTTCGGCTCGCGCAGGGTGGCATCGCGCCTGCGCGCGGTGTGGGCGGACGGCGAGCTGAACCGCCTCGCGGCGCTGATGCTCTACCGGGTGCTGGCCATGACGAGACTGCAGGCTGCGGCGCCGGCTAAAGTTTCGCGCTGCGCCCGCCGTCGACCGCCAGGATCTGCCCCGTCACGTAATGCGTATCCATCGCGAAGAAGCGCACCGCCAGCGCAATGTCGCTGGGATCGCCGGCGCGTTTCAGCATGGTGTGCGAGACAATGCGCTGGCGCGAGACCTCGTCGAAATTCGAGTCGCCCTCGGGCCACATGACCGGCCCCGGCGCGATGCCGTTGACGCGCACTTCGGGCGCCAGCTCGCGCGCCAGCGACTTGGTGAGCCCGACCAGGCCGGCCTTGGCGACGGAATAGACGACGTAGCTTTTCATCGGACGGTCGGCGTGGATGTCGGTGATGTTGATGATGCAGCCGCAGCGTTTCTTCAACTCGGGGGCGGCGGCCTGCGACAGGAACATCGGCGCCTTGAGATTGCTGCCCATTAAATCGACCCAGTCCTTCTCGGTAATGTCGCCGACCGGAGTGGGATAGAAACTCGACGCATTGTTGAGCAGCACGTCGAGTCCGCCGAAGGTGGCGACGGTCTGGTGGACCAGACCGGGCAGACCGCCGGTGTCGTGCAGGTCGGCCTGGATCAGGGCCACCGAGTCGGGGCGGATGGCATTGAGTTCGTCCTGCAGCACGCGCGCCTCGGTGGCCGAGCTGCGGTAGTGGATCATCAGCTGGGCGCCGGCCGCGTGCAGCAGGCGCGCCGACGCCGCCCCTACCCGCCGGGCCCCGCCGGTAATCAATACGATTTTGCCTTGCATCGGGGTTCGCCCTTATAGTCACTCGATTCCGCATTATCCCCGAACTGTCCCGCCGCATGCTGCCCGCCCCCCCTCCCGACGCCCTCGCCCACAGCCGGCGTGTCGCCGCGCATCTGCGCACGCTGATCGAAAATGCCGGCGGCTGGATCCCGTTCTCGCGATACATGGCCGCCGCGCTGTATGCGCCAGGTCTCGGCTACTACGCCGCCGGTGCCATGAAATTCGGTATGGCGGGTGACTTCGTCACCGCGCCGGAACTCACGCCGCTGTTCGGCCGCACGCTGGCGCATGCGATCGCGCCGCTGTTGGCAGAGCGCGGCGGCGAGGTGCTGGAACTGGGCGCCGGCAGCGGGCGGCTGGCGGTCGACCTGCTGGGCGAACTGGAGCGGCTTGGCGCAGTGCCGGCCCGCTATTGCATCCTGGAGGTGAGCGCCGACCTGCGCGAACGCCAGCAACGCATGATTGCGCGCGAACGGCCTCGTCTGCGCGAGCGGGTGCAGTGGCTGGACGAACTGCCGGCGCATTTCAGCGGCGCCATCCTCGGCAACGAGGTGCTCGACGCGCTGCCGGTGGAACTGGTGCACTGGACGGAGAGCGGGCCGCTGGTGCGCGGCGTGGTGCCAGAAGGCGAGGCGTTCGCCTGGCAGGACCGTGCCATCGCCGACCCCGCGCTGCGCGCCCGCGCCGAGGCGCTGAACCTGGCGCCCGGCTATCTCTCCGAGATCAACCTGGCGACCGATGCGCTGATCGCGTCGCTCGGAAAAGTACTCGACCACGGCCTGCTCCTGCTGATCGACTACGGCTTTGCCGCCGCCGAGTACTACCACCCGCAACGCCACATGGGCACGCTGCGCGCGCATTACCGCCATCACGCGCTGGACGATCCGTTCTACCTGCCGGGCCTCGCCGATCTCACTGCGCACGTCGATTTCAGCGCGGCGGCGCGGGCGGGAACGGCGGCGGGGCTGACACTCGCCGGCTACACCAGCCAAGCGGGTTTTCTGCTGAACGGCGGCCTCGCCGAACTGCTGATGCAGACATCGCCCGCCGACGCGGCAGCCTACCTGCCGCAGGCGAATGCGGTGCAGCGGCTGGTGTCGCCGGCCGAAATGGGCGAGCTGTTCAAGGTGATCGGTTTCGGCAAGGGGCCCATACCAGCGCTGGCCGGCTTCGCCCGTGGCGACCGGCGGCACACGCTGTAGCCGGATCGTAGGAGGGGCGCCTTTATGCCCTCAGGTGTCCGGCCCGATGAGGGCGATGCCCGAAAATCGCGGCGGGGGCGCCGCTCCCACAAAAAACCTTAAACCAGCGGCAGCTGCGCCTCTGCTTCCGGCGGCAGGCGGGTGACGCGCACCGCGTACAGGCGGCGGCTGTCGGCACGCAGGATACTGAAATTGAAGCCGTCGAATTTCACCGATTCGCCGCGCTTGGGCAGGTGGCCGAAACGCGACACGACGAGGCCGCCGACGGTGTCGAATTCCTCGTCGGAGAAATGCGCGCCGAGGGCCTGGTTGAAGTCGTCGATCTCGGTGGCGGCCTTGACGCGGAACACGCCTTCGGTTTCGCGGATGATGTTGTCCTCGGTCTCGTCGAAGTCGTATTCGTCCTCGATGTCGCCGACGATCTGCTCGAGCACGTCCTCGATCGTCACCAGCCCGGCGACGCCGCCGTATTCGTCGACGACGATGGCGATGTGGTTGCGGCTGGAGCGGAACTCCTTCAGCAGCACGTTGAGCCGCTTCGACTCGGGGATGAACACCGCCGGGCGCAGCATGCCGCGGATGTCGGCGTCGGCCTCGGCGTAGTGGCGCAGCAGGTCTTTCGCCAGCAGGATGCCGATGACGTCGTCGCGGTCCCGGTCGATGACCGGAAAGCGCGAGTGCGCGGTTTCGATGGCATGCGGAATGAAGATTTCCGGTGCGTCGTTGATGTCGACGACTTCCATCTGCGCGCGCGGGATCATGATTTCGCTGACCCGCATTTCGGACACCTGCAGCACGCCCTCGATCATCGCCAGGGCGTCGGCATCCATCAGACTGTTTTCGTAGGCGCCGTGCAGCAGTTCGATCAACTGCTCACGGTCTTCGGGTTCGCGCATCAGCCAGTGGGAAATGCGCTCAAGCAAACTCGGCTTGGGACTACTGTCGGACTCCATGTGGGCAAAAACTCAGGACGAATAGGGATTGGGGATGCGGAACCGCTTCAGTATAGCGGCTTCGCGCGATTCCATGATGTCGGCATCATGAGGGTCGATGTGGTCGTAGCCTTGCAGATGGAGCACGCCGTGGACGGTCATGTGGGCGTAATGATGCTGCAGCGGCTTGCCCTGTTCGCGCGCCTCGCGCTCGACCACCGGCGCGCAGATCACCACGTCGCCGCCGAGCACCCGGGCGCCGGATTCGTTCACGGGCAGCTCGCCGTATTCGAAAGTCAGTACGTTGGGCACGTAGGCCTTGTCGCGGTAGTCTTGGTTGAGCGACTGCGCCTCCTCGGCGTCGACGATGCGCACCGTGATCTCGGCGGCATGCTCCAGCGCGGCAGCGACCCAGCGGCGGATTTGCGCGCGCGCCGGCAGTTCGGCAGCGGCGCTGGCGAACTGCACCGCCAGCCGTAATTCGGGGTCAGGGTCGGCCATCGGTTTGCGCGCGGCGCGCGGCGTAGGCATCGACGATGCGGCCGACCAGCGGATGACGCACCACGTCTTCGGACTGGAAGTGGGTGAAGGCGATGCCGCGCACCTCGCCCAGCACCTCGGCCGCATCCGTCAGCCCCGACTTCACGTGCTTGGGCAGGTCGATCTGGGTCGGGTCGCCGGTGACGACGGCGCGCGCGCCGAAGCCGATGCGGGTGAGGAACATCTGCATCTGCTCGGGGGTGGTGTTCTGCGCCTCGTCGAGGATGATGAAGGCGTGGTTGAGCGTGCGTCCGCGCATGAAGGCGAGCGGCGCCACTTCGATGGCGTGGCGCTCGATCAGCCGCGTCACCTTGTCGAAGCCCATCAGATCGTAAAGTGCATCGTACAGCGGACGCAGATACGGATCGACCTTCTGCGTCAGGTCGCCCGGCAGGAAACCGAGGCGCTCGCCGGCTTCT
>NZ_JANJXQ010000024.1 GCF_024708915.1 Thiobacillus sp.
AGTTCTAGCAGACGCATCAGCGCACCCGGCGGCCGGCATCGCGCCGATGCGTCAGTTCGACCAGCTCGTCGTGAGCGCGCTGCTCGATGCGTCTCTGCTGAATAGCGGCCTGCGCCAGATGGCGCTGCTCCAGCAGCCGCAAGGCTTTGACCCGTTGCTCGGCCTGCATCCATTCGGCCAGCCGCGCCTGCCAGTCGCGGTGCGCAGCGTCGATGGCATCCTGGCCCACCTGCATTTCAGCGGCCTGCGCGTGCTGCAAACGGTTCATTTCCTGCAACTGCGCCGCCGCCACGCCGCCGCGCAATTCGCCGGCCAGTTGCACGATGTGGGCGTCGCGCAGCGCGGCAAGCTGCACCTGCCGGCCGCGCGCGCGCAGCCAGATGCCATGTGCGAGCTTGACCGCGCGCGCCAGCGTTTCGCCGCGCCGCTCCGCCAGCTGCAGCACGCGCGCCAGGGCAAACGGCTTCATCCAAGCACCTCGTCGAGGCCTGCGCGCGCGGCCTCCAGCGGTGCGCGCTCGCGCACGCCCTGCATCAGGTAGCCCTGCATTCCGGGGTACAGCCGCACCCCTTCGTCGAGCACCAGATCGGCGCCCGGCACGTAGGCGCCGACGGCAAGCAGGTCGCGGCTGCGCATGTAGCGCGAATAGAGATACTTGAAGCGGCGCGTGCGTTCCAGCGCCTCCTCGGGGAGCAGATCGGGCTGTGCCCGGCTGATCGAGGCCTCGATGTCGATCGCCGGGTAATGGCCGGCGTCGGCGAGATCGCGGCTCAATACGATGTGGCCGTCGAGGATCGCGCGCGCGGCGTCGGCGATCGGATCCTGCTGGTCGTCGCCTTCCATCAGCACGGTGAAGAAAGCGGTGATCGAGCCGCTGCCGCTGCGGCCGTTGCCGGCGCGCTCCGCCAGTTGCGGCAGCTTGGCGAACACCGACGGCGGATAGCCCTTGGTGGCGGGCGGTTCGCCGATCGCCAGCGCCACCTCGCGCTGCGCCATCGCGTAGCGGGTGAGCGAATCCATGATCAGCAGCACGTGCTTGCCCTGGTCGCGGAAATATTCGGCGATCGACATCGCATACGCTGCGCCGTTCAGCCGCATCAGCGGCGGATGATCGGCGGGCGCGGCCACCACCACCGCGCGCGCCATGCCTTCGCTGCCGAGGATGCGGTCGATGAATTCCTTGACCTCGCGCCCGCGTTCGCCGATCAGGCCGACGACCACGACATCGGCTTCGGTCATGCGCGCCATCATGCCGAGCAGAATGCTCTTGCCGACGCCGCTGCCGGCAAACAGGCCGAGCCGCTGCCCGCGCCCCACCGTCAACAGGCCGTTGATCGCGCGCACACCGACGTCGAGCGTCTGCCGGATCGGCGCGCGTTCCAGCGGATTGATCGGGCGGCTGTACAGCGGCACCCGGCGCTCCAGCGACAGCGGGCCCATGCCGTCGAGCGGGCGCCCGGCGCCGTCGAGCACGCGCCCCAGCAGGCGCTCGCCGACCGGCACCTGGCGCACCCGGTCCTGCGCGCGGCGGCGCGGAATGTAGCGCATGCCCAGGCGCGGCGGCTGCGCCGCCAGCGGGTCGTCGGGGATCACCCGCGCCCCCGGCATCACGCCGTAGATGTCGGTGGCCGGCATGATGAACAGGCGGTCGCCGGAGAACCCGGCCACCTCGGCCTCGATGCTCTGTCCGCCGGGAATCTGGATGTGGCACTGGCTGCCTACCGGCAGGCGCAGACCCACCGCCTCCATCACCAGACCGGACACCCGGGTCAGCCGCCCGCTGGTGGCGATCGGCGTCGCCCAGCCCACCGCGCGGCGGCAATCGGCCAGGTATTCGCGCAGGCGGACGATGCGCTCCATCACTCGATCCAGTTCAGGTTGGAGCCGAGCACCTGCACCACCTGGCGCCAGCGTGCCGGCAGGGTGGCGTCGAGATCGCCCTGCGAGGTTTCGATCAGGCAGCCGCCGCGCACGATGCGCACGTCTTCCACGATGCGCAGGCGGTTCTTGTCGAGCACCTGGTCGAGATGCGGGCGCACCAGCGCGGCGTCGTCCGGATTCAGCAGCAGGCGCGCTTCGCGGCTGGTTTCCGCCATCTGCTTCAGCGCCAGGTTGACCACGTCGAGGATGCGTTCGGGACGTGCCGCGAGTTCGCCCGCCACCACCTGGCGCGCCACGTCGAGCGCAAGTTCGAGCACCATGTCGGCGAGGCGGAAATCGAGGTTGTCGAGGGTCGAGGAAAAGCTTTCGGCCAGCTGCTTCATGCGCCCGCAGGCCTGTTCTCCTTCCACCCGCCCGGCGGCCAGTCCTTCGGCGTAGCCCTCGGCGCGCGCGGCCTCGCGCAGCCCGGCCAGCTCGGCCGCGGCATCCGCGGCCGGCGACGCCTCGCCTGCCGGCGCGGCCAGCTCCACCACCTCCCACTGTTCGAATGCGGTGGTGTCTTCGTGTGTGCTCATGCCGCCTCCTCTTCCGGGAATGGAATCGCCCCCTCTGCCGCCAGCCGCCGCAGGGTGGCGCCGGCATCGTCCTGCGCGGCCTGGATCGCGGTCACCGGCAAGCCGCCCAGGGTGTCGAGATCATCGCGCATGCGCTGTGCCGCGGTCGGACTCATCACCGCAGTGAGCGCGTCGAGCACCCGCCCGTCGCTGCCCTTCAGCGCATGCAGCAGGGTGCGGGCGCCGATATTGCGCAAAAAAGTCTTGCGGCCCGCTGCGGGCAGCCGCGCCAGGTCCTCGAACACGAGATTGCGCACGCGCAGGCGCGCGGCCAGGCCTGCGTCGTTCCGATCGAGCTGGCTCAAGGCGGCGGCGGCGCTGCCCTCGCTCATCTGCCCCAGCAGGCTGGCAACCGCGGCTTCGCCCTGCGCCGGCGCGGTGGTTTCCAGGCCGGCCAGCCAGTCATCCAGCTCGCGTAGCATGTCGGGGCTGGGCGCCTCGCTGTGCGCCAGGTTCAACAAGGTGTCGGCGCGGGTCCCGGCGGGCAGCAGTTCGAGCACGACGGCCGCGACGTCGCGCGGCAGGCGCATGACGACCACAGCGATCAGTTGCGGCGGCTGCGCCTCCAGCAGACCGGCGATTTCCGCCGGTTCGCGCCAGGCCAGCTTTTCCAGCGACTGCGCGCCCGCGGCGCCCAGCCGTTGCAGCAGCGACCGCGCGCGCTCCGGGCTCAGCGCCAGCTTCAGCGTTTCGTCGAGAAAGCGCCCGGTGTCCGCGGCGAACCCGGTCTGCTCGGCCGCTTCGGCCGCGTAATCGCGCAAAATGATGCGCACGCGTTCGCGCGGCAGCACTTCCAGTTCACGCATGGCGCTGCCCAGGCGGCTCACTTCCAGCGGACTCAGGTAACGCAACACGGCCGCCGTGGCCTCCTCGCCCAGGGCGAGCAGCAGCGCGGCGGATTTTTCGATCCCGGCCTGGCTCATGCGCGCATCCACAGCCTGATGACATCCGCCGCCACGCGCGGATCGGCCAGTACCTGGCTGCGGGTCGCATCCAGTTCGGCGTCGAAATCATCCGCCTGCATTTCGCTGGCGGGTGCCCGGCGGATACGCCGCCAGCCAGCCACGCCGAGCACGGCCAGGGTCGCCGCGGCAGCCGCCAGCGGCCATTGTGAAAAATGGAATGGACTCTCCGTGCTCGGCAGCGGACTGGCCGGCTGCACCCGCGGAATCGGGCCGGGTGCAGCCGGCGCTGGGGGAAGCGCAACGGCAACGTCGGCCTGCATCTTGGGCGCCACTGCAGGCAACGCATACACGCTCAGGCTGTCGCCGCGCGCCGGCAGCAGACCCAGCGCCTGGCGCGCCAGCTGCCCGGCACGCCTGAGTTCGCCGGCGCTGGCGTCGAACCCCAGAATCACGATGGCATTGATCCGCTGGACGCGGCCTTCGGGAACGCGCGTGGTGCGCACGGTCTTCTCCAGCGGACGCGCCTGCCCGGCCACCACGACGTTGCGCACGCGCTCGACCGTCTGCCGGGTTTCGCTGTCCGCCAGCGTCGCGGTCACCTGCACGCTGACACGGTCTGCGCCCAGCCAGGGCGTCAGCACGGCCAGCGCACGTCGCGCCAGATCCTGCTCCAGCGCCAGACGCTGCGTCTGGGCGGCTTCGGGGACCACGCCGCCCAGCACGACGCCGCGCGGATCGAACACCTGCACTTCGGCGCGCTTCAGGCGCGGCACGCTGGCGGCCACCAGCGTCTGGATCGTCGACACCTGCCCGGCATCCAGCCGGGCGCCCGGGCGCAGCCGTACCAGCACCGCAGCGGTGGCGGGCGGCGCATCGCGCAGGAACGGCGAGACCTTGGGCAGGGCGAGGTGGACCCGTGCCAGTTCGACCGTATCCAGCTTCTGGATCGAGCGCGCCAGGTCGATTTCGAGCGCGCGCTGGTAGCGCTGCTGTTCCTGCAGCGACGAGGTGCCGAAGCGGGGAGAACGGTCGATCTCATCCTGCGCATCGGCATCGATTCTGGGCAGACCCAATGCAGCCAGACGATAGCGTGCCGCATGCAGCTCTCCGGACGGCACTTCGATGGTGCCGTCCGCGGCGGACAGACGATAGGGGATGTCGAGCCGTTCGAGCGCGCCGATGACCTCGCCGCCCGCGCGGTCGGACAGCTGCGTGTACAGCACGCGATAGACCGGCGGGTTGAACCACAGATAGGCGGCAGCCAGCGCGGCCAGCGGCAGCAGCACCAGCAGGGCAAGCATGAGGCGGCGCAATGGGCTCGCGTCGGCGATCAGGTCGCGCAGACTGCTCAGCCAACCCGGCACTGCACGCACCTCGTCTGCGTTGTCGGGGTCACCGGGTTTGCCTCGCGCTTGATGGGTTGGGTGGTCACCCGCGGAATTATAACCAGTCAGGCGCAGCCACAGCGCGCAACACCACCTGCAGCTGCCCTGCCCGCTCGCGGCCCTGGAACCACCAGATGCCGCCTTTCTTCACCGCCAGATCGCCCG
Source organism: Thiobacillus sp. (assembly GCF_024708915.1). The sequence continues at coordinate 4,951 of NZ_JANJXQ010000024.1, forward strand.
CCTGCCCGGCCAGCAGCTGCATCGCCACCTGCCCCAGCGTGGGTTGATGGCCGACGACCAGCACCGGATAGGCCGCATCCGGCCAACCCGCCGCGGCCAGCACGTCCGCGGCATTGGCGCCGGGCGCCAATGCCGCCACCTCTTGGTATTCACGCCCCAGTGCCTGCGCGGTTTGCCGGGCGCGGGTGGCGGGACTGGCCAGAATGCGGATATCCGGCGGCAGCCGCGGATTGAGCCAGTCGGCCATGCGCGCCGCCTGCTTGCGGCCCCTGGCGGTCAGTTCACGGGTGGCATCGGGGAACGCGTCTTCCGCCTCGGTGTGCCGCCACAAAATCAGTTCCATTTCGGTTCCCTCACAATACCGGCCCCGAATCGTGAGCCACGCCTATTGTGCCGCAGCCGCGCTTGCCGAAGACGACAATCCCGTCAGCGGCAGCCGCAGGGTGAAGCAGCTGAATATTCCCGGTTCGCTTGCGACCTCGACTGTGCCGCCGTGTTTTTCCGCCACGGTGCGCACGAAATACAGCCCCAGTCCGCTGCCCGTCGTCTGTTCCGCGGCGCGGCTGAAGCGGCGGAACAGGCGCGCCCGATCGGCGGCGGCGATGCCGGGGCCGTGGTCGGTCACGCTGGCCTCGGCCCATTCGCCTGCGCAGCGCAAGCCCACCGTCACGCTGGAATGCGCCGGCGCGTAATGCACCGCGTTCAGCACCAGATTGAGCATGGCGCGATGCAGCAGGCCGAACTCGCCCTGCACCCACAGCGGATCGTCGGGCAGCTGGCGCACCAGCTGCACCGACTTGGCGCGCGCCGCGGCGAACGCATCGTCGATCGCCTGGTGCACCAGCGCGGCAAAGTCGAGTTCCTCGAAACGGGCGGCGTCCAGCATCTCGGCACGCGAAGTGCGCAGGAATTCTTCCGCCAGCGTCAAGCCGCGGGTCAGCGGGTCGCGCAGGCGGGCTTGCGCAGCGGCTGGCAGCGCGTCGAGCTGCATCAGGGCGGAGGCCAGCGGCGCACGGATGTCGTGCGAGATGAACGCCAGCGTTTCGCGCTGCTCGTCCTGCAGATGGCGCAAGCGGTGCGCCGCCGCCTGCACCTGCTGGATACGCGCCTCGAACGGGTCGTGCGACAGCACCCTCGGCTGGGCATCGGCCGCCGGCCCCAGTTCCTGGCGCAGCCGTTTCAGTTCGTGGTCGAGAAAGCGGCCTGCGCCCTCCAGGCGCCGCCAGCTCCATACCGGATAAGCCAGCAGGATCGCCAGCAGCGCGCCGGCAACCGGCATCCAGACCTGGACCCAGAACGGCAGCGCGATGGCGGCCGCGGCCACGGCCACGAACCACAGCGCACTCGCCAGCAATCCGCCCAGCGGATTCAGGCGCGGCAGCCACAGCAGCGGCGCCAGTGCCAGCAGGGCGGCGGCCAGCAGTGTGACGGCGGGCGGCACGTCGCGCACCAGATGGCCGCTTCGCATCGACTCCAGCGCATTGGCGTGCACCTCCACCCCCGGCATCGGCTGGCGCTGTCCCGACACCGGCGTCGGCAGCAGGTCGCCCATGCCTGCCGCGGTGGCGCCCACCAGCACGATCTTGTCGCGGAAGGTGCCGGGGGCGAATTCTCCGGTCAGCGCCTGCACATACGACAGCGTCCGCACATGCCCGGGCGGCCCCAGAAACGTGATGCGGCGCGGCGCCGTCCGCACCAGGGCAAACGGCATCGCATCGGCAGCGGCGGGCGGAGTCCGGCTGAACGACGCTGGCAGCGCGCCGGCGGTGGCCAGCACCGCCTGCGCAAAATGCGGCCACACCGGCGCGCCCACGCCTTCCCACAGGAAAATGCTGCGCGCAATGCCGTCCTGGTCCAGTTCGGCATGCACCCGTCCCAGCGCCGCCGCCTGTTCCAGCAACTGCGGCAGCGGCAGGGTCTCCAGCAGCTGGCCGTTGACGCGGCTGCTTTCCAGCAGCACCGGCAGCACCACATTGCCCGCACGCGCGATCGCTTCCGCCAGCGCCGCGTCGGCGGGCTGATCGGCGGTGTCGGGTTCGGCGAAGACCAGGTCGAGACCGATCGCGCGCGCGCCATCGGCATGCAGGCGGTCGACCAGCGCGGCATGCAGCCGCCGCGACCACGGCCAGCGGCCAAGCTTGGAGAGGCTGTCTTCGTCGATGGCGACGATCACGAGATCCGCCGGCGGCGGCCGGCTGTGCAGGCGCTGCCCGAGGTCGTACAGCAGGTTGTCGACCCGGTTCAACACGCCGCTGCCGGTCACCAGCAGCGCGATCGCCAGCAGGATCAGTGCCGTGGAGAAACGGTCGTTGCGCAGAAAACGCAGCCGGAGCGGATCGCGGCGCACGGGCGGTTACATGGCCAGCAAGGGCAGCAGCAGCAACAACGCTTCCCAGCGGAAGCGCGGCGGCGCCTCGATCACCCGGGTGGCGTAAGGCCCCGCGGTGCCGTCGGCCTCGACCAGCCGCGCGGCCAGGTAATACGTCGCCGGATCGAGCGGCGAGGCATGCAGCCGGCCATCGGCGCTGTCGCCCTGCCAGACGACCCGGGTGCGTTCGGCGTCGCGTGCCAGCACCAGTTCGTAGCGCAAACCGGCGGGCGGCGGCGGCAAGGCGAGCTTGAGACCGTTTTGCGCGAACGCCGGGGCGGCCTGGCCAAGGTCGGGCGCGCCCGGCAGCGGATCGTAGACGAAACGCTGCGGCGGCGAGAACGGCCCCTGCTCGTCGCCTTCGATGCTCGCCACCCGCCAGTGGTAGGCGCCAGGCGCCAATTCCCCGGGCGGAGTCAGGCGCGTTGCCGTGGTCCGCTCGGCCAGCAGCATTCCCTCGAACGCCGCGTCGCGCACCAGCTCGACCCGGTACGCGTTCGCGCCCACCACCGCGCTCCATTGCAGCGCGGGTTGCGCGCTGCGCACGCGCGCGCCGGGCGCGCTCGGCAACGGCGCAAACGGGCGCGCGTCGAGCTCGAATGCGTGCACGGCATCGCGTCCCTGCAGGCCTAGGGCGTCGGCCGCGCGCACCCGCAGCACGTAGCGGCCATCGGGCAGGTCGGCAAAGCTCAGCCGTGGCGCCGCGCTGGCCTGTTCCAGCAGCAGCGGCCCGAACTGCGCCTCCGCCGCCGTCGATTCCCCGGCCTCGCCGGCGCCGGGGGAATGGCCGGCGCGGGAGGCGATCTGGCCCAGCCATGACACCGCGCCCGGTAAGGCCGGCAGCGTAAAGCGCAGCGGCAGGGCCTCGACCCGCCGCGGCAGCGCGGACACGTCCGGTGCGAGCAGCAGCGCCGTCGGCGGGCGCGGCGGTTTGCCGGCTTCCGCCAGGCTGCCCTGCCCTGCCATCACGGCCACGCGTTGCCCGGCCGCAGCCAGGCCCACTTCCCCCTCCAGCGTTTCTTCGCGGGTCACGCGCGGCTCCGCGGCGACGCGGAAGCGGGTGCCGCGCACCGCCGCCACCGCGGACGGCGTGATCACCTGCAAGCGGCTGCCCGGCGCGCGGCGCGGGTTGGCGCCGACGTCGAGGCGCCCCTGCTGCAGTCGCAGCCGGGTGTCGACCATGCCGCCGCCGGCATAGACGCTGACGCTGTCGAGCGTCATGCGCGCACCGGGCTGCAACACCACCACCGAGTCGTCGGCAAAACGCAGCATTGCGCTGCTGTTGGCGGCGCTGCTCAGGCTGGCCCCGGCGGCCAGCTGGTCGCCCGTCTGCAAGGCGCGCTCCGCGCCATCGGGCAGGCGCAGCCGCACCTGCCCCGTCACCGCGACCACCGTCGCCGGCGCCGGCGCATGCCGCAGCCAGGCGAGCGGGATGCGCAAGGCGCTGCCGGGAACCAGACGATAGGGGTTGGCAATGCGGTTGTGGCGCTGCACCCGCGGCCAGTCGGCCGGGCGTGCCAGATAACGCGCCGACACGCCGATCAGGGTGTCGCCCGGCCGCAGCGTATAGCGCCATTCCGGGCCGGGGTCGGCGGATTCCGCCGCAACGGGCGCGGCAAACAGCAGAAAGGCGAGCGAACAAAGCCGCAGGCGCACGGTCATGAGGCTAGGGCGTGTTAACACTAATTTCGCGTCCGCGTTGCCGCGAGAAAGCGATGGATGCAAGGCGCGTCGCGCTGGCAAGGGCCATCCCTTTCCAAGCGGCGCAACGCCGCAGACGCGCTTTCTCGGGGCAACCCGAAGGGACGGGCCGATTCGGGCGCATGCCTTTGCCGCGAGCCGCTTGCAGTGAACGACACTGCTGCGCGTCTCGCTTCGCGGCCTGCATCCCGAATCGGCCTCGTCGCGGGCGTGAAATTAGTGTCAACACGCCCTATTCCACGCGCTCCAGCCGATAGCCCTGACGGTACACCGAAGTCAGCCGCCAGCCGTTTTCCGGCACCAGCTTCAGCTTGCCGCGCAGGTGGCTGACGTGGACATCCACGGTGCGGGTATCGATGTCGGGGCTGGAGCCCCACACCACCTGGATCAGGTGTCCGCGCGGCAGCAGCATGCCGACGCGGCCGAAGAAATACAGCGCAAGCTCGGTTTCCTTTTCGGTCAGCTTCACCGGCTGTCCGTCCAGTTCGAACTTGCGGTTGCCGAAATCCACCTGGACCGGGCCGAAGTCCTGCACCGGCTCCGGGCGCAACTGCGCCGAGCAGCGCCGCGCCACCGCGTGGATGCGCGCGATCAGCACGCTGCGCGATGGCGGCTTGACCATGTAATCGTCGGCGCCGGCCTGGATCACCTGCACCACGTCCTCCTCCGCGTCGCGCCCGGTCAGGAACAGCACCGGCGGCAGCGTGCCTTTCAGCTTGAGGTTGGCCATGACGTCGGGGCCGCTGATGTCGGGCAATATCCAGTCGAACAGGCACAGGTCGTAGCGTTCGTCGGAGAGCGCGCGTATGCACTCGCGCCCGGAACGGAACCAGCTCACGCTATGCCCGGCCTGTTCCAGCCATTCGATGATGTTGGCGGCAAATGCCGCGTCGTCTTCCAGGAATGCGATTTTCATTGTCGGATACGATGACAGCCGGATGTCGGTATTCATGGAGCACGGATTGTGGGTGGAAAAGCCAAAGCGGGACTAGTGGCAATCTACCAGCAAGGCGCCGTTTCCATGAAATTTTGCAAATGCTTTGCATTTTCGCCAGGCGCGTCGGCCGTGTCGGCCGCCTGCTGCGCCGCCAGCCAGCCGAGCACGAATTGCCCCATCGGTTCCGTGTCCAGCCGGGCCTCAGCCAGCAAGCCCCGCGCCATCCGCGCATCGTTGGCGCGGCCCAGGCTGTCCTGTGCATCCCGCAGCACAGCCTGGTATCGTGCACCCCTGCCGCGGGCGAACAGTTCCTGGAAAAATTCGGCCGCGTAGCGCTGGCGCTTGATCGCAATGCGCAGGGCATGGCGCTGTTCCGGCTGCAGTTGCGCGAATCTGCGCGCACCGCGGACGATGGGGCGATGCCCCTTCTGCAGCGCCCGGCGCGCCCACTTTTTCAATGGCGACAACTGGACCAGGCGCTGCGTTTCGGCGGCGGCGCGCCAGCCGCGCTGCAGCAGCCAGCGCTGGAATGCCAGCAGCCACGCGCCCGGCTGCGCCTGCGCGAGCGCCGTCCGCATGGCCGCCCGCACCCCGGTTCTGCGCGCCTCCAGTGCTTGCCGGCCGCGCTGCCATTGCGCCGCATCGGCGTAATGCGGCGCAATCGCCGGCAGGGTCTCGCTGCACAGCACGTCCCAGTCGCGTGCGGAACCGAGGGCGGCGGCCAGCGCGCGCAGCTGCGCCAGCAGCGCATCCGGCACCGCGCACACCCGCCGGTATAGCCGCAGCGCCGCGCGCAGGCGCCGCAGCGCCACCCGCGCCTGGTGCACGTATTCGATATCGTCGGATACCAGCACCCCCGGCAGATTGGCCTGGAACTGCGCCAGGCAGGCCTGGCAGATCGCGGCAAAGCCGTCTTCCACGCTCATTCCACTGTCCAGCGCCAGCGGCGCAGATTTGGCCGGCGTTGCCTCCTCGCCACGCGCCAGGCGCACGCCCCGGTCGGCCTTGCTGTCATCCAGCGGCACGCAGTCGAACCGCCGCGCCCAGTCCTGCGCCAGTACAAACAAGGTATCCGGTTGACCGGCCCGGAGTTCGAGCTCGATCTCGCAAATCGGCTGGCTGTGCCGGCCAGCGCGCACCTCGCCCACATCCAGCGCCACTTCGATTTCCGCGCCGCCACGACTGTCGATCAGCCAGGCGGTGCGGTTGAAGCGCGTTTCGAACACCACTCCCAACTGTGCACGCAGTGCCTCCGGCACCAGCGCGCGCGCTTCGGGCGGAAATTTTTCCCAGTCCAGCTGGCTGCGGGATATCGCCATTTCGTATTCGGCGCGCCGCGACAGGCCGCCGTGCCGCTCGCCCTCGGTTTTCAGCGTTTGCAGCCAGCGCCGCCCGGTTCGCCGCACCCTGACCGCCACGCCGAGTGCGCTCAGGGAAAAATCCGGCGTATCGAAATAACGCGTGACGAGTTCCTGCTGCAGCGGTGCGTTGTGCTGCCGCGCCATCAGCTTCGTGAATGCCGCCGCCCGCTGCGGGGACAACGCCAGCTTGAGCTCGATTTCGACCGGCTGCGATGTTGTCATATAACTGTCATGTCATGATTGAAACAGGCGCTTATCATTGAAGCCCATCTTCGATACTAGATCATGACCCCTCCCAGCCCCGACACTCTCATCAACCGCGAACTCGGCATCCTCGAGTTTCAGCGCCGCGTGCTGGCCCAGGCCGACGACCCTGGCATGCCCTTGCTGGAGCGGCTGAAGTTTCTCTGCATTTTTTCCAGCAACATGGACGAATTCTTCGAGGTGCGGGTGGCCGGGCTCAAGGAGCAGATCCGCGCCAACCTGACCCAGCTTTCGCCGGACGGCTTGACGCCGCGCCAGCAGTACCGGGCGGTATCCGAGACCGCGCACGCGCTGGTCGCCCGGCAGTACGAACTGTTCAACGAGGACATCATCCCCCTGCTGGCGGAACAGGACATCCACTTCTTTCGCCGCACGCACTGGAGCGAGGCGCAGGCGGTGTGGATCCGCGACTATTTTTTCCGCGAACTGATGCCGGTACTCACCCCGGTCGGACTCGACCCTTCGCACCCCTTCCCGCGCGTGCTCAACAAGAGTCTCAACTTCGCCGTGGAGCTGTCGGGCCGCGATGCCTTCGGCCGCAATTCCGGCGCCGCAGTGGTGCAGGCGCCGCGCGCACTGCCACGCGTGATCCGGCTGCCGGAAGACGTCGCCGGCTGCGAATACGGCTTCGTCTTTTTGTCATCGGTTCTGCACGCCCACGTCGGCGAACTTTTCACCGGCATGACGGTGGAAGGCTGCTACCAGTTTCGCGTCACCCGCAACTCCGACCTGTTCGTCGACGAGGAGGAAACCAAGAATCTGCGCAAGGCGCTGCAGGGCGAACTGCCACAGCGGCATTTCGGCGCGGCAGTGCGGCTGGAAGTGGCCGACAACTGCTCGGCCTCGATGGCGGCTTTCCTGCTCGAGCAATTCGAACTCGACGCCGATGCCCTCTACCAGGAGCGCGGCCCGGTCAACCTGGTACGGCTGATGCAGGTGCCCGACTGGGTCGACCGCCCCGACCTCAAGTTTCCCCCCTTCATCCCCGCCCTGCCGGCGCAGCTTGCCAAGGACACAGACATCTTCGCGCAGATCCGCAAGGGCGACATCCTGCTGCACCATCCCTTCGAATCGTTCCAGCCGGTGATCGACTTCATCGACCAGGCGGCCGACGACCCGCACGTCGTCGCCATCCGCCAGACCGTCTACCGCACCGGCACCGACTCGCAGCTGATGCAGGCGCTGATCCGCGCCGCACAGTCGGGGAAGGAAGTGACCGTCGTCGTCGAGCTGCTGGCGCGCTTCGAC
>NZ_JANJXQ010000028.1 GCF_024708915.1 Thiobacillus sp.
GACGAATTCCAGGACACCAATCCGCTGCAATGGCAGGCGCTGTCAACCTGGCTGGCCGAGGCAGGCGCGGCCGACAGCGGCATGACGGTGTTCATGGTGGGCGACCCGAAGCAGGCGATTTACCGCTTCCGCCGCGGCGAGGCACGGGTGTTCAGCGCGGCGGCGGATTTCCTGCAGGCGCATTTCGGCGCCGCCCGCTTCAGCACCGACATGACGCGGCGCTTGGCACCTGCGGTGGTACAGGCGATCAATCCGGTATTTGCCGCGGTGACGGGATTTGCGTCACATACCCACGCACCGGCCAACGCCATGCGGCGGGGCGCGCTGCGCTGCCTGCCGGTCGGCGTGGAAAGAAGCGCGGCCGCCGCCGCGGCTGAATTGCCCCACGAGGGGACTTCGATCCACTACGCAGCCGCCGGCCACGTGTGGAGCCGTATGCGCAATCCGCTCACCACGCCGCAGGCCGAAGCCGACGACCGCGCGGTGCACGTCGAGGCGCAGACCTTTGCCCGCGTGTTGCGCGACGAGGTGCTGGGACGCTGGGGCGTGGTTGACGGGCCGGCTGAAAACAGCCGCCCGGCACGTGCCGGCGACGTCATGGCGCTGGTGCGCAAACGTACCCATCTGCATGTGTACGAACGCGCGCTGGAAGCGGCAGGGATTCCCTTCATCACCTCGCGCCGCGGCGGCCTGCTGCATGCGCTGGAAGCGCAGGATGTGATTGCGCTGCTCGAAACCCTGCTGCTGCCGCATGCCGAACTGAAGCTGGCGCACGTGCTGAAGAGCCCGATTTTCAGCTGCAGCGATGCCGAGCTGTTGCACGTCTTTGCGCCGCCCTTGCCAGCCGAAGCGCGTGGCTGGGAACGCCTGCTTGCGTTCGCCGCACAGCCGGGCTGCCCGCCGGCACTCGCGCGCGCCGCGCGGCTTCTGACCGGCTGGCGCGCCTGCGTCGGCAGGCTGCCGGTGCACGATCTGCTCGACCGCATTTATTTCGAGGCCGATGTCGAGGCACGTTACGCTGCCGCCGTGCCGCCCGCACAGCGTCCGCAGGTTGCCGCCAATCTGCGCGCCTTCATGCAGCTGGCCTTGACGCAGGATGCCGGCCGCTACCCGACGCTGGCCGGTTTCATCCGCGAACTGGCCTCGCTCGTCGACGACGCCGACGCCGCACCCGGCGAAGGACTGGCCGCCGACGGCGAAAACGCGGTGCGGCTGCTGACCATCCACGGCGCCAAGGGACTGGAGGCGCCGATCGTCTGGCTGCTCGGCGGCAGCGATCACACGCGCAGCGACAGCTACGGCGTGCTGGCGCCGTGGCCGCCCGAAGCCGCACGGCCCGGGCATTTTTCGCTATTCGGCAAACAGGACGAACGGGGCGCCTGGCGGGAACACTGGTTTGCCGAGGAGGCTGCGCTGACGCAGCGCGAGTCCGACAATCTGCTGTATGTAGCGCTCACCCGCGCCGGGCAGGGGCTGATCGTCAGCGGCGCCGCCGACAAAAACGCCTGGCTGCAGCGGGTCGAGGCGGCCTGGCGGGATATGGCGCTGCCGGCCGATCTGCCGCCGGCCGCCAGCGCCGACGCGCCGCGCGTGACGGCGGCGGCGCCGCGCATCGTCGCCCCCGCCGTCGGGCAGCGGCTTGCCCCTGTGTCCGCCAACCCGGCGGCGGCCAGCGGCGAACTGTTCCATGCCTGCCTCGAACACCATGCGCCGCCGGGAACGCCGCGCGACCTGCCCGCACTGGCGATGCAGCTGGGGGTGGCGGCCGGGCTCGCCAGGATCGAGGCGGATGCCCGCGCCCTGCTGGCGCAGCCGCATCTGGCACGCTTCTTCGACCCCGCGCTGTACCGGCGCGCGCACAGCGAGCTGGCGTTGCTGGATGCCGACGGCCGGGTGCAGCGGCTCGACCGCGTGGTGGAATTCGACGATGCGGTGTGGCTGATCGACTATAAAACCGGCGACGACAGCCGCATGCTGGCGGACGCGCAGCTGGCCGAACGCCATCGGCCCCAGCTGGCAGGCTATCGCGCCCTGCTGGCGGCGCTGTATCCAGACCGGCCGGTGCATGCTGCTGTGCTGCTGGCCGACGGCCGGCTGATTCAAGTGGAGGCATGAAAATGTCCGACAAGCCCTTTGCCGAATCCTGCGTGCAGAACCGCGCGCCGATTCTGGCGGTGCTGCGCGAGGTATTTGCCGACCGCCGCCGCGTGCTGGAAATCGGCAGCGGCACCGGCCAGCATGCGGTGTATTTCGGCGCCGAACTGCCGCATCTCGTCTGGCAGACCGCCGATGTGCCACAGCATCATCCCGGCATCCGGCAATGGCTCGACGCGGCGGCGCTGCCCAACGTGCTGCCGCCGATCGCCCTCGACGTCAGCCAGACGGCCTGGCGCAACGGCCGCTACGATGCGGTGTTCTCGGCCAACACGCTGCACATCATGGGCTGGCCCGAGGTCGAACGGTTTTTCGAGGGCATCGGCGACGTGCTCGAACCGGGCGGCGTACTGGCGGTATACGGCCCGTTCAACTACAACGGCGCCTATACCGCAGAGAGCAATGCCCGCTTCGACGCCTGGCTGAAAGCGCGCGACCCGGCTTCCGGCGTGCGCGACTTCGCGGCGGTGGATGCGCTGGCGCGCGCCCAGGGTCTGGTTCTGCAACAGGATATCGCCATGCCGGCGAACAATCGCACCCTGGTGTGGCGGCGCACAAGCTGAATCCGGCTTTGTCTTGCGGGTGGCTTTGCTATAACAAAACCATTGCAGGCAGGGGAAAACTCATGCGCATCGCCGAATTGATCCAACGCTGGGGCCAGGAGGGGCATGCGCGCGCGGACGTGCGCGCCTATGCCGTCCATTTACCGTTACGCGACGCGGCGCGGGTGGAAGCCCTGCACGTCATGTACCCCGGGCGCAGCGATTCCCAGTTGATGGCCGATCTGATCCGTGCCGCCCTCGACGAGCTTGAGGTGGCCATGCCCTACATCCCCGGCAACCGCATCATCGCCGAAGACGACTATGGCGATCCGATCTACGAGGACCTCGGTCCCACGCCGCAGTTTTATTCGCTGTCGCATGAAATCCTGCGCAAGTTCGCTGCCCCGCCGCTCGACAAATAGCCGTCGAATTAATTTACATTTCATGGCCGACCTGATTGGGACAGGCAGCCACCCTATTGTTTTTGCTGGTCTTTGCTCAACTGGCACAAGGCTTGCTGAATGTCCCGGCACAAGGACTCAAACTGCGGACATCATGTATCTCGGCCCGGCCTTTCTTTTCGCGGCGTTTGCCAGCCTGTTTTATGTTCCCGGCTTTCTCGACCAGCCCCTCGGCATGCTCACGCCGCGTCAGCTCGTCTCGCAACTGCTGTTTTCCGTGTTCGCGCTGATTGCGCTGGCGGCACTGGCGCGTTCGATCGAGTTCGACCCGGTCTGGCCATGGCGGCCCGGATTTCGCCGCCTCATGAACTGGCTGCTGGGGCGTACGCAGTAAATCCGCGCCATCCATTTGCCGCCAGTGCGGCATAAAATGGCGGCTTTCCGTCTTGCGAAGCCGTCATGCCCGTCAACCTCTCCGCCCCCGATCCCGCCTCCCTGTTGCCCGTTGCCGGCGTGCGTCTCGGCATTGCGTCCGCCGGCATCAAGAAACCCGGACGCCGCGACATCACGCTGATCGAGTTGGCGCCCGGCTCCCGGGTGGCCGGGGTGTTCACGCAAAACCGCTTCTGCGCCGCGCCGGTCGTCTTGTGCAAACAGCATCTGGCGCAGGGCGACATCCGCGCCCTGCTGATCAATACCGGCAATGCCAACGCCGGTACCGGCGAGGAAGGGCTCCGGCGCGCGCGCCGGACGTGCGAGGCGGTGGCGCAGCTGATGGGCTGCGCGGCCGAAAACGTGCTGCCGTTTTCCACCGGGGTGATCCTGGAGCCGCTGCCGGTCGACAAGATCCTGCCCGCGCTGCCCGCCGCCCAGGCCGACCTCGCGCCGGACCACTGGAGCGAGGCTGCGCACGCGATCATGACCACCGACATCGTCGCCAAGGGCGTCTCGCGCCGGATACAGGTCGGCGGCAGCACGGTCACGGTCACCGGCATCGCCAAGGGCTCCGGCATGATCCACCCCAACATGGCGACCATGCTCGGCTATGTGGCGACCGATGCGGCGATCGCGCCCGGCCTGATGCCGCAGCTGGTAAAGGAAGTGGCCGACGTGTCGTTCAACTGCGTCACCGTCGACGGCGACACCTCGACCAACGACAGCTTCATCCTGATCGCCACCGGCCAGGCCGGCAATGCCGAAATTGCCGACCTCGCCGGCGCCGACTACGCCGCGCTGAAAGCCGCCCTGAGCGAGGTGGCCATCGGCCTGGCGCAGGCGATGGCGCGCGACGGTGAAGGGGCGACCAAGTTCATCACCGTGGCGGTCGAAGGCGGCCGCGACCGTGCCGAATGCAAGCAGATCGCCTACGCCATCGCCCGTTCGCCGCTGGTCAAGACCGCCTTTTTCGCCAGCGACCCCAACCTCGGGCGCATCCTTGCCGCCATCGGCTATGCCGGCGTGACCGACCTCGACGTCAACGCCTTGCAGGTTTACCTGGGCGATGTGCTGGTGGCGGAGCAGGGCGGCCGCGCGGCAAGCTATACCGAGGCGCAGGGCGCAGCCGTGATGAAGGAAGCCGACATCGCCGTGCGCGTGGTGCTGAACCGCGGCGATGCGAACGCCACGGTGTGGACCTGCGATTTTTCGTACGACTACGTGAAGATCAACGCGGAGTACCGCACCTGATGCCATGAGCATCATCCGGCTCGGCGCCGAGGCGGCCGCTTGGGCGGATTGCCAGGCGTCCGTTGACCGGTCTTTGCTGGCGAAAGCCCAAATTTTTCCCAAGCGGCTAGAATCCCCGCATGACCGATTTCGCCGCCCTCCTGCCCCGCATCGAACGCCTGCTCGACCGCCTCGACACCCCCGCCGCACCGGCGCTGGACTGGAAAAACGTGCGCGCAGCGCGCTGGTCGGCGCAGGCCGGCGGACTCAAGCCGATCCTGCACCCGCAGCGGGCGGCATTGAAAGACCTGCTGGCGATCGACGAGCAGAAGCAGCGGGTGGACGCCAACACGCGCCAGTTCGTCGCCGGCAGGCCCGCCAACAACGTGCTGCTGAGCGGCGCGCGCGGCTGCGGCAAGTCCTCGCTGGTGAAGGCCGTGCACGCCAGATACGCGGCGAAGGGACTGCGCCTGATCGAGGTCGACAAGGCCGGGCTGCCGAGCCTGCCGGACCTGTTCGAACTGCTGGCGGATGCCGACTATCGCTTCATCGTCTTCATCGACGATCTGACTTTCGCCGAGCACGAAGCCGGCTACGCCAGCCTGAAGGCCGCGCTCGACGGCTCGCTGGCGGGGCCCGGTGACAACGTGCTGATCTACGCCACCAGCAACCGCCGTCACCTGATGCCGGAATACATGGCGGAAAACCTGGAAACAAAACACCTCGGCGGCGAGGTGCGCCCGGGCGAGGCGACCGAGGAAAAGATTTCGCTGTCCGACCGCTTCGGATTGTGGGTGGCGTTCCATGGCATGGACCAGGAGACCTATCTGGCGATCGCCCGGCACTGGGCCGGGCGCCTTGGCGCAACGCCGGACGAAGCGTTCGAGCGGGCCGCGCTGCAGTGGTCGCTCGGACGCGGCGCACGCAACGGGCGAGTGGCGTGGCAGTTCGCGCGCGACTGGGCAGGGAAGCAATGAGTCAGCCGCCCATCACGGAAGTCGTCGCGGCGGTGCTGACCCAGCCCGACGGCCGCGAGCTGCGGGAGAGTCGCTGCGCAGCAGCGGGGTACCCACCGGCGTACCCCTCGCGGGTGCTGCTGGCGCAGCGGCCGCCGGGCAAGGTCTATGCGGGCTACTGGGAATTCCCCGGCGGCAAAGTGGAGCCGGGTGAAACGCTGGAGGCCGCGCTGGCGCGCGAACTGCACGAGGAACTCGGCATCGTGATCGACCGCGCCTGCCGCTGGATCACCCGGGTGTTCAAGTATCCGCATGCCACGGTACGGCTGAATTTTTTCCGCGTGTTCGAATGGCAGGGCGAGCCGCATCCGCACGAAGGGCAGGTTTTCTCCTGGCAGCTGCCCGACGCGGTCGAGGTCACGCCGCTGCTGCCCGCCAATTTTCCGATCCTGAAGGCGCTGTCGCTGCCGCCGCTGCTGGGGATTTCGCACGCCGAATCGCTCGGCGTCGACACTTTCCTGGCGCGGCTGGATGTCGCCCTGCATAACGGCCTGCGGCTGATCCAGCTGCGCGACAAGACGCTGCCGGAGGAGGCGCGCCTGCAACTCGCGCAGGCGACCGTGCGCCGCGCCCATCAGCATGGCGCACGCGTGCTGGTCAACGGCAGCCCGGAACTGGCGCGCGCGGCGGGCGCCGACGGCGTGCATCTGGATTCGGCCGCCGCCGCCGCATTGACCGCGCGCCCCGATTGCGCATGGCTAGGCGTGTCGTGCCACGACGCCGCCGAGCTGGCGCATGCCGCCGCGATCGAGGCCGATTTTGTGCTGTTGTCGCCGGTGCTGCCCACACTCACCCATCCGGGCGCCCCGACGCTGGGCTGGGAGACGTTTTCCCGTCTGGCGGCCGCCAGTCCGATTCCGGTTTACGGGCTGGGCGGGCTGGCGCGCAACGACGTGGCGCTGGCACAGTCGCATGGCGCACACGGCGTGGCGCTGCTGCGCGGCGCATGGACATGAAGCGGGCGCTGTTACTGGTTGTCGTGCTGGCGGCCACCGCAGCGGCCGGCTACTGGCTGAAGCGGCCGGCCGCAGCGCTGGCGGTGAGCTGCACCGACCCGCTCGCCGGCTGCACGTTCGACCACCGCGGCACACCCGCACACCTGCGCTTTTCGTCGCAGCCGGCGCCGCTGGAGGCTTTCGAACTGAGCGTCCGCGCGCCGGGCGCCGGCCGGATCAGCGCAGAATTGCAGATGAGCGACATGGACATGGGCTTTAACCGCTATGATCTGCGCCTGGCCCCGGGCGGCGCGTTTGGCGCGAAAGTGACCTTGCCTGCGTGCGTCAGCGGACGGCGCGACTGGGTGCTGTATCTCGACATCGACGGCACGCGCTACGCACTGCCCTTCAGCACCCGGTGAAACCTGCCGTACATGCAATGGTCACAATGCTGGACCTATGCGGGACCTATAATTAGAAGCGAATGACTGGAGGGTCAACACGATGCTAACCGAACACACCTACAAGCAGTTTGACACCGAGCTGGAAGCCGTGCGTGCCAACGTGCTGAAGATGGGCGGCCTGGTCGAAGAACAGATCATCAACGCGATCGAAGCGCTCATCAATGGCGACCTGAAACTGGCCAGCCAGGTGGAGGCCAATGACCACAACGTCAACGCGCTGGAAGTCGCCATCGACGAGGACTGTACCCACATCATCGCGCGCCGCCAGCCCACCGCGTCCGACCTGCGCATGGTGATGATGGTGGTGAAGACCATCACCGATCTCGAACGCATCGGCGACGAAGCCGCCAAGATCGCACGCATGTCCCGGCTGATCCACCAGTCCGAGCGCATCAGTCTGCCGCGCTTCAGCGAGGTCAAGTACATGGCCGACCTGGTGCTCGACATGCTGCGCAAGGCGCTCGACGGCTTTGCCCGCCTGGACGCCACGCTGGCGGTGGAAATCGCGCGCCAGGATCGGTCGGTGGACGAGGAGTTCCGCCTCAACCTGCGCCACCTCATCACCTTCATGATGGAAGACCCGCGCACTATTTCGGTTTTCATCGACATCCTGTTCGTCACCAAGGCGATCGAGCGGATGGGCGACCATGCCAAGAACATGTCGGAATATGTGGTCTACATGGTCAAGGGCAAGGACGTGCGCCACACCTCGCTGGAGGAGATCGAGAAGGAAGTGCTGTAGTTTTCTAGTCGCATCCATGCAAACGGGCTCCCGCGGGAGCCCGTTTGCATGGATGCGTGCCGTGCCTACCTGGCAGGCGGAACGTAGCCTGCGGCAGCGTCGACATTGCCGCCGCCAAAGAAGTAGCGCTCCATCTGTTCCATCAGATAGCTGCGTGCCTGCGGGTCGGCCAGATTGAGGCGGTTTTCGTTGATCAGCATGGTCTGGTGGCGCTGCCAGCCCGCCCAGGCCTCTTTCGATACGTTCTCGAAAATCTTCTTGCCCAGATCCCCCGGCACCGGCTGGAAGGCCAGACCCTCGGCTTCGCGCCCAAGCTTCACACAATTCACCATCCGCGTCATTTGCTGCTCCTGAAAAAGTTGATCGCCGGATTCTAACTCAAGCTGGAAACTCCCGCCGGGCGCGCCAGCGGGCGCGCAGCGGTTCAGTCTTGCAGCTGCTTCTCGATTCGCCGTGCAAATACGCCCATTTCCTTGGCCGCCTGCTTGTCGCCGCGCGCCTCGGCCACCGCGATGCCCTGCCGATACGCGGCCAGCGCCTCGCTCCAGGCTGCGCTGTCGGTGAGCGCCTTGCCCAGCAGTTTCCAGGCGGCGGAATACTGCGTGTCGTGTTCGACCGCGCGCCGCAGGTGTTCGGCGGCACGGGCGGCGTCGCCCTGCTTGAGGTATTCGTTGCCCAGCGAAAACCGCAGCAGGGCATTGTCGCGCCCTTGCGCCAGCATGGCTTCAAAATTGTCGATGGCAGACATCACTTCCTCCAGAACGCCGGGGTCAGCACCACCAGAAGGGTGAACAATTCCAGCCGCCCGAGCAGCATGGCAAAGCAGCACACCCAGATCTGGAAATCGCTCAGCGCGGCGAAGTTGCTGGCGGGACCGACCTGGCCCAAGCCCGGTCCGGTGTTGTTGATCATGGCCACGACGGCGCTCAAGGCGCTGAAGACGTCGAGTCCGGATGCGGACAACAGAAACGTGAAGACGACGATGCAGGCAATATAGACGAAGAAAAACGCCAGCACGGCATAGATGATCTTGTTGGGTACCGCATGGGCGCCGATCTTGGTGTGGATTTCGGCGTTGGGATGCACCAGCTTGACCAGCTCGCGGTAAAGCTGTTTCCAGAGCAGCATGGCGCGCATCATTTTGATGCCGCCGCCGGTAGAGCTGGAACTGGCGCAGAAGCTCGACAGAAACAGCATCCACAGGGGCACGAAATATGGCCAGACATTGTAATCGGTGTTGGAAAACCCCAGCGTGGTGGCCACCGAAATGGTGTTGAATGAAACGTAGCGCAGGGCATCCGGCAGTTCAGGATAAACGCCCTTGAGCCACAGGTAGCCGGTGAGGCCGGCAACGCTGGCGCCCAGTACCACAAAGTACCAGCGAATTTCCGCATCGTGGCGATAAGCCAGCAGGCTGCGGGTGCGCAAAGCCATGAAGTGGGTGGAAAAGCTGATGCCCGCAATCAGCGCGAACACCATGATGATGCTTTCGAGCAGCACGGAATCGAAGTAGCCTATGTTGGCATCGTGCGACGACATGCCGCCCAGCCCCATCACGCTGAAGCCATGCACCACCGCGTCAATCCAGCTCATGCCGCCCGCCCATAACGCGCCCATGCACATCAGCGTGACCAGAACGTAGACCTGCCACAGCCCCTTGGCGGTTTCGGCCATGCGCGGCGTGAGCTTGCTGTCCTTCATCGGCGTCGGCGTTTCCGCCTTGAACATCTGCCGTCCGCCGACCCCCAGCATCGGCAGTACGGCCACCACCAGCACGATCACGCCCATGCCACCCAGCCAGTGCATTTCGGTACGCCAGATATTGATCGAAGGCGGCAGCATGTCCAGCCCCGTGAGCACGGTGGCGCCCGTCGCGGTCAAACCCGAGACGGCTTCGAAATAGGCATCGGTGACGCTGAGTTCCGGCATGTAAGCCAGCAGCGGGATCATCGAAAACACCGGCAGCACGGTCCAGATCAGCGCCACCAGCAGGAAACCGTCGCGTGTTTGCAGTTCGCGTTTGCCGCGACGCGACAGCAGCCAGAGCCCCGCCCCGGAGAGGAAAGCTGCCAGAATGGCCTGCTTGTATGCGAACTGCGCGCCATCGTCGAGCGCAGTGGAAACGCCCAGCGGCAGCAGAAAGGCAAATGCAAACAGCATCAGCACTTTCGACAGGATATGGACGACAGGCAGTATCTGTGACATTGAACGTTCCGCCAAACCGGAATCGGCATGCGCGCGATGTTACCAGCGCTTCCCTTCAGACACACCGGAACACAGCCGTATGGCCACGTGATGAGGAAGAGCCGCACTCAGCCAGGTGCGGTCGGGCGTCGGACGGCACCTGGGCGGCATTCAGAAAAACCCGAAGCCGACCTGGAACAGCTTTTCCACCTTGGGGATGATGCGCTTGTTGAGCGCAAACACGATGAGGTGGTCCTCCGCCTCGATCAGGGTGTCGTGATGGGCGATCAGCACCTCCTCGCCGCGGATGATGGCGGCAATCGCCGCCCCTTCCGGCAGGGCCACATCGCCGATGCGGCGTCCCACCACCTTCGAGGTTTTGAGGTCGCCGTGGATGACCACCTCGAGCACTTCGGCCGCGCCGCGCCGCAACGAATGCACCGCCGCCATGTCGCCGCGTCGGATCTTCGACAGCAGCGGGCCGACCGTGGCCTGCGCCGGCGAAATGGCGATGTCGATCTCGCCGCCCTGCACCAGATTGACGTAGGCCGAGCGGTTGATCAGGGCGATCACCCGCTGCGCACCCATGCGCTTGGCCAGCAGGGCGGACATGATGTTGTCCTCGTCGTCGTTGGTGAGCGCGCAGAACACGTCCATCGACCCGATATTTTCCTGCTCCAGCAAGGCCTCGTCGGTGGCGTCGCCCTGCAGCACCAGGGCACGGTGCAACTGCTCAGCCAGCAGCGCGCAGGTGGCCTTGTTGTGGTCGATCAGCTTGACCTCGTAGTTGCGTTCCAGCACGGCCGCCAGCCGCCGTCCGATGTTGCCGCCGCCGGCGATCATCACGCGTTTGACCGGCCGCTCCATGCGGCGCAATTCGCGCATCACCGAAGGGATGTCCTCGCGGCGCGCCAGGAAAAACACTTCGTCGCCCGGCTCGATGACCGTGATCCCCTCCGGCACGATGCCGCGGTCGCGCCGGTAGATCGCCGGGATCCGGCAATCGACATTCGGCATGTGACGCTTGATATCCTGCAGCTCGTGTCCCATCAGGGGGCCGCCGTGATAGGCGCGCACCGCCACCAGCCGCACCTTGCCCCCGGCAAAGTCGAGCACCTGCAGCGCCTCGGGGTGCTCGATCAGGCGGCGCAGGGTGTCGGTCACCTCCTGTTCGGGGCTGATGACGTCGTCGACACCGAAATGCTCGGCCAGAAAGTCCGCTTCCTGCCCCATGAAATCGCTGGAACGGATACGCGCAATACGCGTGGGGAGGTTGAACAGGGTGGACGCGATGCGGCATGCCACCAGATTGGTTTCGTCGCTCTGAGTGACGGCGACCAGCATATCGGCGTCTTCGGCGCCGGCCTGCTTCAGGATTGAGGGATGCGCCGCGTGACCGCGCACGGTGCGCAGGTCGAAGCGGTCCTGCAGCAGCGCCAGGCGCGAGCTATCGAGGTCGACGACGGTGATGTCGTTGTCTTCGGCAACCAGACTTTCAGCCAGGTTGGCGCCAACCTGGCCGGCACCGAGGATGATGATTTTCACGTGCCGGCCCTGCGCTTACAACTCTTCATCCAGCCGTCGCCCATGCCGGATATTCAGCTGTTTCAGCTTGCGATAGAGGTGGGTGCGTTCCAGTCCGGACTTGTCGGCAACCCGCGTCATGCTGCCGCCTTCTTTCTGGATCAGATGTTCGAAATACATGCGCTCGAAGGCGTCGCGCGCCTCGCGCAGCGGGATGTCGAGCGGAATGCCGTGCGCCACCGCCGGCACGGACAGTTTCATCGGGGCGAGCACGCGGTTGACCTCGACGGCGTCGATTTCATTCGCCAGCGCGGTGACCGCCAGGGTGCGCACCACATTGCCGAGCTGCGGCAGATTGCCTGGCCAGTCGAAATTGCGCAGTTGGTTCAGGGCCGGCGTGGTCAGCCGCCGTACCGGGCTGACGCCTTCTTCCACCAGTTGCGCCAGCATGAAGTTGGCGATATCGGGCACATCCTCGCGGTGGTCGCGTAGCGGCGGCAGCTGGATGGCGAGACTGGACAGGCGGTAAAACAGGCGGCTGTCGAATTCGCCGGCGGCAACCATGGTGTCGAGGCTACGGCTGCTGGCGCATACCAGGCGCGCGCCGCTGCCCTCGATGCGGTCGAGCAGCAGCCCCAGGCCTTTTTGCTCCAGGCGCGCCAGCTCGGATACCTCGGGCAGGTAGAGGGTGCCATTGCCGAGCGCTTCGACAAAACCGAGCGGCTCGGACACCAGGCGCGCGCGATCCTTGATCTCAACCCATGCGCTGGCGGGCTGGTGCAGAAAATGCGCGCAGATGTCAAAGCCGCTGCCGGGTTCGCCCTGCAACAGGACCGGTGCGGTGTTGCCGGCGATCTGGGTAAGGCGTTTTTTCAGTTCGAGGATCAGCGGGCTGCGCCCGAGCGCCGACAAATCCATGCCAGGCGTGCGCCGGGGAAGGGATGCGCCGCGC
This sequence comes from Thiobacillus sp., assembly GCF_024708915.1. The sequence goes on from NZ_JANJXQ010000028.1 coordinate 12,580, forward strand.
TTGATCGCCTTGTTGACGGTATCGATCAGCTTGGCCAGTGCCACCGGTTTTTCCAGAAAATCGGTGGCGCCAAGCCGGGTGGCTTCAACCGCGGTATCGATGGTGCCATGGCCGGACATCATCACCACCGGCATGGTGAGCTGGCCGCCCCCCGCCCATTCTTTCAGCAGAGTCACGCCATCGGTATCGGGCATCCAGATGTCCAGCAGAACCAGGTCCGGACGCCGCAGGGAGCGAAAGGCGCGTGCCGCCTCGGCATTTTCCGCCAGATGCACGTCGTAGCCTTCGTCGGTAAGGATTTCCGACAGCAATTCACGAATACCCACTTCGTCGTCGACGACGAGAATATGCCCGCTCACGTGTTCTCCCCGGCTACCGCAAAAATGGGCAATGCAATGCGGATGGCGGCACCGCCCGATTTGATGTTTTCGATCTGGATTTTGCCGTGGTGCTCTTCCACGATCTTTTTGACGATGGCCAGGCCCAGGCCCGTCCCCTTGGCCTTGGTGGTTGCATAGGGCTCGAACAGCCGCGTCATCAGATGTTCCGGAAACCCGGCTCCATTGTCCGTTACGGTCAAACAAACTGCATTGCTATCAAGCAGGTGCGTGCCAACCTCGACTCGCGGTGCGGGGTGGCCGGCCAGCGCATCCTGCGCATTTTGCAACAGATTATGTATTACTTGACGCAATAATGTGGAGTCGCCCGCAATCCGCGGCGAGTCGGTGTCGAGGTCCAGCTGCAGGCCCAGCGCTCTGGCATCGTAGAGCGCCAGCACTTCATATACCAGGGCATTCAGATCGAGCGGTTCGAGTTTGGCGCGCGGCATCCGCGCATAGCCGGCAAACGCGTCCACCATGCTTTTCATCGCGGCAACCTGGCTGACGATGGTTTGCGTGGCGCGCGCCAGGAACTCGGCGTCCGCCGGCTGAAGCCGGCCGTCGAGCTTGCGCGCGATGCGCTCGGCCGACAGCTGGATCGGGGTGAGCGGGTTCTTGATCTCGTGCGCCAGCCGCCGCGCCACCTCGCTCCAGGCGGCGTTGCGTTCGGCGTCGATCAGCTTGGTGACGTCGTCGAACACCAGCACATAGCCACGCTCGACCCCCGACGGCAGGCGGGTGCCGCGCAGCAGCAGCGACTGGTTGCCGCCGGGCCCGGCGTAATCAATCTGCTCCTGCCATTCGCCTTCATGCTCGCCGAAACGCGCCGCGACCGTCGCGCCAAACCCATGCAGCGCCTCGCCCGCCTGGCCCAGTGCGGCAAGCGGCTGGGCATCCAGCGCCGATGCATGCACCCCCAGAATCTGCGCCGCCGCGCTGTTCATGGTGCGGACCCGCAGCGCTTCGTCCAGCACCACCACGCCGGACGACAGGTTGGCCAGCACGCGCTCCAGAAAGGCTTTGGCCTGCTCGGTCTGCTGGTGGTTCTGCGCGACCTGTTCGCGGGCGTCGGACAGCTGGCGGGTCATGCGGTTGAACGACTGGATCAGCACGCCCAGCTCGTCGCGGCTCTTCACCGACGGCATCTGCGAAAAATCGCCTTTGGCCACGGCGCGGGTGCCGCGCGCCAGCGTGCGCAACGGCGCACCGAGGCGTTCCGACAGCAGATACGCGATCACCAGGGTCATCAGCAAGGCCAGCATCAGGGTGAGGGTGAGCGCGACGCCGTAGATGCGTTTCAGCCCCAGCCGCGACACCGCGATCTGCTGGTATTCCTGATACGCCAGTTGCACCGCCTGCGCATCGCGTGCCAGGCCGGCCGGCACCGGCTGCACCAGTTGCAGCACACGCGTTTCGCCGGTCAGCGTGCTGGTGTATACCGGCACGATGACGTGCATGACGAGCCCGCGGTCGGCCACTTCCTCGATCCGGCTGTAGGGCTGCTGTTGCCGGACCTGCCACAGCACGCTGCGCTCGGGCAGCACCGGCAGCAGAGTGCCGCGCTCGCCGCTGACGTGGGCAATGACGCCGCCGCGTTCGTCGAACAAGGTCAGCTCCTGCACCGCGCTTTGTTCGCGCAGGGTGGAAAGGCTGGTGATGATCGAGCCCATGCCTTCATCCGACAGCGCCAGTGCCATCCGCTGGGCCTTTTTGTCCTGCTCGCGCAGCAGGTCGTCGAGCGCGGCCTGGCCGAGGTTGACGCCGGAGGCCAGCGCGTTGTCAACCCGCACGTCGAACCAGGTTTCGATCGACCGGTTGAGGAAAAATACCGATGCGCCATACACCACCAGGCCGGGCAGCAGGGCGACGACGCCGAACATCAGCAGCAGCTTGAGCGTGAGCTTGGCGCCGAACACGCCGCGACGGATGCGCTTTTGCAGCCACCACATGCGCCACCCCAGCAGCGCCAGCAGCGCCGCGCCCAGCACGCCGCCGCCGATGAACAGGCTGGGCAGGGTGTCGGAGAATGCGCTGCTGTCGCCGCTGGCATAAAACAGCAGGGACAGCAGCACGATGCCCATGATCAGGGCGGCGGCAATCAGACTGCGCATCAGGGCAAGGACGGCGAGGAAGCGGGCGCGGCGGGGGCCTCGAACGACCAGCCGTACCAGGGGGTGGCCAGTTCCCATTTGTCGCTGGTGACCGCGCCGATGGAGAGCGGCTTGGGCAGTTGCGCGGTATCGAGACGCAGACGCAGCCGGGCGTCGTAGCGACGCCCGGTCTTCAGGGCGCCGCGTTCCAGCACCTGCCAGTCGTCGACCCTCCCCAGCAGGGCCAGCGCTTCGCCCAGGGTCGCGACGGTTCGGGTGGTGTAACCGATTTCGACGACGTAACGGCGCAGCAACAGGTGGTAATAAATCCGCAGTTTGCGCACCGCTTCGGCGATGTCTTCGTCGAGCCACCAGTTGCGCGGGCGGCTCAGTTCCAGTTCCAGCAGAAAATACAGGTTGATCCCTTTGCTGAGCGCATCTTCCAGGGTGCGGTTGAGCACGATGTCGACGTCCGCTTCCAGCAGGTAGCCTTGCTGGGTGGCACGGATGCCCGCCTGTTTGACGGTGCTTTTGTCGCTCGCCAGCGCACCGCCTGCGACGGCCAGCCAGCAGCCCAGCAACAGCCCGGCCAGCCATCGAAAAGCCGGGTCACGTCTTGCGCAGCAGGGCGTAAAAGAAACCATCGTGCTCGGCATCGGGCAGCAGCGCCCCATCGGTCAAGGGTTGAGGAAGCGGGCAGCGTTCGGCGTCTTTTATATGACGCGC
>NZ_JANJXQ010000048.1 GCF_024708915.1 Thiobacillus sp.
GAATAGCTCATGCTGGGGTCGAGCATGGCCTCGAACACGTCGTTGCCGATGTCGTAGTGCTGCTCTCCCACCTGGAAGGCTCGCTGGCTGGATTGGAGATTGAACAGGCTGTGGCGCAGGATTTCGCCCAGCAGGCGCAGCCGCGACCAGTTGTCGATTTTTTCTTCGGCATGGCTGCCCAGCAGGCGGTGGAAGAGCTGGTCCAGGCGGTCGCATTCCCACATTCCGTCCATATAGGCTTCACCGAAACCGAGCGAACCTTTCGTCAGAACGAGCCGATAGACATCGTCGTCGAATACCTGGATATCCCATGGAGCATCGCCGTTGATCGAAATTCCCGCCTCGGCCGTGAGCTCGCGAAGAATCGCGGGTGAGCCCGATGGAACCAGGGAGTTTCCTTCCGGCTCAAGGACCAGGGTGTCTTCTTTTTGCATCGATGGGCTCCCTTTTTTTCTGACAAGCGTGAAGGCGCCAGAGTAGATATTCGGGAACTATTCGACAAACGATATTTTTGTATAATACATATCGAATATATCGATATATTTATATTTAGATTGATGCTGGACGGCAGCGGATACGCAGAAGTCGGTCACCCTGTTCATGGCCTGGCGGACCCTATCCGTAGCCGATCTGCCCGGGTTGCGCGCGCTGCGCAGCATGCATGGGGACGGTTTCTGCGCATGCAGAACAAGGCAGGGCAGAAAGCGGGCAAACGCCGCGGCGGGCCCGGACTGGCAACGCAGAAAAAACGGGCCGGTCATCCCGGCCCGCGGACTCGACGGAAATACCTACTTTGCCGGTGTTTCGCCCTTGCCCGAGACGCTCAATTCGATCCCGACCGAAAAGTCGTGGTTCGCGGCCTTCTGCTGGATCTGGTTGCCGCTCACCCGGGTGCCGTCCTGCGACTGGATGCGGGCCTCCTGGTTGACGACGTTGCCGCCCTTGATGCTCACGCTGCCTCCCGAGTTGATCGAGGTGCCGGTCGACTCCAGCTTGTCGGCGTAATGCGCGCCGCCGCCGATCGATCCCTCGCCGGAACTGCTGCCGTCGCTGCCTTTTCCGCCGCCGACGCCCGCCTCGACGCTGAAGCCGCTGCGGGTCGACGTGTCCTGTGCGGCCTTGAGATTGACGTTGCCGCCCGCCTCGATCGCGGTGTCGCCGCTGCTGCCGAGCGTCGTACCTTCGAAGCTCGCGTCCCTGCCCGCCGAGATGCTGATGCCGCCGCCGCCCGCCTTGATGCTGCCGGTCTGCGCGGTGCTGCTGCTGCTCTCTTCCTGCGCGTAGCCGCCGCTCGCCGAGCCGCCCTTGCTGCTCTTGCTGGCGTTCAGTTCCAGACTGGCGTCGATGTTCGACGAACGGCTTTCGCTGGTGTCGTGCGCGGCCTTGAAATCGACGCTGCCGCCGGCCGAGATATCGGCCTTGTCGCCGGCTTCGAGCTGGGTGCCTTCGAAGCTGGCGTCGCCCCGGGTCTTGATCGTGAGGTTGCCGCCGGCGTTGATGCCGCCCGTGCGCGCGGTGCCGGTCGATTCGCTGGACGCTTCGTTGGCGTAGCCGGCCTCGAGGCTGCCGCCGGCCTTGCCGACCACGTCGACCTTGAGCTCGGCGTTGATCTCCTGGTTGCCGGCGGTCCTGCGCGTCGTATCCTGCGCCGCCTTGTAGTCGAGCGAACCGGCCTCGATGTTGACGTCGCCGCCGGCCTCGAACTGGGTACCGATCAGCGTCGTCTGCTCTTCCGACGTGGAATTGATGCTGCCGCCGGCCTTGTAGCGCGTCGTCACGGCCGTCGTGCTGCTTTCGCTCTCGCTGCCGATCGTGCCCTCGTACTTGGCACGGAAACCGGCACCGGCGCCGGCGTCGACTTCTGCCCCGTCGCTGGCGCTGGCGCCGGCGCTCGCCGACGCGCCGGCGCCGACGCCGAGCCGGGCGTCATGGCTCGACGAATCCGTGCTCGAAAAGCTCGAATCGTGGACCGCGACGTCGCGAATCTCGCGTGCTTCCTGGTTGATGTTGCCGCCGGCTTCGATCTGGGTACCCTGGTCGATGATGGTGTCCTCGGCCTTGCGGGTGAGGTTCCCTCCCGACTTGAAGCTGGACGTCACCTGGGTGATCGACCCCTCGACGCTGGATTCCTGCTCGTTCTTGTAGCGCAGACCGGCGCTGGCGTTGGCCTCGGCCTCGGCGCCGGCTTCAGCCCGGGCCGGGTCGCCGCCGATGTCGATCCTGCCGACGTCGGCTTCGGCCCGAGCCTCCGCACTAGCGTCGGCGTCGACGTAGATGCCGGTCGTGTGCGTGGTCCTGGACGAGGTGTTGATCTCGATGTCCTGCGCGGCCTCGTTGATGATGTTCTTTGCCGCAATGCTCATGTCGCCGCCCGACTCGACCTCGGCGCCGACAAAACGGGCATCCTCGGTCGCCTTGATCGTCATGCTGCCGCCGGACTTCAGCGTCGAACCGGTGTTGCTGAGCTGGTACGCGGTGGTTTCCTCTTCTTCGATCTTCACCCCGAGCGTGCTGGTGCCGCTGCCCTCGGCCTTGGCACCCGCACTGGCGCTGGCGTCGGTCCCGGCGGTGCCCGCCCTGGCCTGCGCCTCGGCGCCCGCCCCGGCCGACGCTTCGCCCTCGTTGAAAAGACCGGTCGAGACGCGCGTGGTCTCGGTAGTGCTCCAGGTCTCGTTACGCCCGGTCAGCACTTCGACCTTGTTCGCGTCGAGTTCCATGTCGCCGCCCGACTCGACGTTCGAACCCTGGACGGTCAGGGTGCCCTCGGTGCTCGCCTTCAGATTGCCGCCCACCGTGAGGTTGGACGACACGCTGGTGTTCGAGCCCGAAGTGGTGGTCGTGGTGGTCGTTTCGGACAGCTTGAGGTCGGACGAGCCGGACGCCTCCGCGCCGGCGCCCGCACTTGCGTCCGCGTTGGCGTACCCCTGGCCGCTCGTCGCCTGGCTGTCGGCGCCGGCGTGGGTACCGGTTTCGCCGGCGTTTTCCATTTTCAGGAAGGTCGTCGTCTCGGTCCGGGTGGTGGTGCGTTCCTCGTCCAGCCCGTCGAGAATGGCGATGCCCTTTTTGGCATCGATGGCGGCGTCGCCGCCGATCGCCACGTCCGATCCCTGCAGCGTCATGCTGCCTTCGGACTGGATGTTGGCGTTGCCGCCGACCACGATCTCCGAGCCGAAGTTGGTGGCCTTGAAACTGTCGGTGGTGGTGGTTTCGGTGCCGTAGACGCCGCCGCCGACGCCCATGCCCGACTCCTGGGAGACGGAATGGGTGGTGGTCTTGTCCGCGCGTGAAAGCACATTGAAGTCGCCGCCGGTGTCGACCTCGAGGTCGCCGCCGACCTTGACCGCGCTGCCGGCGATGGTGGTGTCGCCGCCGCTCTTCAGGGTGAGGCTGCCGCCGGCCTCCAGCGTCGAGCCGGTGTTCTTCTCGGTGGTGGTGCTGCTGACGTGCTGGCCCGAACCGGTGGTGCTTGTGGTCTTGTCGACGACGGTGTCGAAGCTGATGTTGCCGCCCGCGCTGAGCGTAGCGTCGCCGCCGGCCCTGACCTCGCCGCCGACGACGGAAATGTCCTGCCCGGCGTCGAGATCGAGATTGCCGGTCGACGTGATGCTTCCGGTATTGCCGATCGTCGTCGCGTACTGCTGGTCGTTGCCGCTGCCGTAGGTGGCGGTCTCGTTGCGGATGCTGCCCTCGGTCGACTTCAGCGAGACGTCGCCGCCGGTGATGGTGCCGCTGGTGTTGGTGATGTCGCCCTGCGAGACGACATCGAGCGAAGTCGAGCCGCTGATCGTGCCGCCGGTGTTGGTCAGCGACGTGAGGTCGAGATTGACGTCCTTGCCGGCGATGACGGCTCCGGTCCGGATCGCGGCGCGCGTATCCGCGGCAAGATAGACCACCGGCGCGAGCACTTTCTGCCCCGCCACCGTGGTCTCCACCATCCACACCACGTCTTCCTGCAGATTGGCGATCTGTTCGCGGGTCAGCGCCGCGCCGAAGGTGAAGCCCTGGCGCGCGCTTTCGTCGATCGCCTGTTCCATCAGGCGCTTCATCTGTTCGGCTTCGTTGGCGTAGCCGCCGAGGAGGACATTGCCGGTCTCCGCGATCAGTTGCTGGCGCACCAGGTAGGCCTCGTAGTTGGCATCGCCGAGGCGTTTCATGACGGTGTCGGGATCGTAGCCGTAGTGCTCGAGCATGTAGTCGGAGCCGACGAAACCGGAGCCGACCGCGAACAGCGGATTGGTCTCGACCAGATACCTGGAAGCGGGATTCTGACTGACGACGAAATAGCCATTGGGGTTGGTCGGCAGCGTGATCGCGAGCCCGCCGAAACTGATCGCATTGGCCCCGCCGACAGCGGTCGCGCCGCCGGTGCTGCGCGCCGTCGTGGTCGGCGCCCACGTCGATCCCTTGTTGAACAGCGTGAAACCGGCCGCATCGATCTGCTTGGCAAAGATGCCTGCGCCCGCGTTGAAATGGGTGTAAGGCGTCGTCACCTCGGTATACGCCTGGCTGTAATGCCAGTTGCTTCCCGTGAGTTTCCAGTCTTTCCAGTCATACCAGGTCGCGACGATGCTCTCGCTCTGCAGCGACAGGTCGTCGTTGGTGAAACTGCCGGTGCCCGTCAGGGTGAGGGTGCCGGTATTCGCGGCCAGCACGCCGCCGGTGTTGTAGCCGGCGCTGAAGCCGGCGATGCTCAGGTTGCGGCCGGCGATCATCTGCGGTTTGACGGCCGGCAGCGACGTGGCGAACGACTGCGAACGCGAGCCATATTTCTCGTAGTACCACTTCTCGTCGTATTTGATGCTGGGGATCAGCGAGTCGTACTCGTACCAGTAGTGCACCAGGTCCGTGTCGCCCCAGGCGACGGCGCTCCAGACCCGCGTCGGGACGCCGCCGGGAATCTCGTTGCGGAAGGTCGGCGCGGTCACCGAAATATCCAGCAGCGCGTTGATGGCGTGGTTGTTGGTGAAGACCGACCCGGCCGAGAGGGCCATGCTGCCGTTGGCGTCGAGGGTGGCGCCGCTGTGGTTGGTGAAGTCGGCGGCGGCGCCGGCATTCAGCTGACTGCCGGCGTACAGCGCCCCGTAGTTGTCGAGGTTGCCGCCCGTGGCGTTGAGGTTGAGCGTGCCCAGCGCCGAGATGCCGCCGGTGCTGCCGTTGCTGATCCACGGCGCATCGAGGCCGAGCGTGCCGCCCGAATGGATCGCGCCGGGATTGCTGAAACCGTTGCTCAGGCTGATCGTCGCGGTGCCGCTGCCCGAGGTCGCGGCAACGATGCGCGAACTGGAACCGCCGAAGGACAGCGTGTCGAGCCCCAGGGTCATGCCGCCGGTGGTGCTGACCATGCCGCCGTTGTTGACCATCAGCGTGCCGGCATTGAGGTCCATGCTGCCGCCGAGCATGACGCCGCTGGCGCCGACGCTGACGGTGACGCCGCGACCGCCGCCCTGCCCCTTGATGTCCATCAGCCCGCCCGACTGCATGCGGCCGATATTGCTCACGGCGTACGCGCCATCGGTTCCGCGCAGCGTCAGCGCGCCCGCCGCAAGCAGGTTGCCGCTGTTGCCCAGGGCATCCGACAGGTTGAGCGCGAGGCCGCCGTTCGACTGCAGGGTGCCGCTGTTGCTCAGCGAAGCCAGCGCGAACGTCCCCGACTGGCCCGCCGTGCTCGACGCGATGAAGGTGCCGGCGTTGTCCAGCGTGTTCGCGCTCAGCGTGGTGCCGCTCGCAGCCTGCACCTTCGCGCCCGCCTGGTTGGCGACACTCGATGCCTTGAGCACCAGCGCGCCGCCGGCGATCAGCGTGCCGCTGTTGGCGACGCTTGCGCTGCTGCCGTTGCTCGCGTCGGCGATATCCAGCGTGGCTCCGGCGTGCAGTGTGCCGCTGTTGACGACGCTGCCGTTGGCGCGCACGGCGACGCTGCCGGCGTCGGCCGTGACGGTGCCGGCGTTGTTCAGGCCGGTAGCAGCGGCGAGGGTCAGATTGCCAGCCGTGGTCTGGACGCCCTGCCCCGCGCCGGCGCCGGTGCTGATCGCACCGGCGTTCGAAGTCAGCGCCAGGTTGCCGGTGGAACGCACGGCAGCGTTGGCCAGGGCCAGATTGTTGAGCGTCGTCAGGCCGAGCGTGCTGCCGGCATGAATCGTCGCGCCGCCGGCGCCGATGGACAGCTTGTCGAAGCTGCCCGCCAGCGCGCCGCCCGCGCCCCAGACGCCGCCGTCGATCGTGGCCGCGCCGGTGGTGGCGAGCGTGTTGGTGCCGCCTGCAAAGCGGGTGCCGCCGCTCGACACGTCGCTCAGCGTGGCGGCACCGAGCGTGAGATTATTGGCTGCATAGAGCGCGCCATCGGCGAGCCTGACCTGGCCGGCCGCGGCCGACAGCGCAAGGTTGCGGTTGGCGGACAGGCGAGCGCCGGCGCCGTCGAGGAAAATGTCCTGGCTGCCGCTGGCCGCCGTCGAGGTGAGCGCGAGGTCGCGCGCCGCGCTCGCCGCCGACCGGATTTCGATCTTGCCGGCGCTCGTCAGCGTGAAATCGTCGGCGCTGGCCGCGGCTTCGCCCAGCGCACGCACGCCGACGCCCGCTTCGGTGGCGATGATGCGGATGCGGCCGGCGTACATGCCGCCCAGCACGGTGGAATCGACCGCGTAGGCCGGCGCCGGGCCGCTGCCGGCGGCGGTGCCGGTGACATTGCGCCCGGCATAGCTCCACGCGTTGTTGCCCGCGACGATGCCCAGGCTGCCGTTGGCGTGGGTATTGATGTTGCCGTCCACCTTGACCGAGCGGGCGACGATGTCGAACACCTGCTGCGTGCTGGCGTTGGCGCCAAGCCCCTCGACCAGCACGTCGCCGCGGTTGACGGTGAAGCCGATCAGCGCGCCGTCGCCGCCGATGTCTGAACTGCCCGTGGTGAGCGTGACGCGATCGGTGTTGATGAATCCGCAGCCGCTGCAGGTGATGCCGTTCGGGTTGGCGACGATGACGTCGGCCCTGCCGCCGACGACCTCGGTGAAGCCGGCGAGCGTACTGCGATTGGTCGAGACCACCTCGTTGAGAATGACGCTCGCCTCGTTCACCAGGTTGAGGTTGGCCGGCACCTGGCCGGCCAGCAGCGACTGGCGCGCCATTTCGCTGCGGTTGCCGTTGTTGAGCACCAGGCCTTTCAGCTCGACGTCGTAGCGGGTGTAGGTGTTGTGCGACAGGCCCGACGCGTTCGCCGTCCCGATATTCACCACCGGCACGCCGTTGGGCGAGACGTAGGCGTTGGCGTTGCCGCCGACGGGCACCACGGTGGCGGGCGGCTCGGCGAGCGCCGGCGCAGCCGCGAAACCCGAGGCCAGCAGGGCCGCGCGGAAGGCCTTGCCCGCCGTGCGGCCGCCCCCCTTGCCGCGGGCGCGCGCCGTTTCGGCGACCGCGACCCAGCAGCCAGTGTGCACACTCCAGACCAGGCGATGTATTTTGTTCATTTTGATTTCCTAGAGCGTGTAGGCCAGACGGAACCAGGTCTGTCTGGATTCCTTGATCATGCTGTCGGGCAGCGTCAGCGGGCGGGTCGTGAAAAAGTCCCAGGTCGCACCGCGCCACTGCGCGGACAGGCCGACGACCATGCCGGCGAGGCGGCCGCCGGGTATGCCGGCGACGCGGTTGCGCACCTCGCCGGTATCGTATCCGGCGTAGAAGCGGGTCGAGATGCGCTCGTCGCCCAGGGCCAGCGGCTGCCGGACCGAGACCTCGTTGCGCCAGTAGTAGCCGTCGTCGCCCGCCAGCGTATTGCTGACGAAACCGCGCACCGAATAGAGGCTGCCGATGAAAATCTGCTCCGAGCCATACAGCGTGCTTTCGGCTTTCTGCGCGGCGAACTGGCTGGAAAAGCCGAAATCGCGGCCGAACAGACGGAACGGGCGGGCGTAATTCACGCCGACCTTGTATTTGCCGAACTGGGCGCGCGGCACCCAGTCGGGCAGCGCGCCCGGATCGCTCAGCGCACCGAAGGCGTCGAGGCCGCGGGCGTAGCCGAGGTCGAGCGCGACGACGCCGCCGGCGAGGCCGGTGTAGAGGCTGCCGTCGAGGTCGAGCACCGTGAGATTGCGGCTGCTCACGCCCAGGCGCTGTCCGTCGAGGTAGTTTTCCGTGCGCTTGGAGGTGAGCATCGCCGACAGCGAAGCGCGCGTCGACTGGTCGCGGTACACCACGCGATCCAGGCGCACGTTGTCGTTTTCGCTTCTGCCGCTGGCGACCAGTTCCAGGCCGCTCGGCAGCGCGATGGTGCTGGCGTAGCGCGAGCGGCTGACGCCGACGAACAGCGTCGTGTAGCCGAAAGGCACGCTGAAATTGAGGTTGTCGCTGCGGGAATACTTGCTGTCCGGGTCGCCGGGGGTCGATTCGCGGTGGGTGAAGGACACGAGATCGTTGAAGCCCAGCAGGTTGTCGGCGACCACGGTAGCGCCGGTCTGGACGTCGCCGGTGGCCCGCGAGCCCTGGTTGTCGACCGACACGTTGAAGTGAAAGCGCGAACTCGGCTGGTTGTGAACGACGACGACGCTGCCGCCCGCCTGATCGCCCGGCTGGATATCGAGTCGCGCATTGTTGGATGCGAGCCGGTTGATCTGGTCGATGCCCTGCTCGAGGTCACGCAGGTTGAGCAGTTCGCCCTCGATACCCGGGAAGACATTGGCGACCGACACGCTCCCCGCGTCGCCGTCCTTGATCATGATTTTTTCGACGACGCCCTCGATGACCAGGATTTCGAGCCGGCCGGTACCGAGGTCCTGGCGCGGCAGGTAGACGCGCGTGGCGATGAAGCCGCGGTCGATATAACTCTTGGTGATCTCGGCGAGGATGCGTTCGATATCGCCGACATTCAGGCAGCGGCCAGCGAATTCGGCGGTGATGCGCTGCCGCACGGCAGGCGCGAGATTGGGGGCGCCGTTGATCGTGATCACGGCAATTTCGCGGCATACGGCGCCAATGTCGGGCACCACGATTTCCGGCTGCAGCGTCCGCGTGTCGATACCGTCGACCCGCTCGGCGCGGCGGCGCGCTTCTTCCTGCTCGCGCAGCAGCCGTTCCTGTTCCAGGCGCTGGAGAATTTCAGCCTGGCGCTGCGCCGCCTCGATATCGGCCGGGGTTTGCGCCAGCGCCGGCGGCCCGGCCAGCAGGCCGAGGCAAAGCAAGGTGCCGAGCCCGCCGCGCAAGGCGCTGAAGAAAACCGCTACCGGGTTGAGCCCTGCTGCCGCCGCCAATTTGACGACACTGCGCCACGCGCCCATGCGGGCACCGAATCTGCTGGAGTCTCCGTACACCTTCCACCCTTTTTTATTGTCCATCTTGTTATGTCATGCGCCGCGATGCATGAACGCATCGGGACGCGGCTCAACAATGACCATGATAACAGTATTGTTAAAACCTTTGATCCGGGTCTGCGGCGGTCGCGCTACACGATGCTGTATTTCACCCCCACCGTCTCCCAGTGGCTGGCTTCTTCGTCCAGCGCGCGCTGGGTCAGCGGGCGGCGTTCCAGCCAGCCTTCGGGCAGCGTCAGGCGGATGCGTTTGCCGTTGAACGCCACCTGCACGTCGGTCAGCTGCGGTTCGGCGCGGCTGCGGCACAGGATGACGGCCTGGCGCAGCAGCCACACCAGCAGACGGTCCTTGTCCGGCACCGCTGCGGCGGCGAATTCCGGCAGCTTGACCAGGGCGCCGCGCTGGGCGCGTGCCAGCAGCGCCAGGCGCGCCTGCTCGGTACGCGAGAAGCCGGGCATGTCGGCGTTTTCCAGGATGTAGCCGGAATGGCGGTGGTAGCCGCCGTGCGACACCATGAGGCCGATTTCGTGCAGCCGCGCGGCCCAGTCGAGAAAACGCAGGTCGTTTTCATCGCCGCCGCCACTGGCGGCCAGCAGTTTCAGCGCCACCTGCTTGACGCGTTCGGCCTGCCGGGTGTCGATGTGGTAGCGGCGCATGAATTCGTCCACCGTCGCCGCGCGCATGTCCTGCTGGTGGAAGCGGCCCAGCAGGTCGTAGAGGATGCCTTCGCGCATCGCGGTCTCGGCCACGTCCATCTGTTCGATGTCCAGCTCGGCGAACAACCCCGCCATGATGGCGAAGCCGCCGGCGATCACCGGGCGGCGGTCGCGCGTCAGGCCGGCCAGTTCGAGCGCGTCGACATGCCCTGCCTTGATGAATTGGCTACGCAACCTGTCGAGGCCGTCGGCGGTGATTCCGCACGCCGACCAGCCGTTCTGTTCGAGAATTTCGCGCAGCGCGCGCGCGCTGCCGCTGGAACCCACGGCCTGCTGCCAGTTGCCGCGCGAGAATTCGCCCGCGATGCGTTCGACTTCGACGCGCGCGGCGATTTCCGCCGCCTTCAGCGCGCTCTTGTCGACGGCGCCGCCCGGGAAGAAGCGACCGGAGAAATTGACGCAGCCCATGTGCAGGCTCTCGCGTTCGCGCGGCTTCAGGCCCTGCCCGATGATGAATTCGGTCGAGCCGCCGCCGATGTCGACCACCAGCCGGCGATCGTTCGAGGCCGGCAGCGAATGCGCGACGCCAAGGTAGATCAGGCGCGCTTCCTCGCGCCCGGCGACGATCTCGATCGGGTGGCCGAGCGCGGCCTCGGCCCTGGGAATGAATTTCTCGGCGTTCTTCGCCACCCGCAGGGCCGAGGTGCCGACGCAGCGGACCGCCTCCGGCGACAGCCCGCGCAGGCGCTCGCCGAAACGCTGCAGACAGGCCAGCGCGCGCGCCTGGGCGGCGTCGTCGAGCTGCTTGTCCTCGGTGAGGCCGCCGGCGAGGCGCACGGTTTCTTTCAGGGAATCGAGCGGATAGAGCTGGTCGCCCGACACGCGCGCGACTTCGAGGCGAAACGAGTTGGAGCCGAGGTCGACCGCGGCGAGGGTGTCGTAGGTTTTCACGCGACTGCACCAAAAAACAGATAGGCGATGCCGATGGCGGCGAGAATGCCGGCGAGGTCGGCGATCAGTCCGCAGGCGACGGCGTGGCGCACGCGGCGGATGCCCACTGCGCCGAAGTACACCGCGAGCACGTAGAAGGTCGTCTCGGTGCTGCCCTGCACGATGGAGGCGAGCCGGCCGGCGAAGGAATCGGCGCCGTGGGCCTGCATGGTGTCGATCATCATCGCGCGCGCGCCGCTGCCGGAAAAGGGTTTCATCAGCGCGGTCGGCATCGCGTCGACCCAGCGCGCGTCGAAGCCCGCGCCATGCACGGCGGCGCGCAGCGCGTCCATCAGCAAATCCAGCGCGCCGCTGGCGCGGAAAACGCCGATCGCCACCAGCATCGCGACAAGATATGGAATGATCGTGACCGCGGTATGAAAGCCCTCCTTGGCGCCCTCGACGAAGGCCTCGTAGGCATTGATCCGCCGCTTCACCGCCATCAGCAGGAAGACGACGATGATGCCGAACAGCACGACGTTGCTCAGTATCGACGACTGCCGCGTCATCTCCGCGGCCGGCAGCGCGGAGAAATACGCGACCAGGCCGCCGATCAGCGCGGTCGCGCCGCCCAGGTAGGCCAGCGTGACGCGGTTCCACAGATGCAGCTTCTGGAAGAAGCCGGTGACGAACAGCCCGGTCAGCGTGCCGATGTAGGTGACGATCAGGAGCGGCACGAACACGTCGGTGGGGTCGGCCGCGCCGAGCTGCGCGCGGAAGGTGAAGATCGTCACCGGCAGCAGCGTGACCGACGCGGTGTTGATGACGAGGAACAGGATCTGCGCGTCGCTGGCGGTGTCCTTCGAGGGATTGAGCGTCTGCAGCTCCTGCATCGCCTTGATGCCGAGCGGCGTGGCCGCGTTGTCCAGCCCGAGCATGTTGGCGCCCATGTTCATGGTCATCGCGCCGAGCGCGGGGTGGTTGGGCGGCACCTCGGGGAACAGGCGGCGGAACAGCGGCGCCAGCCAGCGCGTCAGTACGTCGAGCATGCCGGCGCGCTCGCCGATTTTCATCACCCCCAGCCACAGCGCCATCACGCCGGTGAGGCCGAGCGCAATTTCAAACGCAGTCTTGCTGCTGTCGAACAGTGCCTTCACCAGCGCCGCCATGACTTCGGCGTCGCCGAGGAAAACCAGTTTGAATGACGCAATCAGAAAGGCGGCGAGAAAGAAGCCGACCCATAACGCGTTGAGCATGGAGCCTTACGCCACCCAGCCTGCAATGACGATCAGCAGTCCCGCCGCCAGCCAGATCACCAGACCGCGCCAGATCATGCTGACCGCGCTGTCGATGTAATCGGCGTCGGGCACCTGGCCGGTGCCGAGTTCGGGCCGCCATACGGTGTCGTCTCCCACACTGAGGCTCTGTCCCAGCCGCACGCCCATGGCGCCGGCGCCGGCGGCGAGCACCACGCCCTCTTCCGGCTCCAGCCAGGCGGCCGCCTGGGTGCGCCAGCAATAGGTGGCGTCCTCGAAATTGCCGGCAATGGCGTAGGTCAGCGCGGTCAGCCGCGCAGGCAGCCAGTTGATGACATGGAAGGCACGCTGCGCGTACGCGCCGAAATATCCCTGGGTCGCGTTCCAGCGCCGCGCCAGAATCGAGGCGGTACGGAACAGTACCGCGCCGGCCGGGCCCAGCGGCACCAGCAGCACGAACCAGAACAGCACGCCGAACATCTGGCGGTGGCTCGCTGCCGTGACCTGCTCGATGGTGACCCGGGCCACTTCGTCGGCGCTGAACTGGCTGGCATCGCCGCCGCGCCAGGCGTCGAGGCGCGCGCGCGCGCCCTCGAGATCGCCTGCGCGCAGCAGGCGCGCAATCTGCTCGGCGTCGTCGCTGTAGTACTTGAAGCCGAGGGTGAGATACAGCACGGCCACATTCCACACCCAGCCGAGGAACGGGCTGATGCCGTCGAGCGCGATGAAGACCAGCCACACTGCGACCAGCAGCGGCAGCACCGCCAGCATCCAGGCGATGACGCCATGGCTGTACTCGCCCGCATTGAAACGGCGCTCCAGCCATTGAGTAAAGCGGGAATAGTGCCGATAGTGCGGCAACGGCTGCCGCAACGGACGCAGGTGTTCGAGGATGACAGCGGCGAGGACGGAGAAGAAAGCCATCAGCGATTCATCTCCAGGGTAAAGGTGCCGATCCGGTTTGCCTGCCCCGCCGGACGATACAGCTCGACCGTCGGCATGGCGATGGCCCGTCCGCGCGGCGCCAGCGTGTCGGCCAGCGCCTGATAGGCCTTGGACGGCGCCAGCAGGACCGCCGCCTGCACCCGGGCGGAAAAGACCGGACGGCGTTCGATGCGGCCTTCCTGCAGCCCTTCGGGGATCGGGGCGGCGTCAGCCAGGGTATAGCCCAGTTGCGCGCGCACCTTGCCGTTGGCGGCGCGCGGGTCGGAGAGGATCACGCTGATGGTGTCGCCTGCCGCCACCTCGGCAGCGGTGAATTTGTCCAGCGCCGTACGCTGCGATTTGCGCATGTCGCTGATCGGGCCTTCGTAATCCAGATACGCGTAGCGATAAGGCCCGGCGTCGGTTTCCGTCACGCTGACGGCGTTGAACCCGCCCCACCACCAGAACACCGCCAGCAGCGGCAATACGAACGCCAGCACAAACGCCGGCCACTGTTTTTTGAGCACGCATGACCCCCTTCTTCCAGCGGACGAAGATACCACAGCCGCGCCGGAGCCTCGGTGCCGCGACGGGCCGGTGACTTCAAGTTTGCGGGCAGCGTGGCCGTAAACCCGATATTTACATTATCGATCCGCGTTCAGGCCTGCGCGCCCCGGGAAATCCGCCGACTGCTCCTTATGCCCATTCCCGAAGCTTTTGACCTTCATCCACAGCCGATGTGGATTTACGATCTGGAAACCCTGCGGTTTCTGGCGGTGAACGATGCAGCGGCAGCGTATTACGGCTATTCCCGCGCCGACTTTCTCGGCCTGACAACCCGCGACATCTACCCGGCCGACGTCCCCCGCGCACGACCTGGGCCAGCCCTGCCGGCCGGCACCCGGCGGCAGGACGGGCCGACGCCGTCGCTCCATCTCGTCTCGCAGCCGTTGACGTTTCTGGGCCGCTCCGCCGAGATGGTGCTCGCGCTCGACACCGACGGTCAGGAGCGTGCCGCGATGCTCGCGGATTTCCGTGAAATCCTGCTGAAGATCGCCGGGCAGAGCGCCGGCGGACCCGACGAACGCAACCAGGCCGGACGGCAGCCTGCCCTGCTGGAAGCCGGCATTGCGCACCTGAACGACATCGTCCTCATTGCCGAGGCCGGCCCCATCGACGATCCGGACCTGCGCATCGCGTTCGTCAACGATGCGTTTGAGCGCCTCACCGGCTATCGGCGCGCGGACGCGCTGGGGAAATCGCCGCGTTTCCTGCTGGGCTCGCTTACCGACCCTGTCGAACTGGAGCGCATCCGCCAGGCGCTGGGGAAAGGGCAGCCGCTGCGCAGCGAGCTCATCGTCCACACCAAAAGTGGCGAAGCCGTCTGCATCGAATTCGACATCGCCCCGATTGCCGACGCCGCCGGCCGTCGCACCCACTGGGTGGCGGCGGGGCGCGACATCACCGAGCGCAGGCAGGCCCAGCAGGCGCTGCACAAAAGCGAACAGCGATTCAAAAGCGTCGCCCGCACCACCACTGACACCATCTGGGACTGGGATCTGGTTTCCGATCGCATCTGGTGGAACGAGGGCATGCAAAGCGTATTTGGCTACACGCCCGCCGACCTGCCGGCGGACAGTCTCGCCTGGACGCGCCGCATCCACCCGGACGACCGGGAACGCGTGGCGCAGGGCATCCATCGGGCAATCGATTCTGGCAAGGAAAGCTGGTCCGCCGAATACCGCTTCCAGTATCAGGACGGCCGCTATGCCTATGTGCTGGATCGCGGCTCGGTGATGCGCGACAGCAGCGGACGGGCGATCCGCATGATCGGCGGGATGGCCAATCTCACCACCCGCAAGGAAGCCGAACTGGAGCTCGCCCGCCTCAACCGCGCGCTGCACGTGCGCAGCGCCTGCAATGAAGCCCTGATCCGCGCCACCGACGAAAGCGAACTGCTGCACGAAATCTGCCGCATTGCCGTCGACGCGGGGGGCTACCGCATGGCCTGGGTGGGATTTGCGCAGGCGGATGCCGCGCAATCGGTGCGCCCCATGGCCTATGCCGGCGATGGCGCAGGCTATCTGCGCGACATCCAGCTCAGCTGGTCTGCGGACAAGGCGACCGGGCGCGGCCCGGTGGGGCGGGCCTTGCGCAGCAGAGAGGTGGTGATCGTCGAGGACCTGACGCGCGATCCCGGCTTTCAGCCGTGGCTCGATGCCGCAGTACGCCGCGGCTATCGCAGCCTGGTGGTGCTGCCGCTGCACGATGCGCAGCGCAGCTATGGGATTTTCGCCCTGTTCGCGCCCGAAGTGGCCCGCATCGGCGCCGACGAAATGCGCCTGCTGCAGGAATTGACCGACGACCTGGCTTTCGGCATCGACATGCTGCGCAGCCGCCGCGAGCAGGACCGGATTCAGGCCGCCGTGATCAAAATTGCCGCCGGCGTCTCCGCCAGCACCGGCACGGCGTTTTTCGAGGAATTGGTGATCAACATGGCCGATGCGCTGGGGGCCGCCGCCGGATTCATCGCCCGTTTCCAGCCCGGCACGCCGCATTCGGCCTGCACCAAGGTGGCGGTCGTCGATGGCCGGCTGATTCCCAACTTCGAATACGAGCTGGCCGGCACGCCCTGCGAAGCACTGACGGATGCCGTCAATCACGTCATTCCCTGCAGGCTGGATGAGCACTATCCCGCCGCCCCCTCGATCGGCCTGCTGGATGCGCAAGCTTATGTCGGGCATCGCCTTGACGATTCTGCCGGCCAGCCGATCGGACAGCTGTTCGTGCTGTTCAGCCATCCCTTGCAGGACACGGCTTTCATCACCTCGACGCTACAGATTTTTGCCACCCGGGTGGCCTCGGAACTCGAACGCCAGAGCGCCGATGCACACATCCGCCAGCAGGCCTCGCTGCTGGACAAGGCACAGGATGCCATTATGGTGTGCGGTCTCGACGGCCTCGTCCGCTACTGGAACAAGGGCGCCGAACGCTTGTATGGCTGGACGCGCGACGAAGTCATCGGCCGCTCGATCGAACCCCTGTTGTACGGCGATCCAGCGGTTTCCCGCGAAAACATCGGCAAAGCGGTGGGCCAGGGTGAATGGAGCGGTGAGATCGCCCAGCGGCAAAAAGACGGCAATGCACTCATCGTCGAGGCATATTGGACCCTGCTGCGCGACGAGCATCAGCTGCCCGACGCCATCCTGGCAATCAATACCAACATCACCGAACGCAAGGCCGCCGAGCGTAAAATCCAGCACCTGGCGTTCTACGATCACCTGACCGGCCTACCCAACCGCCAGCTGCTGCGCGACCGCCTGCAGCATGCACTGGCGGTCGAGGCGGACCGCAAGATGGTGGGGGCGCTGCTGTTCATCGACGTCGACAACTTCAAGACCCTGAACGACACGCTGGGCCACGCCATCGGCGATCTGCTGCTGCAGCAGATCGCCCAGCGCCTGCAGCGCTGCCTGCGCCAGGGCGATACCCTGGCGCGTCTGGGCGGCGACGAGTTCGTCATCGTGCTGGAAAATCTGGCCGCCGCGCCGCACCAGGCGATGGCGCTTGCCACCCAGGTCGGAGAAAACATCCTGGCCGGCTTCGCATCCCCCTTCCAGCTGGCCGGCTACGTGCATCACTGCACGTCGAGCATCGGCATCTCGCTCCTGAACGACCATCCGGCCTCTCTCGACGAACTGCTGCAGCGCGCCGACCTCGCCATGTATCAGGCCAAGGCCCATGGCCGCAATACCCTGCGTTTCTTCGACCCGGCCATGCAGGCGCTGGTCGCCGCCCGCGCCGAACTGGAAGCCGATTTGCGCGAAGCCCTGCAACGGCAGGCATTCGAACTGCATTATCAGGCGCAGGTCGACAGCCTGGGACGCATCTGCGGCGCCGAAGCCCTGTTGCGCTGGCAGCATCCCGCGCGCGGCTGGATGCCCCCCGCATCGTTCATTCCCCTGGCCGAAGAAACCGGCCTGATCCTGCCACTCGGGTTATGGGTCCTGGAAACCGCCTGCGCGCAGTTGGCGGCCTGGGCGGCCCTGCCCTACATGGCGGATCTCGGCGTAGCGGTGAACGTCAGCGCGCGGCAGTTCCGCCAGCCGGATTTCGTCGCCCAGATCCTGCAGGTACTCGACCGCAGCGGCGCCGATCCGCGCCGGCTCAAACTCGAGCTGACCGAAAGCCTGCTGGTTGACAACCTGGACGAAACCATCGTCAAGATGAGTGCGCTCAAGGCACGCGGCATCGGCTTCTCGCTCGACGACTTTGGCACCGGCTATTCCTCGCTGGCCTACCTGAAGCGGCTGCCGCTGGACGAGATCAAGATCGACCAGTCGTTTGTACGCGACGTGCTGACCGATCCCAACGATGCCTCCATCGCGCGCAGCATCGTCGCCCTGGGACAGAGCCTGAATCTGGCCGTGGTGGCCGAGGGCGTGGAAACCGATGCGCAATACGCTTTCCTGGCCGAGCATCACTGCCACACCTATCAGGGCTATCTGTTCAGCAAGCCGCAGCCCGCGGGAATCTTCGAAGCCTGGGTGCTGAAGCAGCGCTGCTGACGCGGCTCGCGGGCCGGCCCGGCGGAACGGAATGTCTATAATGCGGCTCACTGTCGGGAGCCTGCCATGGTCCTTCGCCTGTTCGCCCTGCTGTCGCTGATCCTGCTGCCTGCCGCGCACGCGGCCCCGCCCGTCAACATGATGGAGGCGACCGTACCGATGCAGGCGGTGCGCCTGGGCGCCCACAGCTACTTCGTGCAGGGCCTGCCTGGCGCGGCGTCCAGCGAAAACCAGGGTTTCATGTCGAACGCCGGATTCGTCGTCACGCGCGACGGCGTGGTGGTGTTCGACGCACTGGCCTCGCCGCCGCTGGCCGAGAAACTCGTCGGCCTGATCCGCAAGGTCACCCAGCAGCCGATCAAGCGGGTGATCGTCAGCCACTACCACGCCGACCACTTCTACGGCCTGCAGGTATTCAAGGCGCTGGGCGCCGAAATCTGGGCGCACCGCGCCGCCGAAGGCGCCACCCGCAGCGAAGGCGCCGCCGCGCGCCTGGCCCAGCGCAAGGAGGTGCTGTTCCCGTGGGTGGACGAGCATACCCGGCTGCTGGAGGCCGACCGTTTCCTCGAAGGCGACACCGATTTCGAGATGGGCGGGCTGCACTTCGCCCTGCGCCATGTCGGCCCGGCCCACTCCAGCGAGGACATGGCGATGCTGGTCCGGGAGGACCGCGTGCTGTATGCCGGCGACCTGGTGTTTCGCGGCCGCGTGCCGTTTGTCGGCGACGCCGACAGCCGTGCCTGGATCGCCGCGCTGGACAAGCTCATTGCCCTGAACCCCCGCGTCCTGATACCCGGCCACGGCGCGCCCTCGCGCGTGCCGCGCAGCGACCTCGTCTTCACCCGCGACTACCTGCAGTTTCTGCGCGCCCGCATGGGCCAGGCAGCACGCGACCTCGTTCCTTTCGACGAAGCCTACGAGCAGACCGACTGGTCGAAATACCGCTCCATGCCGGCCTTCGACGAAGCCAACCGCACCAATGCCTACAACCAGTACTTGCGTCTGGAGCAGGAAGGCGCCGAGGAATAGGCAACCCGCGTGCACGGGGAAGCGCATAGGTATGCCGTGCGTGGGCTGCACGGCCTGTTACGCAAACCGCTTCATAAAGCGGGGCAATGGACGTTAATAAGAAAATTGACTGAAACTTATTGACCTCATGCTCTGCTCCCCGGAAGAACTCCTGCAAAAAAATCTGGCCCTGTCGAGCACATGGCAGCGTTATCGGGTGGCGCCAAGCTTCGAGAGCTTCGTCGAACTGGCGGTATCGATCAACAGCTTCACCGAGTTCCTCATCGACAAGGGCATCACGGCCCTGCACCACGCCAGTCATCAGCTGGAGCAGGTCACGCTGACGCTGTTCCATGCGGAGGTGGCGCATCCGCTGCCGCACGCTGCGCTGGACGATCTCAACGAACGCATCCTCGCGCTGGACCGCATGACGCAGACCCATGCCGCAGCCAGCGCCGGCCTGGATGGGCAGACCCGTGATCTGCAGCCTGCCGCCGCCGAGGCCATGCGCATCAGCCAGACCTGGCTGATCGGAGAGAATCCGGCGGACTGGCAGGCACTGCAGGCGCAGCTCGGCTATTTCGGCATGGCCGCGGAATTCATCGGTTGGCAACAGCCCTTGCCGGACGATGCGTGCGCCGCCCCCCTGCTGCTGCTCGACATGGGCAGCCTGCCCGAAGCCGAGTGGTACGGCCGGATCCAGGCGCTGCGGCAACGGTTTGCAATGGGCCAGCTGATCTGCCTCGGGGTGCGTTCCGATTTCGAGCAGCTGCAACAAGCCCTGCGGGGCGGCTGCGATAGCTGCCTGATGGCAGGCACGCCCGCGCACGCCATCGTCGAACACATCATGGAATTGAACGAGCGGCAGGAGCAGGAAGCGTATCGCGTCCTGATCGTGGAGGACTCGAAGACAGCCAGCCACCTGATCCGGCGCACCCTGGCGGAAAACCAGATCGTCTCCGAGATCGTCAACGATCCGCGCCAGACGCTGAACATGCTCAAGCAGTTCAATCCGGATCTGATCCTGATGGACATGTACATGCCGAACTGCACCGGCGTCGAAGTCGCGCGCATCATTCGCCAGCACGACGAATTCCTCAGCACGCCCATCGTCTACCTGTCCGGCGAGACCAACGTCGCGCTGCAGGTCGACGCCATGCGGCTGGGCGGCGACCACTTCCTCACCAAGCCGTTCAACCCGGTGTTTCTCAACGCCATCGTCAAAAGCAAGATCGAGCGTTACCGCGCGCTGCGCCGCACCATGTATCACGACAGCCTGACCGGCCTGCTCAATCACTCCAGCGGCAAACACATGCTGGACATGCTGCTGTCGGGGGTGGCGCACGAAGGCGGCTTCCTGTCGGTGGTAATGATGGACATCGACCATTTCAAGCAGGTCAACGACACCTACGGCCATCCGGTCGGCGACCAGGTCATCCGCAGCCTGTCGTGGCTGCTCAAGCAGCGCCTGCGCAAGCACGACATCCTCTGCCGTTATGGCGGCGAGGAGTTCCTGATCGGCCTGCCGCACACCGATGCCGAACAGGCCTTCGCCGTCATGGACCGCATTCGCCAGGATTTCGCGCACATCCGCCATCCGTATCGCGACACCCATTTCCGCGCCAGCGCCAGCGGCGGCATCGCCACCTACCCGCTGCATCAAACCGGCGACGCGCTGATCAAGGCGGCGGACGAAGCGCTCTACCAGGCCAAGCGCGACGGCCGCAACCGCATCCACGCCGACGAAAACTAGTGTCGTGGCTCAGAAATAGGGAAACGTAATGAAACGGATGGATTTTTTCGCAGGGCAAGGCGCGAGGAGAGCGTGGTTGTTGCCGATTTATCGGCTTTACAACCACGGCCTACCCCTTGCGGGTGGGCGACATAGCCTGCTCTATGGCAACGACGAGCAACGCCGTCATGCGGAAAAAGACGCCGTTTCATGTTGCGATATTTCTGAGTCACGACACTAAGTGGTTGAGGTTCAGCCCAGGATCAGTTTCAGGCCGATCAATATCGTCACGATTTCAAACGCCCGTTTGATCCACAGATTGCCTTTCTTGATCGCCAGGTGGCTGCCCAGATAGCCGCCGACGAGCGAGCCCGCCAGCAGCGCCGGCATCCAGTCCCACGCCACGGTGCCGATCGCGCCCAGCACCAGCGCGCCGGTGCCGTTCCATATCAGGCCGCAGAGGATCAGCGTGTAGGCCACCGCACGGGTGTAGTCGAGCCCGAAATAGCGGATCAGCCAGATCGTGAGAAACAGCCCGGTGCCGCTGGTGATCGAGCCATTGAGGAAACCGACGATGAAGAGCCCGGCCATGCCGCCGGCCAGCGCCGCGCCCTGCCGATGCCTGGGCGTGTGCTCCAGCCCGAGCCGGGGCTTGAATACCGAATACAGCCCCAGTCCGAGCGTCAGCAAGCCCAGCGACAGCGTGGCGATGCGCTCGGGGACATGCAGGATCGTCGCCGCACCGAGGACCACGCCGGGCAGGCCGGCGCCGAGGATGATCAGAGAAAAACGGCGTTCGAGATGCGATTCCTTGAGATGCCTGAGCGTCGCCCCCAGGCCGAGCGCCACGCTGGCGACCTTGTGGGTGGCCAGTGCAATGCCGAACGGCAGCCCCAGGAAAATCAGCATGGGAAACTGGATCAGCCCCGCTCCGCCGCCCGACAAGGCCGAAAAGAAATTGGCCGCCAGCGAGGCGACGAACAGAATCAGTTGCTCGAACACGCCGGGCCGCGTTAAAGCCGCGCCTAGGCAGTGACGCCGATTTCGGCCGGCAGCCTGGCGTAGACCAGTTTCAATTCCGCCGCGGCAATGGCCTCCAGCAGCCGGTCGGCCAGCGCCGCCTCGACGAAGAATTCCACCACCACCGGCAGTTCGCCCGCGAGTTCGAAAAAGCCCGCGTCGCGGCGCCCATGGCGGCCGAACCCGGCCAGCGCACGAAAGGCCGAGCCACCGCCGATGCCCTGTGTCTTTGCGGTATCGAGCAGCCATTCGTAGGTCGGCTTGCCGCGATGGCGGCTGGCTTCGGAGACAAACACCTGCAGGCAGACAGCGTTCATTTGAAAAGCCTCAGCGAATAAAACCCCAGCCCGGTGGCGAGGAAGGAGCCCATCATGTGGGCAAGCGCGATCGAACCGCCGCTGAGCCACAGGCCGCGCATCAGCGCAGTGACGACTTCGGCAGAAAACGTGGAAAACGTGGTCAGCCCGCCGAGCAGGCCGGTGATGAGGAACAGCCGCGCTTCCGGCGGCACGCCGGGATGCTCGGCAAACCAGGCGATGACCAGGCCGATACAGTAGCCGCCGATCAGATTGGCGGCCAGCGTGCCGAGCGGCATCGCGGGAAACAGCGGGTTGAGCCACAGCCCCAGTCCCCAGCGCAACCACGCGCCGATGGCCGCCCCCAGGCCGATAACGAGGAAGGCGGTCATGGCTGGAACGCAACGGGCGGAATCATGCGCGCATTCTAGGGCGTGTTGACACTAATTTCACGCCCTGGCCGACGGCCCCGCAGTCAAGCGCTTACATCGCGTCCTTGATGATCTCGGTGAGCAGCGTCTCGACTTCACCGAGCGCCTTTTTCAGCGCCGGATTTTTCGTTACGGCCGGCTTGCGGTAGGCCATGTAGACCGTCTTGTCGCCGGGAATCGTGTACACCGCCACGCTGTAGGGGCACATCATGATCGCGTGCGGGTCGGCTTCCATCATCCTGCGCGAAATCGTGGCGCTGCAGAATTCGAACTGCTCGGCGTTGCCGTACACCTGCCGGGTCTCGCCGATATCCTTGCCGGTGCGCTCCAGCATCGCGGCAATCTTGTTGGTGTTGGTGATTTTCAGGCCCTTGCCCTCGATCGCTATCTGGAGCGAATCGCGCACATCCTCAAACGTCCCCTGGGTTTTGAACAGCACGCTGTAGCTTTCCGCGGCCAGCGCAGAAAACGGCAGACAGAGCAGCGCGCACACGGCAAGTGTTTTTTTCATGACAATCTCCTTCGATTAAGAACCTTATTTTTAGGTGCCTGCAGCGGGATGACAATGGTCGTTTGTTACGCCGCCGCTTTGTTAAACTGGAACCCATGAATTCCATGCTCAAGGCCGATGGCCGCTTCTGGCTGACTCTGGACGGCAGAAATTTCCTCGGGCGCGGACGCGTCGAACTGCTGCAGCGCATTCGCGAAACCGGGTCCATTTCCAAGGCTGCCAAGGCGATGAAAATGAGCTACAAGGCCGCGTGGGATGCCGTCGATGCAATGAACACCGCCTGGGGCAGCCCGATAGTCGAAAGTGGGCCTGCGGGAAGCCGCCTGACCGGGGATGCCGAACGGCTGATTGCGGCGTTTCAGAAGGCCGAGGCGCAGCATGCGGCATTCATGGCGAAACTGGCGGAAACGCTGCCGCAGCGTACGCCATAAGCACATTGCCGGGCCCACCGCCGGCCGGCTCATCCCTGCGCCCCGGCCGGATTGGCGCCGGTTTTATAAAATGCCAGCGGCACGCTGCGTTTGGCGATGGCCGGCTTCAGTTTCCCGACGACGTGCATTTCGCACGCCTTGCAGTCGAAACGCAGGGTGAGTTTTTCGCTGCCGTTGATCAGCGTCAGCGGGGCGGCGCGCAGCGTGCCCTGCACACCGGTGACGCCCTTGGCCTGCTTGGGGCACAGGGAGAGCGAATAGCGCACGCAGTGCCTGGTGATCATCAGCGAGACGTCGCCGGTTTCCTCGTGGCTCTCGTAGGCGGCGGCGACGACCCGGACACCGTGCTTCGCATAGAAGTCGCGCGCCTTGTGGTTGTAGACGTTGGCCAGGTAGCTCAGCGTGTCCTCCGGGTAAATCGCCGGCGGCTCGACCGCCTGCGCGCGCTGCGGACGCCGGTACGCCGCGGCACGCGCGGCTTCCAGCGCGGCGACGGCGTCGCGGCGCAAGGCATTGAGGCAGGACGCGGGAATGAACCAGGGCTGCGCCAGTTCCAGGGCAATCCCCGCTGGCGCGAAATGCGTGGCGCCGAATTTTCCCAGATGTTCGCGCAAGCTGGCCTCGGCTTTGGCCGCATCCCTGGCCGGCTCCTTGGCGTGCCGTGCCGTAGCCGTAACAGCGTGGCCGTCTTCGTCGGTCAGCGTCAGGGCAAAGCCCTCGGCGGTTTCGTTCAGCCGCAGCCATACGCCGATGCGGCGTTCGCTGGAGGACTTGTCGAGCAGGCGCATCCAGCTCATGTCGCGGTTGCGGTTGAGCGGCGTGCCCGCGCGCAAGTCCTTGCAGCCCGCCAGCGGGTCTTTCGGGTACACCCGCCACACCCCCTCGCCCACGTGCTCGGCGCGGTTGATCGCCAGCCCGGCCAGGTCTTTCTGCAAGGTGTAGTAACACAGGCCGTCGCCGTTGTTGAGCACCGTAGCGGGCGAATCGGTGTGCAGTTCGACCCATTTGTCGCCGACCTTGGCGACGTGGCCGATGGACAGGCCGGGGTTCTTCGGCGTGTCGAACGCGCCGATGTCGTCGCGGCGTCCGCCGACGAAGTAATCGGTGAATTCGCGGTTGAAGTTCTGCTCGGGGTCGGGGGTGAAGGAAAACGCGACGCGGCCTGATGACGCGCGCGCGAATTGCGGACGGCGCTCGATGATTTCATCGAGCAGCGTGCGGTAATGGGCGGTGATGTTCTTCACATAGCCCATGTCCTTGTAGCGGCCCTCGATCTTGAAGCTGCGGATGCCGGCATCGATCAGCGCTTCGAGGTTGCCGCTCTGGTTGTTGTCCTTCATCGACAGCACGTGTTTGTCGTGCGCGACGATGCGGCCGTCCAGGTCAGTGACCTGGTACGGCAGGCGGCAGGCCTGCGAGCAGTCGCCGCGGTTGGCGCTGCGTCCGGTCTGCGCGTGACTGATGTTGCACTGGCCGGAAAATGCCACGCACAGCGCACCGTGGATGAAGAATTCCAGGGTCGAATCCACTTCATCGTAAATCGCACGGATTTCCTGCAGGTTCAGCTCGCGCGCGAGGACCAGCTGCGAGAAACCGGCCTTGTCGAGGAACTTGGCCCGTTCCAGTGTGCGGATGTCGGTCTGGGTGCTGGCATGGATCTCGATGGGCGGAATATCCAGCTCCATGATGCCCATGTCCTGCACGATCAACGCATCGACGCCGATCTCGTAGAGCTGATGGATCAGCGTGCGCGCGGCTTCCAGCTCGTCGTCGTGCAGGATGGTGTTGAGGGTGACGAACACCCGCGCATGAAACAGGTGGGCGAATTTCACCAGCTCAGCAATGTCCGCCACGCTGTTCTCGGCATTGTGCCGCGCACCGAAACTGGGGCCGCCGATGTACACGGCGTCGGCGCCATGCAGGATGGCCTCGCGGGCGATGGTGACGTCGCGCGCGGGGGCGAGCAGTTCGAGGTGGTGTTTGGGAAGCGACATGAGCACAGACCGGCAATGAAACGAAGGCGCGCATTGTAATGGCTTGGCGCCGGTTTGGGTTTGGCCGCTGGGCGAGTGGGAGGAAGGTATGCCGGGCATGCCGTAAATGGATGCTGGAGCGTCCGGCGGACGTTTCTAAGCGGGAACGTTTGATGGCTAGGTATCTAGAGGCCACCCAACAGGTCATGCGCATCCAGCAGGCGCCAGGCGATTTCCGGGCGCTGTTGCAGGGCGCGGCGAATGGCGGCGGCGATGGCCGGGCGGGTCTTGCGGCACAGGCCGGGCTGGTCGGCGAAGTCGATGGCGATGCCGCGCATGCTGCGCACCTCGTTGTGCCCGGGGGCGATATCCACGCGGATACCCAGCTGCTCGAACATGCGTTGCTGCAGATGCTCAAGGTCGTCCAGGCTCTGCACCTTCTCCAAGCGCTCGAGCAGGCGCCGCTCCTCATGCAGGGTCAGCCGCAGAATGCGTGTATCGGCGCCCGGAGTTTGCAGCAACGCATCGCGCTGGCAGGTGCAAGTGCCGGGCGGGCAGGGCTGGCGGAGTGGCGGCGGGCTGTTCATGGCTTTCGATCATAGCCAAGCCGGCCTAACCCGCACAGCCGGCGAGCTGCGGGATGACAAGTGCGGCGACGTCGCGCACCATGACGTTCGCTTGCGCCATGGGCGTACCGTTTCGTCAGGGTTTTGCCGGAGAGCTGCCATGCGTGTTCTTTCATCCGTCCTGCTGTTCGCCACGCTGCTGTTCACCGGCTGGGCGGCTGCCGAAGAAGCGCAGCTGGTCGAGGCGATCAATGCCTATCGCAGCGAGGTGCAGCGCTGCGGCAGCAAGGCCAGCGAGGAACTGCCGCCACTCACGGCTGACACACGCCTGAATCTGCCGGCCATCGGTGCGGGCGATCTGCAGCAGGAACTGGCGCGTGCGGCCTATCCGATGATGACGGTGCAAGCCATCAGCCTGTCCGGGCCGCGAGATGCGCCGGCGGCGATGCAGGCGCTGCACGAGAGCTTTTGCCAGGTGCTGCTCGATCCGCAGTTCGTCGATATCGGCGTCAGCCGCGAGGGCCGCGACTGGCGCATCGTGCTGGCGCGGCCGCTGCTCGACGGGCGTCTGGGCGACTGGCAGGCCGAAGGCCAGAAACTGCTGGAGCTGATCAATACCGCGCGTGCGCAGCCGCGTCAGTGCGGCTCGCAATCCTTTGCCGCGGCGGCCCCACTTGGCTGGAACGCGACGCTCGGCGGCACGGCCGAAGCCCACAGTCGAGCGATGGCCAACCGTAATTTCTTCAGTCATCTGAGCGAGGACGGTCGCACGCCCGGCGACCGCGCCGAACTGGCCGGCTATACCGGCGGCGTGGTGGGCGAAAACATCGCTGCCGCACTGCCGACTCCGCGCCGGGTGCTCGACGGCTGGCTGGCCAGCCCCGGTCACTGCGCGAATCTGATGAACCCGCAGTACAGCGAATTCGGCGCGGCCTATGCGGTCGATCCGCAGAGCGACGCGGCGATCTACTGGACGGCGCTGTTCGGCGCGCCGTAAGCGGCGCGTAATCCAGCACGGGTGTGGCGCGCGCTCGGAACTCCGGCGGTGCCGGAAAAGCCTCGGCGGAATGGCGCTGGTACAACCCTCGCGCCGCTCACTGGACAATTCGCCCCGAGCGGCTTAAAAGGGCGCGCGGCGGCGTTTGGCGTCAGCCGTCTTTATTCAGAGTCAGGTGAACCGTGAGAAAGAAAAAACCCGTGGACCCCGTGCGGCAAGCCGAAAAGAACCGTGCACACCGGATTGGCTGGCTGATCGCCCTGGCCGGCATCGTGGTGGGCTTCGTGCTGGTAGCGATCAAGCAGGCTTGATCGCGCGTAGCCAGCGATTCTGCGTCGTCCTTTGGCTGTACGTTCAACAGGCGGACGGTTGGCGGCCCCGGCCTAGCTCAACCCAGGGAGGAATAACCATGCCGACTTATGACTATCGCTGCGAAGCCAATGGCCAGGTTTACGAGGTCCGCCATGCGATGGCGCTGCGCCCCAAGACCTGGGGTGAATTGCGAGAGGCCTGTGGGCTGGCCGAAGACGTGACGATTGCGGACGATGCGCCGGTGACCAAGCTGATGAGTGCCGCCGGGGTGGTGAATAGCCGGGTGTTGAAGAACCCCGAAGCACCGGCCTGCGCACGCGGTGGCTGCGCGGGAAACTGCCGCTGAGGTCGCCGCAGATCGCCGGGCGGTTTCGCCGGCCGCGGGATATGATGCGCGCCCCCTACGCTCCCGCTAACAGGTCACCATGCCCGGCGATGCCCTCTATACCGACTTGTCGGGTTACTACGATCTCATGTGCGCCGATATCGACTACGGCGCGCAAAGCCACTGTGTTCAGCGTCTGCAGCAGCTGTTCGGCAATGCCGGCAACAGGCATCTGGATCTCGCCTGCGGAACCGGGCCGCATGTGCGCCATTTCATCGATGCCGGCTACCAGAGCAGCGGTCTGGACATCAACCAGCCGATGCTGGACCGGGCGGCCATTCGTTGTCCCGAAGCCCGCTTCTCGTTGCAGGACATGTGTGGCTTTTCGTTGGACCAGCCAACCGACCTGATCACCTGCTTCCTCTATTCCATCCATTACAGTGGCACGCTCGAACGGCTCAAGCGCTGTATCGCCAGTGTGCATGACGCCCTCGCGGTCGGTGGATTGTTCTGCTTCAACGCCGTGGACAAGCGTCAGATCGACAACGCTTCGTTCGTCTCCCACAGCACGCGGCATGCGGAAGGTCTGTTCAGCTTCAGCTCTGGCTGGCATTACCCCGGCGACGGCGAGCGGCAGGCGTTGAAGCTGCGCATCGAGAGAACCGTCGACGGAAAAAGTCAGATCTGGCATGACGAGCACGCGATGGTGGCGCTCAGCTTCGCCGAGCTGATCGAACTGCTGCAGCCGAATTTCGAGGTGCATGTGCTCGAGCATGACTACGAGAAGCTCTTGCCCTGGAACGAGGCTTCAGGCAACGCGATTTTTGCCTGCGTGAAGATCTGAACCCAGCGTGCGCCGCCGTCCATGCGCTGTTGCGGAAGCGGCGATGACGATCAGTGCAGACGCCGGGCTGCGGTGAACGTTTCGATCAGGTGGTCGGCCTGCTCGGTCAGCTGATCCAGCAGCCGATCCCGCTGCTTTTCCGCATTGCTCATGGCTTTTTCGCCGTGCTGTTTCATCAGGTAGCTGTGAATCTGCCGTACCTCCTTCGACTGGAAGATCGGTGCCAGGTCCTGCACGGCCACCACGCCGGGGGATGCCTGGTTGCGGGTGTTCAGCACCACCTGCGG
The DNA here is from genome assembly GCF_024708915.1 of Thiobacillus sp. Next base: position 28,361 of record NZ_JANJXQ010000048.1, read on the forward strand.
GCCACGCGCCGCCAAAGGCATGAAGCCCAGCGCCTCGAAGTACGGCACCTTGCCCGCCACGCACGCTACTTCGGCG
>NZ_JANJXQ010000094.1 GCF_024708915.1 Thiobacillus sp.
TTCTTGGCAGCACCGCCAAATTTCTTCGACAGAATGGTGGTGATCGCCGCGGTCAAGGTGGTCTTGCCGTGGTCAACGTGTCCAATCGTGCCTACGTTTACGTGCGGCTTGGTCCGCTCGAATTTTTCCTTAGCCATTTCAAGTACCCCTCAAATTTGCACAAGAACCGATACAGTCAACCACATCAACATCCCGACAACCGCTTTTCAAACCGGCGCGCCGCCATCTTTATCGACACGCAAAAACATGGTGCCCATGGGCAGGATTGAACTGCCGACCTCTCCCTTACCAAGGGAGTGCTCTGCCACTGAGCTACATGGGCCTCGGACTTACTGTCAAATAAGCCCACACAAAACTGGAGCGGGTGAAGGGAATCGAACCCTCGTCTTAAGCTTGGAAGGCTTCAGCTCTACCATTGAGCTACACCCGCAAGGGGTAGACCGTGGCTGTAAAGCCGCCAAAGCGCCAACAACCACGCTCCCCGCTTAGCCCCGCTCGAACTGCAAAAACCTGGTGGTGGGGGAAGGATTCGAACCTTCGAAGGCAGAGCCGTCAGATTTACAGTCTGATCCCTTTGACCGCTCGGGAACCCCACCCAAACGAAGCGCGAAATTATAGGGTCTTTCAGAAGGCCCTGTCAAACACCCCGCATGAAAATTCCCCGCCCCCGGTATTCAATCTCACACGTTGAACAGGAAATTCAGGACGTCTCCATCCTTGACGATGTATTCCTTGCCCTCGGCACGCATCCTGCCGGCCTCCTTGGCGCCCTGCTCGCCCTTGCAGGCGATGAAATCCTCGAACGAGATGGTCTGCGCGCGAATGAAGCCGCGCTCGAAGTCGGTGTGGATGACCCCTGCCGCCTGCGGTGCGGTGTCGCCCTTATGGATAGTCCAGGCGCGCACTTCCTTCACCCCGGCGGTGAAATAGGTCTGCAGACCGAGCAAATCGTAGGCGGCGCGAATCAGGCGATTCAACCCCGGCTCATCCCAGCCGAGTTCCTTCAGGTATTCCACACGCTCCTGCGGCGACAATTCCTGCAGCTCGGCCTCCAGCGCTGCGCAAACCGGCACGACCGGTGCACCCTCTTTTTCGGCAAACGCGCATAGGGCATCGAGCATGGGGTTGTCGTGGAAGCCATCCTCGTCCACATTGGCGACATATAGCGTGGGCTTCACCGTCATCAGGCACAGCGACTTGATCGCCGCCAGCCCCTCCGCATCCAGTCCGGCGGCGCGGGCGGGGCGGCCTTCGTTCAGGGTGGCGACCACGGGCTTCAGGGCGGCAACCATTTTCTGCGCATCCTTGTCGCCAGCCCGGGCGGGTTTCTCATAACGCGCCAGTGCTTTTTCGGCACTCGCCAGATCGGCCAACGCCAGCTCGGTGGCGATGGTTTCCACATCGGACAGCGGGTCGACCTTGCCGGCGACATGGATCACGTTTTCGTCGTGGAAGCAGCGTACCACGTGGCAGATCGCGTCGGTTTCACGAATATTGGCGAGGAACTGGTTGCCCAGCCCCTCGCCTTTGGACGCCCCCGCGACCAGGCCCGCAATATCCACGAACTCGACGATGGCCGGGACAATTTTTTGCGGATTAATGATCTGCGCCAGCGCCGCCAGACGTGGATCGGGCACTTCGACCACGCCGGTATTCGGCTCGATGGTGCAGAAAGGATAGTTTTCCGCTGCGATGCCTGCCTGGGTCAACGCATTGAAAAGCGTGGATTTGCCGACGTTGGGCAATCCGACGATGCCGCATTTGAGACTCATGGGGTTTCCTGTTTGGGTTTGGCTGACGGGTTGGTATTGGCGCGCTGGACAGCCGCGTTCCACTCGCCCTGTTCGATCAGCGGCATGAGGCCGACCGCACGTTCGATCGCTGCGTCGATCTCGGGCTGCTCCTCGCGGCGCGGCGGCTTCAGGACGTAATTCACGACCTCATTGCGGTCGCCGGGATGGCCGATGCCGATGCGCAGCCGCCAGTAATCCTGCGTCCCCAGATGCGAGGTGATGTCTTTCAAGCCGTTGTGCCCGCCCATGCCGCCGCCGAACTTGAGGCGCAACTGGCCGGGCGGGATGTCGAGCTCGTCGTGCACCACCAGAATGTCGGCCGGGGCGATGCGATGAAAGCGCGCAAGCGCGCCGACCGCCTGGCCGGAGCGGTTCATGAAGGTCTGCGGCAGCAGCATCCAGACGTTTCCGGGACGGCGCCCGACAATGCCATGAAAGCGCGACTCGTGCGCCAGCGGCATGCCCCATGCCTGCGCGAGGCGCGCGCAAAACCAAAACCCGGCGTTGTGCCGGGTTTCTTCGTAGTCGCGCCCGGGGTTACCGAGGCCGACAATCAGGCGAGGCGCTGTCATGCCGCACACGGCCCACAATCCACCGGGATGAAAATTCCCGGGAATTGCGCAGCCTGGTTACGCCGCAGGCGCCGCGGGCGCCTCTTCAGCGCCACCACCCCTGGGCGCATTGATCGACGCCACTGCAGGGTTTTCCTGCTTGACGTGGGCAACCAGTTCGACACCTGCGGGCAATTTCAGATCGTTCGCATGGATCGAATGACCGACCTCGAGCTGCCCCATGTCGACTTCGATGAACTCAGGCAGGCTGCCGGGCAGGCACTGCACATCGAGTTCGGTCACGATGTGGTGAGGCTTGCCGCCGCCAGTCTTGACGCCCGGCGCCACGTCGGCATTGAGGAAGTGCAGCGGCACCTTGACGTGGATCTTGTGATCCTTGTCGACGCGCTGGAAGTCGACGTGCAGCACCTGCTGCCTGTAGGGGTGCCATTGGGCGTCGCGCAGCAGCACGGTTTCCTTGGCGCCGTCGACATTCAGGGTCAGCACGGAGGCATGGAAGGCCTCCTTGCGCAGCGCGTGGTACAGCGCGTTGTGGTCCAGCTCGATCTGCACAGGGGCGGCAGTACCGCCGTAGACGATGCCGGGGACCTTGCCCGCGTGACGCAGACGGCGGCTCGCACCCGTACCTTGCAACTCACGCTTGGCGGCGATGACTTCGATATTCATAGGTTTTCTCCAATTAACTGCTTGATGATGCATTGCCGAAAAGGGTCAATGCATGCCCAAAAGCCCCCGCGACCAGGGGCATTCAGCCAGCCCTACTCGATGAAGAGCGAACTGACGGAATCCTCGTTGCTGATGCGGCGGATGGTCTCCGCCAGCAATTCAGCCACCGACAATTGCCGGATTTTCTTGCATGCGCGCGCGTCGTCGCGCAGCGGAATGGTGTCGGTCACCACCAGCTCGTCGAGCGCGGAATTCGTCACGCGTTCGGCGGCGCTGCCGGACAGCACGGCATGGGTGCAATACGCCATGACCTTTTTCGCGCCGTGCTCCTTCAGCGCGGTGGCCGCCTCGCACAGCGTGTTGGCCGTGTCGACCATGTCATCCATGATGATGCAGGTGCGGTCCTTGACGTCGCCGATGATGTGCATCACCTTCGCCACGTTGGGCTTGGGGCGGCGCTTGTCGATGATCGCCAGATCGCATTCCAGCCGCTTGGCGATTGCCCGCGCCCGCACCACCCCGCCGACGTCCGGCGACACCACCATCAGGTTCGGATGGTCGCGCTTCCAGATGTCGCCCAACAGGATCGGACTGGAGTAAATGTTGTCGACCGGGATGTCGAAGAATCCCTGGATCTGGTCCGAATGCAGGTCCATCGTCAGCAAACGGTCTACGCCCACGCCCTGCAGCATGTTGGCCACCACCTTGGCGGTGATCGCCACCCGCGCCGACCGGGTGCGCCGATCCTGCCGCGCGTAGCCGTAATACGGGATCGCCGCGGTGATGCGGGCAGCCGAGGCGCGCTTCAGTGCATCAACCATCACCATCACCTCCATCAGCGTGTCGTTGGTCGGCTGGCAGGTCGACTGCAGCACGAACACATCCTTGCCGCGCACGTTCTCGAGGATTTCGACCATCACCTCGCCATCGGAGAAACGCGACACGGTGGCACGCCCGAGATGGATATTGAGATGACGCACCACATCACTGGCTAAACGCGGGTTGGCATTCCCGCTGAACACCATCAGATTGTCTATGGACACGCGAGTCTCCGGCGTTTTGGCTGGTCCGCACAACAACAAAAACAGCCGCCACTGGCGGCTGTTCGCTTAACTGGCTGGGGAGGCAGGGATCGAACCTGCGAATGTCGGAATCAAAATCCGATGCCTTACCACTTGGCGACTCCCCAATGGGCACTACCCGGCGCAAAAATCGTACAGGGGATGCCTGTCGAGACCCTGCGCCACAAAACCCTGCATCATTTCAGGCAGTTGGCGCAGCACGTCGCGCGCCGTTTCTTCCGTCTCGAATGATGCAAACACACAGGCACCCGAACCGGTCATTCGCGCGTCGCCAAACTGGGCCAGCCATGCGAGATGACGGGCGACTTCAGGATAGCGCTGAACGACCACGGACTGCAGGTCGTTACGACCCATGCCTGCGGAAAAGGGCGCTATTTTGAGGGGTGGCGTGTTGCGTGTCAATTCCGGCGCCGCAAAAATTGCGGCGGTCGGCACCTGCGCCGGCGGCATCAGCACCACATACCACGCTGGCGGTGCGCTAACCGGATGCAGGATTTCGCCCACGCCTTCGGCAAACGCGGTCTGGCCAAACACGAAAACGGGCACGTCGGCGCCTAATTGCAAAGCCAGTTGTTGCAGCGCTTCGCGCGGTAGATTGGCCTGCCACAGGCGGTTCAGTGCGAGCAGCACGGTGGCTGCGTCGGAACTGCCGCCGCCGAGCCCCCCCCCCATCGGCAGCACCTTGTCGAGGCGAATGCCCACTCCGGCGCCTGCCGGTGCATGCGCCTGCAGCAGGCGCGCCGCACGCACGCTCAGATCGCGTTCTTCCGGCACCCCGGGCAGGTCGTCTGCACGCACCACGCGGCCGTCGTCGCGCAATTCAAGATGCACAATATCGGCACGGTCGATCAGGCGAAACACGCTTTGCAGCAGGTGGTAGCCATCGGCCCGCCGACCGACGACGTGCAGGAACAGGTTCAGCTTGGCGGGGGCGGGATAGGCGTGGCTCATTCGGCTTGCCAGTTGTCCGCCACCAGGCGGATTTCCAGCCCCTCGCGCGCCACCACCAGCTTGCGCGGACGCGCATCGGCAGCGTATTGCAGGTAATCGATCACCCAGCCATCCTGTTTGAGCTGCACGATGCGCCCGGCGCCGTCATGCGTGGCCTCGAAGCTGCGCCCGGGGTCGGGGCGCGCCTGCACCCACCATGCCAGGCCCGCCACCGGCAGCGCATAACCGAGCGCCTCGCGCGTCAGGGACTCGGCGTCGGGTGCGCGGCGCGGCGACCGATTCGGCGCTTCAAGCGTCACCCCCTCGGCGTTGCGCACGATGCGCGCCACGCCCTGCCCCAGCGGCGAAATCAGCAATACCTCATCCGCTTCCGCACGGTGCTGCCAGCGGATATTCCCCGACAGGCTCTGTTCGCCCGCCTGGACGCCGATGCGCCCCTGCAGCGTCCAACTGGCGTGGGGCAGCGCAACAGCGGGAACGGAGGGCGGCACCGACGCGCAGCCGGCCGCCAGCATCAGCAGCAATGCCGCCAGCAGATGTCTCATCAGGGTTTCAACCGGCGCAGGGTTTCCAGCAGCACCTCGTTCTGCGGATGGATTTGCAGGCTGGTCTGCCACAGCTTGCCGGCCTCGTCGCGCTGTCCGCGCGCCCATAGCACCTCGCCCAGGTGGGCGGCGATTTCGGGGTCGGGGCGCGCCTTGTAGGCGCGTTCCAGGTATTCCTGCGCACGCGCCAGATCGCCCGAACGGTATTGTGCCCACCCCACGCTATCCAGGATGAAGGGGTCTTCCGGAGCCAGCGCCAGGGCCTTGTCCAGCAGGACGATCGCTTCGGCAAGGCGGCCGGTGCGGTCGGCCAGCGTGTAGCCCAGCGCGTTGTAAGCCTGGGCGTCGCCGGGGCGCAGCGTGATCACGCGACGCAGATCGGCTTCCAGCACGTCCAGCTTGTCGAGCTTTTCCGCAGCCATGGCGCGGTCGTACAGTAAATCCGCCGAATCGGGATAACGCTTGAGCCCCACCGACAGCAGGTCGAAACCTGCCGCATGCGCCTTGCTGTCGCGCAGCAGTTCGGCCTGCGCCTGAATCAGCCGCACGTTTTGCCCGTCGTTTTCACCCTGCGTGGCAGCCAGCAGCGCACGCGCGTCATCATGCCTGCCCGCCTGCGCCAGCAACGCGGCCTGACGCGCGCGCGCGGGAACCAGATAATTACCCGTCTTGACCTCGGCGTAGAAAGCGGCAGCCGCCTCGGGCTGTTTCATCTGCTCGGCCAGCTGCCCCTGGTAGTACCGTACGGTATCCGGGTCGCGCGGGTTGTATTCCAGGGTCTGCGTCAGCAAATCGCGCGCCGCGTCGAAATCGCCCATTTGCATGGACAGCAAACCCGCGGCCAGACTGACTTCGGCATTGCGCGGAAAATCGCCCATCAGACGGGTGAATTCGACGCGCGCTTCGGCGAACTGATTGGCATTGACCAAGGTGCGCGCATAGGTCAGCCGCACGTCACGTGCGCCCGCATGGGTCGCCAGGAAGCCGCGCATGAAGGCCAGCGCATCGGCGCGCGACGTCCTGCCCAGTATCTGCACGCGCAGCAGCGCCGCAGGCTCCCAGCCAGGACGCAGGCTGTCGGCCTGCTGCAAGGCCGCGACGGCTGCATCGAAGCGGCCGGCACTGGCTGCGGCCTGCGCGACGGCAAAGCGCGCTTCCGGCAGTTCCGGATAATCCGCTGCCAGCCGTTCGACCAGATCCAGGGCAGCCTGGGTGTCGCGCAGCTTGCCCGTCAGCGCCGACAGATGCAGAAAGCCGTTGGCCGCATCCTGTTTCAACAGGGTTTTCAGCAAAGGTTCAGCCTCGTCGAAGCGGCCCTCGCCCAGCAACAAGGCCGCCAGGGTCTGCTGTGCGCGTTCCGGGTTCGGCTCCGTCTCTGCCCACAGCCGGGTGGCTTCCAGCGCCCCTGCCTGGTCGCGCGCAAACATCGCGACCTCTACCGCTCGACGGGCTACGCGCGGATCGCGCGTCTGCCGCGCCAGATCGAGATAGGTCGAATTGGCAACGCCGATCGCACCCCGCTGTCCCGCCACCTCGGCCACCAGAAACTTGAACAGGATTTCGGGGGTGAGCGGCTGCCTGGGCAGCGCAGCCTGTGCCTTGGCAGCCGCCTCTGCGGCGGGGTCGGCGACCGCTTCGCCCACTACCACGGCGGATTGCGGCGCCTGCGTTTCCGCGACGACAGCCGGCGCTGCCTGGGTTTCCGCCACCGCAGGCTGCGACGCTTTGACGCCGGGCTGACTGCACGCGGTCGCGAGCGCCAGCGCTGCACAGAGTGGGAGAACGTTGAGGTGGGTCATGTATGTCGCCTTGGTGGAGTCGCTGTCACGATTCTAAGCTTTCGAGGCCTGCCCGCAAGCAAGGTTCACTCGAAATCTGCGCCCGATGAAGCCGCCCCAGTTTCGCATTGCCTGATAGCGCGAACGCCCTGCCGGCGCCGCCGGGCCACAGCGGCAGAGGAGAATGCGCCTGTCCAATATCCGGGCACGCCGGAAATCGGTCCGGCGCAGGGGTGAAATGCGCGTTAACAGGCCCTAGAATAGGGGTCCGGTCCGGCTCCGGCTTGCGGAGACCCCCTGTATGAACGATGCCGACCTTGCATCGACGCCCTGTTTACTGCCACGCCGTACTCGATCCCGATCGCGCCATGCCTGAATTACCCGAAGTCGAAACCACCCGTCTGGGTCTGTTGCCGCGTCTACAGGGTCGTACGCTCGCGCGCATCGCGATACGCAACCCGCGTCTGCGCTGGCTGGTACCGGACGATCTGGAAACGCGGCTGGCAGGGCTGATGCTCAGGGAAATCAATCGGCGCGGCAAATACCTGCTGTTCGACTTTGGCGCGGCGACCCAGATCGTGCATCTGGGCATGTCGGGCAGCCTGCGCTTTGCCGAGCCCGGCGAGCCCGCCGCCCTGCACGACCATATCGACTGGCTGTTCGACGACGGCACCACGCTGCGGCTGCGCGACCCACGCCGCTTCGGCGCGGTGCTGTGGACTCACGACGCGACACGGCATCCGCTGCTGGCCCATCTCGGGCCGGAACCGCTGACTCCGGCGTTCGACGCAGCCTACCTGCACGCGCAGTGTCAACGCCGCAATACCGCCATCAAGCAGGTCATCATGGATGCCGGGGTCGTGGTCGGCGTCGGCAACATCTACGCGTCCGAGTCGCTGTTTCACGCCGGAATCCGTCCCGCCACCGCCGCGCGCCGCCTCAGCCGCCCTGCCTGCGCGCGGCTGGCAGCGGCGATCAAGCAGGTGCTGACAGCGGCCATCGCCGCAGGCGGCAGCTCGCTGCGCGATTACGTCCACAGCAGCGGCGAACTCGGCTATTTCCAGTTGCAGACACGGGTCTACGACCGCGCCGGCCAGCCATGCCGGGTCTGCGCCACCCCGATACGCCGCATCGTGCAGGGCCAGCGTGCGAGCTTCTACTGTCCCGGCTGCCAGCATTGAGCCGCCGCCGCCTCGATCAAGTTTGTCATTATCATGTCGCTAACTGACCGTGACTTACCCGGTGATCCCCCGCATGAAACCGACCGCCCTGGTTGACGAATTCGAGCGTTACAGCGCCTGGCGCGATGCCGTGTACGTGCGCATCGAAGCGCTGCGCGACTGGCTCGACACGCAGCAACTGGGCGACGCCGAATCCGCGATGCGGCTTGGCCAGCTGCTGGGCCGCCTGCAGGAAGACACGCTGAACGTGGCCTTCGTCGCCGAGTTTTCGCGCGGCAAGTCCGAGCTGATCAACGCAATTTTCTTTTCGGATTACCGCCAGCGCGTGCTGCCGTCGTCCGCCGGGCGCACCACCATGTGTCCCACCGAACTGTATTACACCCCTACCCAGCGGCCGTCGCTGCGGCTGCTGCCGATCGACACCAGAACCCGCGCGGGCGGCATCGGCGACTTCAAGCGCGACGCTGCCGCCTGGACCGAATTTCCGCTCAACCTCGATTCCGCTGACGACATGAGCGCGACGCTGATGCGGCTGGCCGACACCGTCGACGTCGACGCGGCCACCGCCGAGGCCTACGGCCTGCTCAACCCGCTGGACGAGGAAGCCGCGCGCAACCTGGCGCGCGGCGGCAGCATTACGATCCCGCGCTGGCGCCACGCGCTGATCAATTTTCCGCATCCGCTGCTGAAGCAGGGTCTGGTCATTCTCGACACGCCGGGGCTCAACGCCATCGGCACCGAGCCGGAACTGACGCTCAACCTGCTGCCCAACGCCCATGCGGTGCTGTTCCTGCTGGCCGCCGACACCGGGGTCACCAAATCGGACATCGAAATCTGGCGCCAGCACATCGCGCCGATACACGCCGCCAGCCGTGCCCGGCTGGTGGTACTGAACAAGATCGACGGGCTGTGGGACGAACTCAGGACGCCGCCCGAAATCGACGCCGAAATCGCCAAACAGGTGGCCGGCAGCGCTGCGCTGCTCGACCTGCCGGCCACCCAGGTTTACCCGGTGTCGGCGCACAAGGCATTGGTCGCCAAGGTGCGTGGCGATGCAGCGCTGCTGGCGAAAAGCCGGCTGCCTGAGTTGGAGGCGGCCCTGACCCAGGAACTGCTCCCCTGCAAGCAGGCGCTGGTCAGCGACTCGGCCCAGGCGGTGGTGGAGGACGTTGTGATCAAGGCCACCGAGCTCTTGGAAACGCGGCTCGCCGGCATCCAGGATCAGGTCGAGGAATTGCAGGGGCTGCGCGGCAAGAACCGCGACGTCATCCAGCACATGATGGTCAAGGCCAACGAAGACAAGCAGCAGTTCGAGCATGGCCTGCAGCAGTTCAACGCGCTGCGCAATGTGTACGCCTCGCAGGTCGATGCGCTGCGCCAGCGGCTGGGCATGCGGACGCTGAGCGGCGAGGTGCGCCGCGTCCGGCAGGCGATGGAGGAAAGCCGCTTCAGCACCGGCCTGCTCGATGCGATGGGGCGTTTCTTCCGCCAGCTGGACGGCAATCTGGATGCCTCTGCTGCGCTGATTCAGGAAATCCGCGCCATGATGACGGCGATGTACCAGAAATTCAGCGACGAACACGGGCTGGCGGCGGTCAGCCCGCCCGACCACAGCCTGCGCAAATACCACAAGGAAATGGCGCGGCTGGAACGCATCTTCGACGAACGCTTCAACACCGTGTTCAAGATGCTGACCGTGGGCCAGAGTCAGCTGACCGCGCGCTTTTTCGAAACGCTCGCCAGCAAGGTGGTGCAGGTATTCGAGCTGGCCAACAGCGAGACCGAAGCCTGGCTGAAGGCGCTGATCGCACCGATGGAAACCCAGGTGCGGGAACACAAGAGCCAGCTGAAGCGCCGGCTGGATAGCGTCAGCCGCATTCATGCCGCGACCGAAACGCTGGACGAACGCATCGCCGAACTGGAAGCGTCAAGCGGAACCGTGAGCGATCAACTGGAGCATCTGGCACGCATCAACCTGCGCGTCGCCGATGTCCTGACCGGCGAACCGGGCGAGGCGCAGCTGGCCAGAATGGCCTGAGCGTTTACTTGCCGGCGGTCAGGCGCAGGAACTTCTCCTGCAATTGCTCCCGCGTTTCAGGGTAATCCGGATTCAGCGGAATGCAGTCGACCGGGCACACCTCCACGCATTGCGGCGTATCGAAGTGGCCAACGCACTCGGTGCATTTGTTGGGATCGATGATGTAGATCTCATCACCCTGGGAAATGGCTTCGTTGGGGCATTCGGGCAGGCAGACGTCGCAATTGATGCATTCGTCCGTGATCATCATCGACATGGCGTTCTCCGGGTCATATCAGTTTCTGCTTATTTTCTCACTTAATCGCTGCGCCACCAATGGGTGGACGAAGGGCGTCACGTCGCCGCCCAGCTGCGCGATCTCGCGGATCATGCTGGCGGAAATGAACATGTATTGATCCGACGGCGTGAGGAACAGCGTTTCGATATCGGGCTTCAGATTGCGGTTCATCCCGGCCAGCTGGAATTCGTATTCGAAGTCGGACGCCGCGCGCAACCCCCGCAACACCGCAATCGCCCCCTGTTCGGCAACAAAGTCGATCAGCAGTCCGGAAAAACCTTCCACCCGCACCTGCGGTACGTCGGCCAGCACGTCGCGCGTCATCGCCACCCGTTCCTCCATGCTGAAAAAAGGCCGTTTGTTGCGCGACTCGGCCACCGCGACGACGACATGATCGAACAGCCGCACCGCACGCCGCACCAGGTCTTCATGGCCGCGCGTGATGGGATCGAAAGTACCGGGATAGACAGCAGTCAGCATCGCTTATTCCTTGACGAGGAGCGCAAAATGCGAGCGCCCCGCGCGCCCGCTGCGGTGGACGATCAGCCCCGCTGGCGCGACCACCGGAGCAGCCTGCTCGATATACGCCTGGCCGCTGGATTTGAGATGAGGCGCCAGTTCGGCGAGCACCGTCCCGGCCAGTCCGCTGTCGAACGGCGGGTCGACGAAAATCAGGTCGAAGGTTTCGCGGCTGTTCGCCAGCCAGGCCAGCGCATCGGCCCGCAGGATGTCGACCTGACTGGCGCCGAGCGTGACGCGGTTTTTTTCCAGCGCGCCGACCGCCCTGGGATCGCGCTCGATCATGACGACGCGCCCCGCCCCGCGCGAAGCCGCCTCGAAACCCAGCGCGCCGCTGCCGGCAAACAGATCCAGGCAAGCCCAGCCGGGCAGATCCTGCCCCAGCCAGTTGAACAGCGTCTCGCGCACGCGGTCGGGGGTCGGACGCAAGCCGGCGCCGTCGGGAAATTCCAGCAGCCGCCGACGGTATTGCCCGCCGATGATGCGCACGTGGTTGGGCGCGCCGTGCGCCCGCTGCGGCGGCGCGCGCTTAGCGAGCACTGCCCGCCCCCACCACCACAGTCACCAGCTTGTCGGGGTCGATGCGGCGGGCAAACGCCTGTTTCACCGCCGCCACGTCGACTGCCTCGACTTTGCCGACCCAGGTATCCAGATAATCCAGCGGCAGCCGGTAAAAGCCGATCACCGCCAGGTAATCGAGGATTTTCCTGTTGCTGTCGATGCGCAACGGGAATCCGCCGGTGAGATTGGATTTGGCCTGGTCGAGTTCAGCTTCGCTGGGGCCGTCGGCGATGAACTGCCGCAGCGTCGCCTGCGCCACCTCGAGCGCGTCGTCGGTCTGCTCCAGCTTGGTCTGCAGGCCGAGCTGGAACGGCCCGGCCTCGGCCATCGGCATGAAATAGCTGTAGGCGCTGTAGGCGTAGCCGCGCTTGTCGCGCACCTCGCGCATCAGCCGCGAATCGAAGCCGCCGCCGCCCAGCACATAATTGCCGACGAACAGCGGAAAGAAATCGGGATCGTTGCGCGCCATGCCCACCGCCCCGACCAGCACATGGCTTTGCGTGGAAGGATGGGCAATGCGCGCGTCGGATGCTGCTGCCGGCGCGGGGCCGGGCAGCGGCGCCACCGCCGCGGCCTTGGACAGGCCGGCCGCCAGGCGCGCGGCGATGGCCTCGGCCTCGGCGCGGGGAATGTCGCCGACCAGCGAAATCACGGCGTTGGGTGCGCTGTAATGCGCGCGATAAAACGCCTGCAGGTCGCTCCGCGTCAGCCGCGCAATGGCGGCAGGGTCGCCCGCCTCGTCGTGCGCATAAGGGTGCGTGCCGTAGAGCGCCCGATAAAACGCCTTGCCGGCGACCGTGCCGGGATCGGCTTCGGCTTCGCGGATGGCGGCAATCAGGCGCTGTTTCTCGCGCTTGATCACCGCCTGCGGAAAATCGGGCCGTTGCAGCACGTGCGCCAGTATCTCGAGCGCTGCCGCCTTTTCGCTGGCGGACGACAGGGTGCGTAGCGCGACGCCGGCACGGTCGCGGTCGAAATTCCCCGACAGCACGGCCCCGACATCGGCCAGGCGATGCGCGATGGCGGTATCGGAAAGGCCGCCCGCGCCTTGATCGAGCAGTCCGTGCGTCAGATGGGCAAGCCCCGTCTTGCCGGCGGGATCGCGCGCGCTGCCGGCGGAGAAATCCACCGAGATATCGAGCATCGGCAACTCGCGGCTTTCGACGAAGACCACCCGCGCGCCCTGCGGCGTTTGCCAGTGCTGGATGGCCAGCGCGGCCTGCGCCGACAGCGGCAGACCGAGCAACAGGACAAAAAAGAAGCGTTGCATTGACATGGCTTTAATTGACATGGCGCACTCCCGGCACGGCGGTGCGCTGCGCCTTGGCCTGGAGGGGCTGCGGGTCGAGCTCGGCCACGCTCAGCCGGTCGTCCTGCAGCCATTGCCGGGCGGCGGCCTGCACTTCCTGGGCGGTCACCGCACGCAACTTGTCGGCCCGGCGCGCCAGCGCCTCGGGCGGCAGGCCGGCGGTCACGTACTCGCCCAGCTGCATGGCCTGATAAAACAGCGAATCGCGCTGATAGACGTCGGCCGCGATGACCTGCGCCTTGACCCGTGCGAGTTCCGCCTGGTCGATGCCGTCGCGCTGGATGCGCCGCACCTCCTCGCGGACGGCCTTTTCCAGCGCCGCCACCGATGTGCCCGGCGCCGGTGTCGCGTCGACCATGAACATGCCCGGTCCGCGTGCAATGGCGTCGTAACCCGCGCTCGCGTTCACCGCGATCTGCCGGGTCTTGACCAGCGATTTTTGCAGCCGCGCCGAATCGTTGCCGGAGAGCACGCCCGCGAGAACCTGCAGCGCGTACGGCGCAGTATCCTGCTCCCAATCCTTGAGCGTGGGCGCATGCCAGGCCATCAGCAGATAGGGCAGCTGCGCCGGCGCCTTGACCACGATGCGTTTCTCGCCGAGCTGCGCAGGCTCGTCCTGCGGCTTGCGCGGCGGCAGCGCACGCGCCGGCAGCGCACCGAAATGGCGTTTGGCCAGTTCGATCACCTCGCCGGCCTTGACGTCGCCCGCCACCACCAGCGTCGCGTTGTTGGGCGCATACCAGCGCGCATACCAGTCGCGCGCGTCCTGCCCGGTCATGTTCGAGAGATCGTCCATCCAGCCGATGATGGGGCGGCGGTAGGGATGCGCCTGGTAAGCCGCCGCCATCAGGCGCTCGTACACCACCGATTGCGGCTGGTCGTCGGTGCGCAGCCGGCGCTCTTCCATCACCACCTGGATTTCCTTGGCGAACAGCGCGTCGCTGATGACGAGATTGGCCATGCGGTCGGCCTCCAGCTGCATCGACAGCGCCAGCCGGTCTTTCTGCATCTGCTGGAAATACGCGGTGTGATCGCGGCTGGTAAAGGCGTTTTCGCGGCCGCCGGCGGCGGCGATGCGCTTGGAGAACTCGCCCGGCGGCACCGTCTGCGTGCCCTTGAACATCATGTGTTCGAGCACGTGCGCCACGCCGGTGGTGCCGTTGAATTCGTCCAGCGATCCCGCGCGGTACCACACCTGCGACACCATCACCGGCGCGCGGTGGTCTTCCTGCACGATCACCCGCAACCCATTGTCCAGTGTGACATCCGTCACCGCCGCCTGTGCGCTGCCCACCAGCAGCGCCAGCAACATTCCCCGCATGCCGACCATGTCGTTCACCTCCGATTGAATGCATCCCAAGGATGCCGGTCCACTGTTGGCCGAAGCCCGTGTGGAGTCGACTGCCTGAATGATAAGATACCGCGTCCGTCAAACAGCTGTGCTGACCGCCTTTATCCGTGTTTAGTTTCTTCAAGTCCAAACCGCCCGCCGCCGAACCGGCCGTCCCTGACGCGCCGACCGAAGCCGTCGCCCCGCAGCCGGTCGAGTCGCGCCCCGGCTGGGCGCAACGGCTGAAGCAGGGGCTCGCCAAAACCCGCGGCCGGCTGGGCGGCCAGCTTTCCAGCCTGTTCGGTGTCGGGCGCAAGATCGACGCCGAGCTGTTCGAGGAACTCGAAACCATCCTCATCACCGCCGATGTCGGCGTCGATGCCACCCACGCCCTGCTCGACACCCTGCAGAAGAAGGTGCGGCGCGAGGGGCTGACCGAGGCGTCCGATCTGCAGACCGCGTTGAAGCAGGCGCTGGTCGACCTGCTGACCCCGCTGCAGGCGCCGCTCGACGTCACCGCGCACAAGCCCTTCATCCTCATGCTGGCCGGCGTCAATGGCGCCGGCAAGACCACCACCATCGGCAAACTCGCCAAGCTGTACCAGGCACAGGGCCTGTCGGTGCTGCTGGCGGCGGGCGATACCTTCCGCGCCGCCGCGCGCGAGCAGCTGCAGGTCTGGGGCGAGCGCAACAACGTCACCGTGGTGAGCCAGGAAAAAGGCGATTCCGCCGCGGTGATTTTCGACGCCATCCAGGCCGCTCGGGCGCGCAGCATCGACGTGGTGCTGGCCGACACCGCCGGCCGCCTGCCGACCCAGCTGCACCTGATGGAAGAGATCAGGAAGGTCAAGCGGGTGATCGAAAAAGCCGCGCCCGGCGCGCCGCACGAAGTGCTGCTGGTGCTCGATGCCAACACCGGACAGAACGCGGTGGCGCAGGTCAAGGCATTCGACGATGCGCTCGGCGTCACCGGCCTCGTGCTCACCAAGCTCGACGGCACCGCCAAGGGCGGCGCCATCGCCGCCATCGCCCAGGCTCGGTCAGGCCCGGCACAGCCGATCCCGGTGCGCTATATCGGCGTAGGCGAAGGCGTCGACGACCTGCGGCCGTTCGACGCGCGCGAGTTCGTCGAGGCGGTGTTCGCCGCATGATCGGCTTCAGCCAGGTCACCAAGCGCTACCCCGGCGGGCACGAGGCCCTGTCCGGCGTCGATCTCGCCATCGAGCAGGGCGAACTGGTTTTCCTGACCGGGCATTCCGGCGCCGGCAAGAGCACCCTGCTGAAGCTCATCGCCGCCATCGAGCGGCCCACCAGCGGGGTGGTGTCGGTCAGCGGTCAGAACATCAACCGTCTGTCGCGGCGCGCCGTGCCGTATCTGCGCCGCAACATCGGCCTGGTGTTCCAGGATCACAAACTGCTGTTCGACCGCAACGTGATCGACAACGTGGTGCTGCCGCTCGACATCGCCGGTTTCGACCGCCGCGAGTCGCTCAAGCGCGCACGCGCGGTGATCGACAAGGTCGGCCTGTTGAAGCGCGAGAAGGCCAACCCGGTCAGCCTTTCGGGCGGCGAACAGCAGCGCCTGTGCATCGCCCGCGCGCTGGTAAGCCGCCCCGCCCTGCTGCTGGCCGACGAGCCCACCGGCAATCTCGATGCCGGCTATGCCGCCGACATCATGGCGATGTTCCGCGACTTCCATCAGGTCGGCACCACGCTGGTGATCGCCACCCACGACGAGCGCGCCATCTCGGCGCTGGGCGGCCGCACGCTGCATCTGGATCACGGCAAGGTCGCGGAGGCGACGCCATGATCGGCTGGCTGCGCCACCAGAAACATGCGCTCGCTGCCGCGCTGGCCCGCCTGCTCGGGCAACCGGTCGGCACGTTCCTGACCGCGTTGGCGATGGGCGTGGCGATCAGCCTGCCCAGCGGGCTGTATCTGGCGCTCGGCAATCTTGGCCGGCTGGCGGGCGACCTGCCGGCGCAGCCGGAAATCAGCGTGTTCCTCGACGCCGATGCGTCGGCCGCGCACAAGCTGGCCATCGCCGGGCGGCTGCAGCAGCCGGATATCGCGCAGGCCCGTTATGTGCCGAAAGAGGACGCGCTTGCCGCGCTCAGTGCGGCACAGGATCTGGCCGACATCACCGCCGGCCTGGCGCAGAACCCGCTGCCGGACGCCTGGGTGGTGCATGCCCGGGCAAGCTCACGCGAGGAACTGGCACGGGTGGCGGCCGATCTGGCCAGGCTGCCGGGCGTGGCTGAAACCCACCTCGACAGCCAGTGGGCCGAGCGCCTGCAGGCCGCACTCGTCATCGGACGCAGCGTCGTATGGCTGCTGGCCGGACTGTTCGCCATCGCGCTCATCGCCATCTCGGGCAACGCCATCCGCGCGCTGGTTCTGGCCCGCCGCGACGAAATCCAGGTCAGCCGCCTGATCGGCGCCACCGACCGCTACATTCGCCGCCCCTTCCTTTACCTCGGGGCGCTGCAAGGCCTGCTGGGGGGACTGGCAGCGGGCGGCGTGCTGGCGCTGGCAGCCTGGGTGCTGCGCGCGCCCGTCGAGCAGCTGGCAGGCTTGTACGGCTCCACTTTTCATCTGCTGCCGCCGACAGCGGCCGAAATGGCCGTTGTACTGGGACTGACCACCCTGTCTGGCTGGCTTGGCGCCTGGCTCACGGTGACGCGCACGCTCCGCCAGGTCATGGCGGCACGCTGATTTCATTGCCACTTGCGGAACCCTCCGCCCCCTTAGCACTCTTATGCCGTGAGTGCTAAAATCATTTGCAAGGGAGTATTCGCAACCATGAGCCAAACCATCGCTTTACCCATACCTGCAGCCTACAGCCTGGATAGTTACATCCAGACGGTCAACCGCTATCCCATGCTCAGTCTGGAGGACGAGCAGCGCCTGGCGCGTGCCTGGCACGACAAGCAGGACGTCGAGGCAGCGCGCCAGCTGGTGGTCTCCCACCTGCGCGTGGTGGTCAGCGTGGCGCGGCATTATCTGGGCTATGGCCTGCCGCATGCCGACCTCATCCAGGAAGGCAATGTCGGCCTGATGAAGGCCGTGAAGCGCTTCGACCCCGATCGCGGCGTGCGCCTGGTGTCGTTCGCACTGCACTGGATCCGCGCCGAAATCCACGAATACGTGCTGAAAAACTGGCGTCTGGTCAAGGTGGCGACCACCAAGCCGCAGCGCAAACTGTTTTTCAACCTGCGCAGCCTGAAACAGTCGCTTAAAGCCCTGACGGTGCAGGAAGCCGACGCCATGGCGCGCGAACTCAACGTCAGCCGCAAGGACGTGCTGGAAATGGAAACCCGCCTGTCGGGACACGATGTGTCGATCGACCCGATGGTGGACGACGGCGAAGAGGGCTACAACCCGCTGGCGCATCTGGCGAGCCCGGACGAAAACCCGGCGCAGCTGCTGGAGCGCGAGCAGACCGAACGCCTGCTCCATAGCGGTCTGGCCGCCGCGCTGGAGAACCTGGACGAACGCAGCCGCCGCATTATCGAAGCGCGCTGGCTGACCGAGGACGCAGCCGCGACCCTGCACGAGCTCGCTGCCGAGTATGGCGTGTCGGCCGAGCGCATACGCCAGATCGAAGCACGCGCCCTGCAAAAAATGCGCGCCGCGATCCCCGCCTGATCCGCTTTCCCGACGCCTTCCAGCCATCTTGCAGGGCCCGGGAATACGGGCTCCTGGGCTACCGCCCTCTTCGGCGCTGCGACCGATCCCACCCGGTTCGATCCTGTACAATCTTCGGAGCACTTGCCACCTTGGTGTCTCCATGCTGACAGCACCCCCATATCGCATGGCCGGTTCCGGTTATCCGGGCGCCCACGCCAGGATATCCGCGGTGCGCTCGTGTAGCGCTCGAAGCGGAGCCGCACAAGCGGGGCTACGCCGCCTGCTCTGCGCTTGCCTCGGCTGCGCTGTCAGCCTGCCCGCAGCAGGCAGCTCGATGGCCGCCGAACCGGCCGAATTTGCCGCTACGGCGGGCGTGGCTGCGCCCCGCACTGCCGGCGGAATCCCAGGACACGCCCGCCGGCAGCCCCGATCCGGCAGCACAGGAAGACCCGGCAACCCAGCCCTACGGATACCGCTGGCGCGGGCCACTGGACGCCCAGCCGGACTGGCAGGGTGTCAGCCGCGATGCCGCCTATTTCCTCGGTTACCAATTTGTCGGCGTGGCCGTGCTGTACCTGGCCCCGGAAAGCATCTCGGGCTGGGATAGCGAAGCGAAACAGAACTACAGCTTCAGCAAGTGGCGCAACAATGTCAGCAAACCGGTGTGGGACACCGACCGCTGGTGGATCAATTACGTCCTGCATCCTTACTGGGGCGGCGCTTATTACATACAGGCACGGGAGCGCGGTCTGGAGCGGGCTCAGGCGTTTCTGTATTCCGCGCTGCTATCGACAATCTGGGAGTACGGCGCCGAAGCGCTGGCCGAACCCGTCTCCATCCAGGATCTGGTGGTGACGCCGGTGGTCGGCGCGCTCGTCGGCGAGTATATTTTTTCCCCGCTACGCGAGCGTATCCGCGCCAAACCCGGGAAACTCGACTGGGCGGACAAGGCCACCTTGTTCATCACCGATCCGCTGGGTGTGCTGAGTGCGGAAACCGACCGTTTGCTGGGAGTGAAAACGACATTGCGCCTGCAGCCCATCGGCCAGCGCATGCCTGCACTGGCCACAGGAATCGGCGACGCACCCTTGGGTACGCGAGCATCTTCGCGCAGTACTGCGCCGGTATGGGGCCTGCAATTCAGCGCCGACTGGTAGCGCCCGCATTGCGTGCATCGGACTCGGATGCCGCGAAGTCCGGTAGGGCCGGAGCCTTGCGGAAACCCGCATGTGCACCCGGCAAAACAAAAAAGCCCCGCTGTTGCAGGGCTTTTTTGTTTTGCGGATCAATTCAGAACAAGGAACCGATCACCACGGAAAGAATGCTGATCCATGACCAGACGATCAGTGCTACCACCACCACCATGGGAAAACCCTGAAAAGTCAGAAGCTGTTTCATTGTGCGTACTCCATTCAAAGTTGATCGATTTTAATTTACTTGTGCGCGTTTGTGTACGTGTTCCCGTTTTGGCCGTCATCCTTGCGGCTCAAGCGGCGGGTCGGCAGCAAAGGGTCGTCGTCGTCCATCAGGATGCGCTCGGCCGGCCCTTCGAGGTCGTCGAACTGGCCGCTTTTGATCGACCAGAACACCCCCACGATGATCAGCAGCACGAATACCCCCGACAG
>NZ_JANJXQ010000203.1 GCF_024708915.1 Thiobacillus sp.
GGCACCAGGCCACCCACCGCCAGCCGTGACTCAGGCATGGGCCGTGCGTCCGCCATCGGGTTCGATGAAGTGGCGCCGCTCGGCGTGCTCGCCCTGCTTGCCGGCGTTGAACTCGGACACCGGGCGGTGGTAGCCCATAACGCGCGTCCAGACTTCGCAGCGCTGGCGTTCGTGGTCCTGCAAAGGGATGTGTTCGGTGGTCGGGGACATGGTCGCTCCTTAGGTTGTGGGTAAAAGAATCAGTGGGCCTGCCCGCGGCGAGCGAGGAGTTCTTCGTCGCACTTGGGGCAGAACTCGTGCTCGCCTGCGAGATAGCCGTGCTTCGGGCAGATCGAGAAGGTGGGTGTGACCGTGATGTAGGGCAGGCGGAAGCGGGTCAGCGCGGTGCGCACGAGCTGCCGGCAGGCCTCTGACGTGGAGATGCGCTCGCGCATGTACAGGTGCAGCACGGTGCCGCCGGTGTAGCGGGTCTGCAGGTCGTCCTGGCGCAGCAGGGCCTCGAAGGGGTCGTCGGTGAAGCCCACCGGCAGTTGCGAGGAGTTGGTGTAGTAGGGCTGCTCCGCCGTGCCGGCCTGCAGGATGCCGGGCCAGCGCTTGCGGTCTTCCCTGGCGAAGCGGTAGGTCGTGCCCTCGGCCGGGGTGGCCTCCAGGTTGTAGAGGTTGCCGGTCGCTTCCTGGTAGTCGCGCATCTTGTCGCGCAGCCGATCGAGCAGGCGCAGCGCCAGGGCGTGGCCTTCCGAGTGAGTAATGTCATGGGCACCACCGCTGTAGTTGCGCACCATCTCGTTGATGCCGTTCACGCCGATGGTCGAGAAGTGGTTGCGCAGCGTGCCGAGGTAGCGCTTGGTGTAGGGGAACAGGCCGTTGTCCATCAGGCGCTGGATTTCCTTGCGCTTGATTTCCAGCCCGTTCCTCGCCATGTCGAGCAGCGCGTCGAGGCGGCGCAGCAATCCGGCTTCGTCGCCCTTGTACTCGTAGCCCAGGCGCGCGCAGTTGACCGTCACCACGCCGACCGAGCCGGTCTGCTCGGCCGAGCCGAACAGGCCGTTGCCGCGCTTCAGGAGTTCGCGCAGGTCGAGCTGCAGGCGGCAGCACATCGAACGGATGTGGTTCGGCTTCATCTCCGAATTGATGAAGTTCTGGAAGTAGGGCAGGCCGTAGCGCGCGGTCATGGCGAACAGGCGTTCGGCGTTTTCCGACTCCCAGGGGAAGTCCGGCGTCATGTTGTAGGTCGGGATCGGGAAGGTGAACACGCGGCCTTTGGCGTCGCCGGTAGTCATCACCTCGATGTAGGCACGGTTGATCATGTCCATCTCGACCTGCAGCTCGCCGTAGGTGAAGGACATTTCCTTGCCGCCGATCACCGGCACCTGCTCGCGCAGGTCCTCGGGGCAGGTCCAGTCGAAGGTGAGGTTGGTGAACGGCGTCTGGGTGCCCCAACGCGACGGCACGTTGAGGTTGTAGATCAGCTCCTGGATGCACTGGCGCACCTGGTCGTAGCTCATGCCGTCGTTGCGGATGAACGGCGCCATGTAGGTGTCGAACGACGAGAACGCCTGCGCGCCGGCCCATTCGTTCTGCAGCGTGCCGAGGAAGTTGACGATCTGGCCGACCGCGGAGGACATGTGCTTGGGCGGCCCCGCCTCGACCTTGCCCGGCACGCCGTTCAAGCCCTCGTGCAAGAGCGTGCGCAGCGACCAGCCGGCGCAGTAGCCGGCCAGCATGTCGAGGTCGTGGACGTGGATCGAGCCGTCGCGGTGCGCTTCGCCGAGCTCGGGCGGGTAGACGTGGTTGAGCCAGTAGTTGGCCACCACCTTGCCCGAGACGTTGAGGATCAGGCCGCCCAGGCTGTAGCCCTGGTTGGCGTTGGCGTTGACCCGCCAGTCCTGGCGCGACAGGTATTCGTTGATCGAGGATTCGACGTCGACCAGTGTCTTGCGGTCCTCGCGCAGCTTTTTGTGCGTTTCGCGATAGACGATGTAGGCACGCGCGGTAGCCAGGTGGTTGGCGGCAATCAGGCTCTGCTCGACCACATCCTGGATGCGCTCGATGCTCGGCGGGGCGTTGCGGAATTTGTGGATCAGCACCTTCACCACCTGGGCAGTGAGCAAGTCGGCTTCGGCTTCGCCGAATTCGCCGCTGGCCTGCCCGGCACGCAAAATGGCCGAACGTATCTTTGTGGCATCGAATATGGCCTGATGCCCGTCGCGCTTGATGACTTCGCGGGGCAGCGCTGCTATCACTGAATTCATTCCCATCGCCTCCTGATCAACATTTTGTGCATTGCCGACGTCAAACATACGACATCTTGTGTTCAAGTCAAGGAGAAATTAAGGTTGGCATATCCTGATAAACTTAAATATGTATTTTTTCATCGACTTATGGAGGCATAGCATGGGTATGATTCTGGAGTATCTGGGAGGCGACCACCGCGCCTGCGACGATTTGTTTGCATCCGCCGAAGCCGCCGTGGCGCAGAAGAACTGGGACAACGCGCGCAGCCTGTTCGACCGCTTTCAGGCAGCGATGGTGCATCATCTGAGGATGGAGGAAGAGGTGCTGTTCCCCGCGTTCGAAGCCCGTACCGGCAACACGATGGGGCCGACCTACGTCATGCGCACCGAGCACGAGCAGATGCGCGCCCTGCTGCAGGACATGGCGCGCGCGGCGCTGGCGGCCGACCACAACGGCTATCTCGGCCTGTCGGAAACGCTCAACATGCTGCTGCAGCAGCACAATCTGAAGGAGGAAAACATGCTCTACCCGATGTCCGATCAGGTGCTTGCGGCCGATAGCGAGGCACTGATCCGCAGCATGGATGCGGTGGCGAAGTGACCGCACGCAGTGTTGATGGCCGCGCCGGCTGACGAAATCCTCGTCGACGCCCGCTGGCTGGAACCGCCGCAGCCGATGGAACAGGTGCTGCACACGCTGGCCCTGCTGCAGCCCGGCCAGCACATCCGGCTGCTGCTGCATCGCCAACCTTTTCCGCTGTATGCCATCCTCGATAGCCGCGGCTACCGCCACGACACCGCGGCGCAGGCGGATGGAAGCTATGTAATCCTGATCCGGCCGGCGCAGGGCAATACGCTGCAGGAGCCCCCCACCGCATAGCGGCACAGGCAATGCCCGCCCAACCATGAGTATGCAAACCGGACTTTCCTTCGAACAGGCACCGCCATTCGCGCAGCCGCTGCGGTTCTTTCTCACCGCGCCGCTGTTCCTGCTGGCCGCCGCGGTCCTGATCATGCTGGCCCCCACTGCGCTGGCCTCGCGCTGGACGCTGCCGGCGCTCGCGCTCACTCACGCGCTGACGCTGGGTTTCCTCGCCATGGCGATGCTGGGTGCGCTGCTGCAGATGCTGCCGGTGGTGGCAGGGGCGGCATTGCCCGCGTCCCGCGGCGTGGCCGCGTCCACCCATTTTCTGCTTGCGGCCGGAACCGTGGCCCTGATGGCGGGCTTCCTCGGCGCAGACGCGCGTGCGCTCGCCGCCGCAATGCTCCTGCTGGGCTGCGGTTTTGCAGTTTTCCTCGCCGCAACGGCGATCGGCCTGCGGCGCGCGGTTGCCAGCGCCACGGTGACCGGCATGCGGCTCGCCGCGATCAGCCTCGGCCTGACCCTTCTCCTCGGCATGGCGCTCGCCAGCATGCGGGCCGGTGGATGGACACCAGCCAAAGACGAAATCTTCGTCGCCGCGCATGTCGGCTTCGGCCTGCTCGGCTGGATATTGCTGCTGGTGATCGGCGTCGCCTACCAGGTCGTGCCGATGTTCCAGATCACGCCGCCCTACCCTCCCCGGCTCATGCGCTGGCTGGCCGGCGCCATCCTTGCCTTGCTGCTGCTGCATGCGATTGCCCCGCTGCTGCCCGCGGCAACGGAAATCACCCTGCTCGCCGAAAGCGGTCTCGCCGCGGGGGTTCTGGTCTTCGCGCTGGCCACCTTGCGCCTGCAATCGCGGCGCCGCAGAAAGCTGCCCGACGTCACCCTGGATTTCTGGCGCGTCGGCATGGCCAGCCTGATCGCCGGCACGGCCGTCTGGCTGCTGGCCCGGCTCTGGCCGGCCTGGGCGGGCAGCGATGCCTATCCGCTATTGCTGGGCGTGCTGTTCGTCGCCGGCTTCGCCGTGAGCGTGGTCTGCGGCATGCTCTACAAGATCGTGCCCTTCCTCGCCTGGTTTCACCTGCAAGCCCAGTTGCAGGCGCGCGCGGGCAGCATCCCCACCATGAAGGACATGATTGCGGAACGCGCAAAGCGCTGGCAATTTCGTCTCCACCTCGGCGCCTGCATGCTGCTCATCGCCGCTCCGTTCTGGCCAAAGCTGCTGGCCGTCCCGGCGGGTATCGGACTGGCGCTCTCGGCGGTGCTGCTGGAGCTCAACCTGCTGTCAGCCGTGCGGCGTTTTTCCCGGCACGGCGGGCGCTTTTCCTAGTTTCGCGTCGGCGGCCCAGGCGGGGACGGCAAAGGCGGGCAACAAATCCGCCAGGGTGTAGGCGTCCAGACTGGCCAGAAAGGCGCGTCCCGCATCGAGCAGAACGGATTTGAGCGCACAGCCTGGCAACAGGCGGCATGCCGTGTCGCCTGGCCGGAAGCACTCGGCCAGTTCGAACCCGGTTTCCATGTCGCGCACCACATCGCCAATCCGGATCTGCTCGGGGGGACGCGCCAGCCGGAAGCCGCCCCCCTTGCCGCGCACCGTTTCGATGTAGCCCTTGACGCCCAACTGGTGTACCACGCGCGTCAGGTGGTGGCGGGAAATGCCGTGCTCGCTGGCGATCTCGGCTACCGTGACCCGGTCATCGGGATGCGCGCCCAGGTAAATCAGCACCCTCAGGGAAAAATCGGTAAAGCGGGTGAGTTGCATGGTGGCCAAACACGTCAAACAAAAACATATTATAAGCGCAGAAAATACGATCCCGTGCTTATAATATGTATTCCATTTACATCTATAGGACGACGTCCATGAGCACTCATCTGCATCTTCGCCAGGATCAGGTCTATCCGTTCGACGCGCGCGGAATCGCCAAGCGCTTCCGCCACGCCGCCATTTTCGGTGCGCTGGACGCGCTGAACTCGGGCGAGCGCATGCGTTTCGTCAACGACCACGATCCGCTGCCGCTGCTCGACCAGCTGCGCGCCCGCTATGGCGACGCCGTTGCGATCCAGTACCTGCAGCGCAACCCGGGGGAAATCGTGATCGACTTCGTCCGCACCTGAACGGCCCGGCGGTGTTGCCGGCGCTGGTGTTCCTCGCTCTGACCGCGTTTGCCGCGGCCTTGCTGTGGTCGCCCCACGCCGGCCGTGCCGCCGCCCTGCACCTGATTCTGGCGGTAGGCGCCATGCCGCTGATCTTCGGTGCCATGAGCCATTTCATCCCGGTGCTCACCCGCACCCGCAGCGCACCCGGCGCACTGGCTACCGTCCCCGTTCTGGCGCTGGCCGGCGGTGCGCTGGTGGTGGCCGCGCTCGGTTTTCCCGGCATGCTCTGGGGACAACAGGCAGGCGCGCTGCTGGCCGTAACCGCTGCCAGCGCGCTGTTCGTCTGGAGCCGCCGCCGGCGCGCCGGCATGCTGGGCCGTCCCCACCCCGGCCTGGACTGGTACGAAGCGGCGCTGGCCTGCCTCGTGGCGGCCCTGCTCGCGATTCTCGCCAGCACGGTCTGGCCGCAACAGGCGCCTGCCCTGCGCCGTCTCCACCTCCATCTCAACACGCTCGGCTTCGTCGGGCTGACCGCCATGGGTACCCTCGCCGTGCTGCTGCCGACCGTTGCCGGCAGGCCCGACCCGCAAACCAGCCCACGGCTGCGCCGCGATCTGCCCTGGGCCGTCGCCGGCACGCTGCTGGTCGCCGTCGGCGCGGCCTGGTTCGGCCCGCTCGCCTGGATCGGCGGCGCGCTATGGGCGGCCCCGCCGGCGCGGCTGGGAACCCGCTGGCTGCGGCTCTATCGCGCTGAAATCGTCGCGCTGCACGGTGCGGCGCCGCTGCTCGCCGCCGCGCTGGCGGGGCTCGTCGTCAGCGCGATGCTCGGCGCCGCGAACGCCATCCCCGCAGCGGCCACGTTGCATTCCGTCCAGCCGGCATGGGCCTTCGTCGCCGGATTCATCCTGCCCCTGGTATCCGGGGCGGCCAGCCAGTTGTTGCCGGTATGGCTGCGTCCTGGCATGCAGGGCGGCTGGCACGCCAGGCTGCGCGGCAATCTGGGGCGCTACGGCGGCGCCCGTGCCATCCTGTTCGCCATCGCCGGCGGCGCGGCCGGAACCGGTCAGGAATGGGGGCTGCTGCTGGGCGCCGTTACGCTGATCCTGTTTCTGCTGCAGGCCGGCGTCGCGCTGGCGCAGGCCTTGATCATCCAGCCAAGGAGTCCGTCATGAGCTACCCCGCCTTTTTCGATGCCGTCGCCCGCATCACGCTGTACGACCCGCTGGCCGAATTCCTCGGCACCACCGACAGCGGGCGGATCGAATACGGCTACCTCGATGCGGTCAAGCTCGCCGGGCATTCCTGCCCCACGGTGGCGGGCGCCTACCTGATGACCCGGCAGGCGCTCGGCAGGCTCTATCCGGACAGCCTGCCGGAGCGCGGCGGCATCCGCGTCGAATTCGGCGCGGCACAGACCGACGGCGTCACCGGCGTCATCGCTGCCGTGGCCGGCCTGTTGACCGGTGCGGCGGGCGAAGGCGGCTTCAAGGGCCTGGCGGGGCGGTTCAGCCGCCGCAATCTGCTGGCCTTTGCGGCCGGAAACGCCGCCGAAGCCCGTTTCAGCCGTCTCGACACCGGCGCGCGCGTGGCCGTCGCCTACCATCCCGAAGCCGTCCCCGCGCCGCCGGAACTGCAGGCGCTGATGCCGAGAATGCTGGCGGGAGCGGCGAGTGGCGCGGAACGGGCAGAATTCGGCCGGCTCTGGCAATTGCGGGTCAAGCGCATCCTGATCGACCATTGCGACGATCCGGCGCTGCTCGCATGCCGGGACGATCCGATGTCTGGCAGCGTCTAGACGAGGGGACGTTCGCCCCGGCTTCAGACCCTTGGCGCCCAGCCTTCGATCAGGGTGATGATGACGGCGTCGGCCTGCTCCGTCAGCACGAAACGCTGGTCCGAGAGAACCCAGCGGAAAGCCAGCCCCTGCACTGCGGCAATCAGGATGCAGGCATTCTGCTGGGGCACGATATCGGGGCGGATTTCGCCCTGCGCCTGCGCGGCGCTGATCAGGCCGGCGATGAAGTTCAGGAAGAACTGCACCAGTTCGTTCATGCGGTCGCGGAAAACGGGATCGCCGCTTTGCAGTTCTTCCGAGAACAGCAGGCGAGGGATACCGGGCTGCTGCTGGATGAAATTCAGATGGGCGCGGATGACCGCCTTCAGGCGTTCCAGTGGGGTCAGCTCCGCCAGGCCGAGGCCGGCCATTTCTTGCTGCAGCCGTTCCTGAATGGTGTCCACCAGGGCAAGCAGGACGTGGCTCTTGTTGCCGAAGTGGAGGAACAGGGTGGGCTGCGCGATGCCGACCGCCCTGGAAAGCGAACGGGTGGTAAGCCTGGCCACCCCTTCGTGGCGAATGATTTCCATCGCCGCCTCGATGATGTCATGGCGGCGGACTTCTGCGGATTTCCTTTTCTTGACGGTCACGGTGTTCGGCTGCCTGGCGCAATTGCAACATAAGGAATATAAGCGCCTGGCGGCTGTTGCGGAAATTTGCCGCGCCCGGGCGAAAGCGATCGGCAGCGGCGCGCGCCGCTGCCGAAAGCCGCCGCATCAGAGCTGTTCAGGAACAGCAGCTGCCTTCCTTGACGCCCGCTTTCTTGAGCATGAAAGCCAGCGGGCAGAAGCCGGTCACGCCGCTTTGCGCCAGATTGGCGCCGACAAAAGCGGTGAGCCAGAGCCAGGCCGGGTTGAAGAAATGGGCCAGGGCGATGCTGAGCAGCACCATCAGGCCTGCCATCAGATGTACGGTACGGTCTACGTTCATGAGAATCTCCATTCCAAAATTGTTGCAAGCACTAACGAAACAGCCGCGACCGCGTCGCGGCCCCGATCAGAACGCGTACGCAATGTTGACGTTGTACTGGTTCTGGTTGATCTTGATCGTGTTGGCCGGCCCAACACTGGAGGTCATATCGTTTTCAAAGGCATGGGTGTAGGCGAAGCTGCCGCTCACCTTGTCGCTGAACTTGCGTGTGAGCCCGAACGACAGGTGGTGCTCGACGATCGCGGTCGAACCGAGGTTGGAGTTGACGTCCTCACGGCCGATAGGCGACTTGCCGTAGTTGTAGCCGACGCTCACCGCCATCGGTCCCATGTCCTTTTTCACGCCGATCGCATAGACCGTCTGGTCGTCCCAGCCGAAGGCGAGGGCCGGGGGAATTCCGGCCGTTCCACCGGGATTGCTGACGCTGATGCGATTCATGACGTCGCTGAAGTAGATGCGCTTGACATCGAACTCGACCTGCAGCCCCGGCATCGGCTTGAAGGACAGACCCAGCGCCAGCGATGCGGGCATGTCCATGTCGAAGCTGACCGGCCCGTTGAGCGTGTTGTACTCCATCTTGGCGATATCCGTCTTGCTCGCGTAACTCAGGCCGGCCTGCAGCTTGGGATTGATCTTGTAGATCGCACCGAGTGTCGCGCCGAAGCCGAACTGCTGGTTTTGCGGGAGGCTGAACGCGGGCATCGTGAGCGCCATGCTTTGGTTGGCGATGTTGAGCGACGCGCCGAGCGTCAAGGCGTCGTTGACCTTGTACGCCGCCGCCGGCGAGAAGCGGAACACGGCCTTGGTCGTTGCGATCACCTGGTTGTTGGCCATCCCGACGAGATGGTCGGGCACGTTCACGCCCATCCCCGACACACCGCCCAGCCCCATGCCGAGGAACAGCCGGTCGTTGACGTTGAACACCGCCGCGCCGGTCGGCATCATGTACCAGTTCGAGTCGCTCTCCTGGCCGTTGACCTCGCGCGGCGGATTCAACAGGCCGAAGCCGAGATCCATGCGCACGTCCTTGATGCCGAGGTCGGCCATCCCGGCCGGGTTGACCAGCACGGTCGCGGCGTCCTGGGCCTGCGCGACGGTGGCGCCGCCCATCCCGGCCTGGGCGGCCGACATGGCGAACATCTGGTCGCCGTTGGTGGCGTGGGCGTTGTGCGCCCATGCAAAGAGGGCGGTCGATACGGCAGTTGCAACTAATTTTTTATTCATATTCTGATCTCCACAATTTGAGGGCGGGCGTTACTTGGAAAGGGGGGTCATCAGGTTGGCCGAAATGCCGGGCACGCCACGGAATTTCTGATGGCAGGCGACGCATCCCGTCATGATGTCGCTCATGTAGGAGGCCGCTTTCGGCATATCCCCCGCATCCGCCGCGTCCGCCAGCTTGAGCGCACTGCCTTCGACGATGTCGTTCATGGCCGGCAGCACCCCGAGGTCGTTGTCGGTCACCTGGTTCAGCGCAAAATAGGGCAGCAACCCGCCCTTGGGGATGCGATGGTTGGCCAGCCGCCGAGCCGCCTCGGACGCCTGTTCGGCGTTGTCGGTCGCCAGCGCCGAGGCGATGCTCTGGTATTCGGAGAGGATTTCATGCATGACCTGGCGCAGGGTCGTCTCCTTGGCGCGCCGCACATGGCCCGCATGCAGCTGCTGGATGGTGCCTTTGAGTTCGGGCGACAGCGCCATCACCTTCTGGCGCAGTTCCGGCTTGTACGTCTTCACCATCTGCTGCATCTCGGCCGGCATGGGAGCGGCGCCTTTGGGCGGTTCAGCGGCAGAGAGCCCGGACGATGCAAGACTGGCGGCCAATATCAGCGGGGTTAACAGGATTTTTTTCATGGGATCTCCAGGGTTGTGATGGCACAGGTCGAACACATGATCAATAGATCATGTGTTCGACCGATTATATAAATGAACTTTTTAAATAATGCAAGAAGATATTTAAGTCTGCATAAAAAAACGGATTGCGGCGTGCCCGGAATCATTCCGGTGCCATTCGTGCGGCATACGGATACAATTTCATCCTTCAGGCAGTGAATCAAAGCGCCGACAAGGCGCTGAACGAACTCGCCGCAGCCTTTTTCAGCGGTATTCCGCCGGCCAGAATCAATACGGGGCACGGTGCCGGGCGCAAGCTCCGGTCGGGCCTGTCAACGGTATTTATAAGGATCAGAATGAAACGCGTGGATGATTTCCGCCTGCGCTTTGGCAAACAGGAGCTGGTGCCGATCGTCATCGGCGGCATGGGGGTGGACATTTCGACCGTCGAACTGGCGCTCGAAGTGGCGCGCCTCGGCGGTATCGGCCATATTTCCGACGCCATGGTGCAGACCGTGTCCGACCGCCGCTTCGACACCAATTACGTCAGCCAGAAGCTGAAGAAGTACAAGGCCAACGTCGCCAGCAGCGACAAGTCTGCGGTCCATTTCAACCTCGCGGAACTCGAAGAGGCGACGCGCAGCCACGTCCTCCATGCCATGGAAGCCAAGCGCGGCGACGGCATGATCTTCATCAACTGCATGGAGAAGCTGACCATGAACGCGCCGCGCGAGACGCTGCGCATGCGCCTTTCCGCCGCGCTCGACGCCGGCATCGACGGCATCACGCTGTCGGCCGGCCTGCACCTCGGCTCGTTCGCGCTGATCGAGGACCACCCGCGCTTTCGCGACGCCAAACTCGGCATCATCGTCTCCTCGCCGCGCGCGCTGGCGATGTTCCTGCGCAAGAACGCGCGGCTGCAGCGGCTGCCGGACTACGTCGTGGTGGAAGGCCCGCTCGCCGGCGGCCATCTCGGCTTCGGCCCGGACTGGGCGCAATACGACTTGCGCACCATCGTCGACGAAGTGCTGGCTTTCCTCAAAGCCGAGCACCTCGACATTCCGGTGATCGCTGCCGGCGGCATTTTCACCGGCAGCGATGCCGCGGCCTTTCTCGAACAGGGCGCGGCGGCGGTGCAGGTGGCGACCCGCTTCACCGTCACCCGCGAGTGCGGCCTGCCGGACAAGGTCAAACAGGAATATTTCAGGGCCAGCGAGGACGACATCGAGGTCAACACCATTTCGCCGACCGGCTACCCGATGCGCATGCTCAAGGGCAGCCCCGGCATCGGCGCCGGCATCCGCCCCAACTGCGAAGCCTACGGCTACCTGCTCGACGCCAGCGGCCGCTGCGCCTACATCGACGCCTACAACAGTCAGGTGGAACGGCACCCGGGCGCGAAGAAGGTGAAAGTCTTCGACAAGACCTGCCTGTGCACCCACATGCGCAACTTCGACATCTGGACCTGCGGCCAGACCGCCTGGCGCCTGAAGGACACCACCCGCCGCGCGCCGGACGGCAGCTATCAGGTGCTCAGCGCCGAACAGGTGTTCCACGACTATCAGTTCAGCGTCGACCACAAAATCGCGCTGCCGGCCTGAAGCGCACGCGCTGCCGCTCGCCGGAAAGATCTTTTCCGGCAGCCTGGAAAGCCGGTTATGCCGCCATCAGGCGCCGCGCCATGCCGGCCAGCGGCGCGGGCAGGCGCTGCAACACCGCCTCGGGGTCGAGGGCGTCGAGCAGATTCTTGACGGTGAGGCCAAGCTCGGTGTCGCCTTCGCTCACCAGGCGGCGGCTGAAAAAGAGGGTGTCGGGGTCTTCGCGCCGGCCCAGCAGCAGCAGGAAATCGCGGGCGGTGGCGCTGATGGTGAGCTCGGGCGCGCCGCTGTCCGGCGCGAATCCGCGCGCCGTGACGGTAAAGCGCAGGCTGAGCCCGAGATCCTTGACGCGGATGGCGTAGCGCCGGCCGGCCAGCGGCTGCCAGTCGAGCGTTTTCAGTGCCGGCCACAACAGCCGGTTGGCCGCCAGCGAAAACGTCAGACTGGGCGGCGCGGCGGGAAGCCGGGCGACCGCGTTGGCAAGCTGCGGGGGCAAGGCGAGATTCAGCATGATGGCTCCTGTGCTCAATGGATCGGTGGTCTGCTTTCTAGCGCACGGCGTCGGCCCAGTTGTTGGGGGTTTCGTACAGCCGCACCCGCTGCAGCCGCAGCTGGTTGCCGTAGCCGTCGAGGTAGGCCGCGTCGAGGATGCGGAACGCCTCGTTCGCAAGATTTTCCGCCGTGGGCACGACCGGCAGCACCACGGTCTTGTGTCCAGCCAGCGTCGCCAGGAAGTCGACCACTTCGCGATCGCCCTGGTAGACCAGGAAGGCATGATCCCAGCGGTCGACCAGCGCGGCATTGGCGATGTTTTTCACTTCGGAGAAGTCCATCACCATGCCCTGCATCGCCGCACCTTCGGTATCAATGATCTCGCCGGAAAGGCTGATCTCGATGGCGTAGCGATGGCCGTGCAGGTGCCGGCACTGGCTGGCGTGATGGGGAATGCGGTGGCCGGCGTCGAATTCCAGTCTGCGTGTAATCAGCATGCTTGCTGCGTCCCGTATTCCAGTCCCGCCCGGCCATGCCAGTAGCCGTCGACCGACGGCCCGGGCATGATGCGCGCCAGCGCATCGGCGGCGTTGCTCTCGCCCGCCAGCGCCGCCCGGAAAGCTTCGACCACGCGCCCCATGTGACGCGACTGCGGCGACAGGCGCAGGCTGGCGATGCCGAGCTGGCGCAGGGCCGGCAGCTCGCCAATCAGGTTGTAGACCCCGGCGGACTGCGTCTGGATGCCGTTGAGCGTGAGGAAGGGCGCACCCTCGCGGGTGGCCAGCGGCAGCCCATCCGGATGGTCGAGGCAGCGGAACTGGCAGTCGTCCTTGGGCAGGTTGTAGTGGCGCGCGGTGAAGCAGCGCGCCGAATACGCCAGCGGCAGGCGGCCGTAGACGAACAGTTCCGTTTCCATGCCGGCCGGCGCGCGTTCGAGCAGCGACGCCAGCGCGGCGCGCGAGGTTTCCACCGGCGGCAGCCAGCGCCGCGCGCCGAGACCGGCGAGCACCTCCAGCGTTTCCGGGTTGTAGACATTCAGCGTCGGGCCGGCGACGAAGGGCACGCCCGCTTCGGACAGCAGCCGCACCGCGCCCCATTCGTTGGCTTCGACCAGGAAACGGCCGTCGCCCACGATCCGGCGCAGCGTCTTCAGATCGGATTCCGACTCGATCAGCGTCTGGGTGGAGAGCGCCACTTCCTTGCCGGCTGCGGCAAGCTGTTCCGCCACGGCAAGCCAGTCCGGCAAGCGCAGCAGATGACGGCGCGAGCACACGCTTTCACCCAGGTACACGCGCGTCACCGGCCAGTGTTTTGCCTCATCGTAGAAAGCGAGGACGTCGTCGCGCGACCAGTAATACAGGAGGGGACCGAGAATCAGGTTCATGATGCGTTAGGCGTTAGGCGTAAAGGGTTAGGCGGGGACAGGCACGGGCCGAGGCTTTGCGCCTCGCGCCTGACGCCTCGCGCAGGGCGCTCACTTCCACGGCCGGTGGTAGGCGCCGAGCGTATGGCTCTGCCCTTCCGACAGCTTGTTGAGTTCGGCCTGCCAGGCCGGCGCGGGCTTGAAGCCGGCGGCGTCTTTCTTCACCGCATCGATGGCGGCGCGCCACACCTTCGTCACCTGCGCCACGTAGGCCGGACTGCGCTGGCGGCCTTCGATCTTGATCGCGGCGATGCCGATCTTCAACATCTCGGGCAAGAGGTCGAGGGTGTTGAGGCTGGTGGGTTCCTCGATGGCGTAGTAGGTTTCGCCGCCGACGTCGAAGCGGCCCTTGCACAGCGTCGGGTAGCCGGCCTTTTCGTCCTTGCCGTAGCGGTCGAGCAGCACGCCGTTCAGGCGCGATTCCAGACCGGCCGGCGTGTCCGTCCACTGCACCGCCTTCGCCGGCGAGCACACGCCCGCCGAGT
This sequence comes from Thiobacillus sp., assembly GCF_024708915.1. Next base: position 13,789 of record NZ_JANJXQ010000203.1, read on the forward strand.
TGGGCGATTCGCCGGTGCAGTACGACGACAGCAGGCAGCGCCCCTCCACCATCACGCACAGGCCACCGAAGCCGAACAGTTCGATCTCGACGTCGGTGTGCCTCACCACGTTTTCCACCTGCGGCAGCGACAGCACGCGCGGCAGCACGGCGCGCTGGATGCCGAAATGCTCGCGGTAGAAATTCACCGCCTCGTAGCTGGTGGCCGAACCCTGCACCGACAGATGCAGGCGAAGCTGCGGATGGTTCTTCACCGCATAGCGCATCAGCCCGGGGTCGGCGAGGATCACCGCGTCCATGCCGAGTTTCGCGGCGCGGTCGACCGCGCCGGTCCAGCGCGCCCAGGTATCGGACTGCGGATAGGTGTTGAGCGCGAGCAGCACCTTGCGGCCGCGCTCGTGTGCGTAGCGCAGGCCTTCCGCCGCCTGCGCCTCGTCGAAGTTGAGGCCGGGGAAGGCGCGCGCGTTGGTGTTGTCGCGGAACCCCATGTAGACCGCATCGGCGCCGTTGTCGATGGCGGCCTTGAGCGAAACCAGGCTGCCCGCCGGGCAGATCAGATCAAGCGGCATGACTATTCTCCTTCCATATCTGGCCTGCACGGGCACCCTGGCGGCTATCGCGCCGCGCCAGTTCGTCGGCGATGCCGTTCAGTACGTCCCATTTCTTCGCGCACCACGCGGGCGCCAGCAGCATGTCGGGCGCGGCGGTGCCGGTGACGCGGTGGTACACCACCTGCCACGGCGTGCGCTCGATCAGGTCGGCGGCGATGCGCAGGTAATCCGTCTCGGCCAGCGGGGTGTACTCGCCGCGCTTCCATTCGATCGCCAGCCGGGTGTGCTTCACCACGTGCAGCGGGTGCAGCTTGAGGCCGTCGACGCCGACCTCGAGCACGCGGTCGAGGCTCGCATGGCTGTGCGATGCGTCCTCGCCGGGCAGGCCGACGATGAGATGGCAGCACACCGGGATGCCGCGCGCCCGCGCCGCCCGCGTCGCCGCCTCGTATTCGGCGAAGCCGTGGCCGCGGTTGACGCGCACCAGGGTGGCGTCGAAGGACGACTGCAGGCCGAGTTCCAGCCACACCTCGTGGCCGCGGTCGCGGTACTCCGCCAGCAGATCCAGCACCGGAACCGGCACGCAGTCGGGCCGCGTACCGATCGACAGCCCCATCACGTCGGGCGCCGCCAGCGCGGCGTCGTACAGCGCGCGCAGCTCGTCCACATGCGCATAGGTATTGGTGTAGGCCTGGAAATAGGCGATGAAGCGGCGCGCGCCGGTGCCCCGCGCAATGCGGCCGCGCGCACGCTCGAACTGCGCGGCCAGCGGCGCCGGATCGCGCGCCCCCGGGGCGAAGGACTTGTTGTTGCAGAAAGTGCAGCCGCCGATGCCCTTGCTGCCGTCGCGATTGGGGCAGGTGAAGCCGGCATCGAGCGCGACCTTGTGCACCCGCTCGCCGTGCCGCTCCAGCATGGCGCGGCCGAAGCTGTGGATGCGGTCGGTGAAGCTGCTCACGCCGCGGTGGCCGCCGGCTTGCCGCCGGTGAGCAGGTAGTCGATCAGCGCCTGCACCGGCCGGATCGCCCGGCCGAACGGCAGGCTTTCGCTGCCGCGGAAGAACAGGCCTTTGTTGACGTCGCCCTTGAGCGCGGCCACCAGCTGCGAATCGATGCAGAACTGTCCGGCTTTCTTGAGGCCGTCGCGCAAGCCGCATTGCGCCAGACAATGCAGGCCGATGGCGCAGCGTCCGGGGTCGGCCTTCGCCACCGCCTGCAGCCTGGATTCGCGCTTGAGGTAGTTGGCGAGCCATGGCGTTTTCACCGCGCGCGCGGGCAGCCCCGCCACGCTCATGAACGTGACGATGTCTTCAGGCTGCGCATCGAGCAGCACACGCTTGAAGTTGGGATGGGCATCGCCTTCCTCGGTCACGGCAAACGGCGTGCCGACCTGCGCTGCGCTCGCCCCCAGCGCCAGCGCAGCCAGCACTTTCTCGTGGCTGTTGAAGCCGCCGCCGACGATGACCGGAATCTGCCCGCGCGCGATGCCCTGCTCGTCGAAAACCTTGAAAATGCCGGGCAATACCGTGGCGAAATCGAAACGCGCATTCGCCAGTTCGGCCGGGTCAGGCGCGCCGAGATGGCCGCCTGCGTAGCGCGGGTGCTCGATCACGATGGCATCCGGCAGCCGCCCCTTGCGCGCCCACTTCTTCAGCACGACGGCGACGCCGCGCGCATCCGACAGGATCGGAATCAGCGCAACGCCGGGATGGTCGGCGGCGAGCTCCGGCAGATCGAGCGGCAGCCCCGCGCCCATCACGATCGCCTGCGCGCCCGAGGCGCACGCCTGCCGCACGTAGTCCGGATACGCCTCCACGGCCTTCATCACGTTGACCGCGACCAGGCCATGGCCGGCCGCGATGGCGAGCGCAGCCTTGATTTCCCGGTCGAGCGCGATGAAATTGAGGCGGTTGAGCTCGTCCTTGTCGCGGCAGCGCTGCGACCGTTCCAACAGATCAGGGTGATGATGCCGCAGGTCGATACTCGCTATCGTTCCCATCGCGCCGGCACGCGCCACCGCCCCGGCCAGCCGGTGGGCCGACACGCCCACGCCCATCCCTCCCTGCACGATGGGCAGCAGGGTATGGCCGCGAATGGCAAACGATGTGGGCGCAGGCATGCCGGTCTTTCCATCCTCTACAAAATTGCCGTCTATTATAGCAACTTGAAGACCCGCTTATCTTATATAAACATCGGTCCGTTTCCGCGAGCGCAAGGCCGGGGTTCACCCACCCAGCCTAAACGCCTACAATGCGGGGTCTGACTGGCTGGCCTCTTACCGCATGTTCACCGGCATCATCCAGGCCATTGGCCGCATCCACGAATACGAAGCGCGCGGCGCCGACGCGCGCATGCTCATCCACGGCGGCGGTCTCGACCTTTCCGACGTCGGCCTGGGCGACAGCATCGCGGTCAACGGCGTGTGCCTGACCGCGGTGGCGCTGACGCCCGACAGCTTCAGCGTCGACGTCTCCGCCGAGACCCTGCGCGTCACGGCGGGTTTCACGCCGGGTGCCGAGGTCAACCTGGAGAAGGCGCTGCGGCTGGCCGACCGGCTCGGCGGGCATCTGGTGTCGGGACACGTCGACGGGGTCGGCACGGTGCACCGCTTCGCCCCGGCGGGCGAGTCGCACCTGCTGGAAATCGACGCGCCGCGCGAGCTTGCGCGCTACATCATCCGCAAGGGCTCGATCGCGGTGAACGGCGTGTCGCTCACGGTCAACCGCGTGGACGGCGCACGCTTCGCGCTCAACCTCATCCCGCATACGCTGGAAATGACCACGCTCAAGCACCTGCAGGCGGATAGCCGCGTCAACCTGGAAGTCGACATGATCGCGCGCTATGTCGAGCGCATGATGCCATTCACCAACGTCACGGATAAAGATTAAGTCAGGAACAACAACCGATGAGCCTCGCCTCCACCCTGGAAATTATCGAAGAACTCAAGGCCGGCCGCATGGTCGTGCTGGTCGACGAGGAAGATCGCGAAAACGAGGGCGACCTGGTGATGGCCGCCGAGCACGTCACCCCCGACGCGATCAATTTCATGGCCCGATACGGGCGCGGACTGATCTGCCTGACGCTGACCGACGCGCGCTGCCGCCAGCTCGGCCTGAAGCAGATGGTCTCCGACAACCAGACCCCGCACGGCACCGCGTTCACGGTGTCGATCGAGGCGGCCACAGGCGTGACCACCGGCATTTCCGCGGCCGACCGCGCAATCACCATCCAGGCCGCGGTGAAACGGGCCGCCCAGCCTGCCGACATCATCCAGCCCGGCCACATCTTCCCGCTGCGCGCGCAGCCCGGCGGCGTGCTGGTGCGCGCCGGCCACACCGAGGCCGGCTGCGACCTCGCTGGGCTGGCAGGACTGGAGCCCGCGTCGGTGATCTGCGAAATCCTCAAGGACGACGGCACCATGGCGCGGCTGCCCGACCTGATCCCGTTCGCCCAGGAGCACGGCCTGAAAATCGGCGCCATCGCCGACCTGATCCATTACCGCAACCAGACCGAAAGCCTGGTCGAGCGCGCTGCCGACCGCCTGATCCAGACGGTGTACGGCGCGTTCCGCCTGATCGCCTACCGCGACAAATGTGCCAAGGAAACCCACCTTGCGCTGGTCAAGGGCGAAATCCACGCCGACCGCGAAACCCTGGTGCGCGTGCACGAGCCGCTCTCGGTGATGGATTTCCTCGACGTCACCGGCGGCGGCCATTCGTGGCCGATCATGGGCGCGATGGAACGCATCGCCGAATCGCAGTCCGGCGTGCTGGTTTTACTGCATCGGCCGGAAACCGCCGATGCGCTGCTGCACCGCATCAACCCGGCGCCGGTCGACAGCCGCAAATACGACCTGCGCGACTACGGCATCGGGGCGCAGATCCTGCGCGACCTCGGCGTCGTCAAAATGAAGCTGCTGGCCAGCCCGCGCAAGATGCCCGCGATGGACGGGTTCGGGCTGGAAGTCACCGGCTATTCCGAAAAAGCATGATCCACTGAAGACAAGGACGCACCATGGGAAGCAAGAAGGACTATTTCTCCGAACTCGACCCGGCCTACCAGGGCAAGGGACTGAAATTCGGCATCGTTATGAGCCGTTTCAACCGGGACATCTGCGAAGGCCTGCTGTCGGCCTGCGAAGCCGAACTGCTGCGGCTTGGCGTGTCCCGTGACGACGTGCTGCTGGTCAACGTTCCGGGCGCACTGGAACATCCGCTGGCCTTGCAGGAACTGGCGCTGTCCGAGAAATACGATGCGCTCATCGCTCTCGGCGCAGTGGTGCGTGGCGACACCTACCATTTCGAAGTCGTCTCGAACGAATCCGCACGCGGTATTCTCGACGTCCAGTTGAAAACCGGCGTGCCGATCGCCAATGCCATCATCACCGTCGACACCGAAGAGCAGGGCCACGCACGCATGGCCGAAAAAGGCCGCGACGCCGCCCGCACTGCGATCGAAATGGCCAACCTGCTGAAACGCCTCTGA
>NZ_JANJXQ010000288.1 GCF_024708915.1 Thiobacillus sp.
CATGCCGGCGCGGGTGGTGGCGCCGACCAGGGTGAACGGCGGCAGGTCGAGCTTGACCGAGCGCGCCGCCGGGCCTTCGCCGATCATGATGTCGATCTGGAAATCCTCCAGCGCGGGATACAGCACCTCCTCGACCACCGGGGAAAGACGATGGATCTCGTCGATGAACAGCACGTCGTGCGGTTCCAGGTTGGTGAGCAGGGCCGCGAGGTCGCCGGCGCGCTCCAGCACCGGGCCCGAGGTCTGGCGCAGGTTGACGCCCATCTCGCGCGCGATGATGTGCGCCAGCGTGGTCTTGCCCAGTCCCGGCGGGCCGAACAGCAGCACGTGGTCGAGCGCCTCGCTGCGCTTCCTGGCCGCGTGGATGAAGATTTCGAGCTGCTCGCGCGCCTTCGCCTGGCCGACGTATTCGGCCAGACTGCGCGGCCGCAGCGCGCGCTCGACCTGCTCTTCCTGCGGGCTGGCGACGGCGGGGGCGATGAGGCGGTCGGTTTCGATCATGGCGCCGGGCGGATTTCTACAGACATGCGCCGATTCTACCCTGCGTCTTTTGCGCTCATCGTGCGGCGAAGGCCAATTGGCCACGGCCAAGCGCCTTGGCACGGTAAAGCGCGCGATCCGCGCGCGCGAACGCCTGCTCGATATTGTCGCCTGCCGCACCCAGCAGCCAGGTCTGGCCTGCGCTGACCGTGCCATCCACCTCCAGATCCGCGGCACGCAGTTCGCTTTGGAGGTGGCCGGCCAGGCGCCGATACCAGGCAAGCACGCCGTCGTCGTCCAGTCCGGACAACAGAACCGCAAATTCGTCCCCGGCCAGGCGGGCAGCGATGTCGGAACTGCGCGTGAGCGCCCTGAGCGTATTCGCCAGCGCAATCAGCGCCCGGTCGCCCGCAGCGTGGCCGAACCGATCGTTGATCGATTTGAAATGATCGACGTCCAGCAAAACCAGCGCGATGGGATTGCCGCGCTCCGCCAGGCCGAGCATCTGCGGAAACCGGTCCTCGAAAGCGCGCCGGTTGGGCAAGCCGGTAAGCGGATCGGTCAGGCTGAGCCGGGCCAGCTGTTCGCGCTGATCGTGCAGCTGCTGCGCGATGCGGTTGATGTTCGCGGCCGCGGGGGCGAATTCGACTTAGCGCGTCGCGATGGCCGGCGCCGGCTCGTTGCGGGTCAGGCATGCCAGCGCCTCCATCGCGGCGTCGATGTCCTGCAGCACCGGGCGCCGCAGCCGCACCGCCGCCGCGACCAGCAATAGCACAACGGCTATCAGGGTCAGCCCCCCCGCCAATATCTGCAAACGGCCGTTGTGCGTGATCAGCTGTACCGGGGACCGCACCCGCAGCGTCCAGCCCATCGCCGGCAACGCCACGCTGATCTCGCGCACCGCCCCCTGCAGGCTGCCGCTGCTGACCACCGGCTCGCCGGCCGCATCGATGAGGGCGATGGCATGGCCGGGCTGGGTGGAGTCGTCGACGATGCGCTGCAGTTGCGCCAGCCGCACGCTCAAGAACACCTGGCCCAGC
>NZ_JANJXQ010000223.1 GCF_024708915.1 Thiobacillus sp.
GGTCGAGGCCGCGCTGATGGCCGAGACCGCGGGCGCCGATTCGATCACCCTGCATCTCAGGGAAGACCGCCGCCACATCCAGGATGCCGATGTGGCGATCCTGCGCCAGGTGCTGAAGACCAAGATGAACCTCGAAATGGCCGTCACCGAGGAGATGCTCGCAATCGCCGTCGCGACGAAACCGCAGGACGTCTGCCTGGTTCCGGAAAAACGCGAGGAACTGACCACCGAGGGGGGGCTCGACGTGGCCGGCCAGATGCCCAGGCTGAAGGATGCCTGTGCGCGGCTGGCGGACGTCGGTATCCGTGTTTCCCTCTTCATCGACGCCGACTTCGCCCAGCTCGATGCGGCCCACGCAGCCGGTGCGCCGGTGGTCGAGATCCACACCGGGCATTATGCGGATGCCGAAGATGACGCTGCGCGCAGCACCGAATTCGAGCGCATCCGTATGGCGGTTGCCTACGGCCGCAGCCTCGGCCTGACGATGAACGCCGGCCACGGCCTGACCTACCACAATGTGCAGCCGATCGCGGCGCTGCCGGGCATCTTCGAGCTCAACATCGGCCATGCGATCGTCGCGCAAGCCTTGTTCGTGGGCTGGCCGGCGGCGGTGGCGGAGATGAAGCGGCTGATGGTGGATGCTGCTGCCCGCGGCACTCCGCCGAATCGCCGACCCGCTTGAGATAGGCGATAAGGTCGGCGCGTTCCTGGCGATCCGCGATACCGGCATAGCCCTTTGCGGTCCCCGGCACGGTCTTGAGCGGATTCGCCAGAAAGCGACCGAGCGTCCGCGCGTCCCACAGCAGATTCGAGTGGCGCATCGCATCCGAATACGCGAAGCCTGGCACGCTGCCGGCACGGCGACCGAACTGAACGGGGGGCTGGACTGCGGACGAAGGGGAATGAGGCGGCCGGCGATCGAGGCCGCGGGAGCTCAAGCTTGACGGCGGCGGTTCCACCACCAGTAGCCGCCGATCACCAGCGCAACGAAGGCGACGACGCCGGCAGTGATGTGATGCTGGTATTCCCTGATGAGCGCTTCATTGCCACCCAGGAAATAACCGAACAGCGTGAGGATGAGCGACCACAGTCCGGCGCCGAGGCAGGTGTAGAACGCGAACGCGCCGGGGTTCATGCGGGTGAGCCCGGCGGGAATCGAGATCAGATGGCGGATGCCGGGAATCAGACGGCCGGTGAAGGTCGAGACCGCGCCGTGCTTCAGGAAGAACGCATCGGTCTTGTGCAGCAGGGCAGGCCGCACGAAGAAATAGCGTCCCCAGCGTTCGAGGAAGGGCCGCCCCACCCACATCGCCACCACATAGTTGAACGACGCCCCGACCAGGCTGCCGACGGTGGAGGCGAGCACGATCAGCCAGAAGTTCATTTCTCCCTGGTGCGCCAGATAGCCCGCAGGGATCAGCACCAGCTCGCTCGGCACCGGCAGCACCGTGGATTCCAGCGCCATCAGGATGAAGATGCCGGTATAGCCCCAGTCGTGGACGGTGGCGAGGATCCAGTTGATGAAGTCGTGCATGTCTTGGTGAGGCGTTAGGCGTTAGGCGTTAGGCGTTGCGGATGCGGGTTGTTGCGCCTCACGCCAGACGCCTCACCCCTCACGCACTCATCAAACAACTGCTTCTTCCTTCTTCTCCACTTGCTTGATGAAGTGCTCGCGCTTGACGCCGAACATCAGCAGCAGCGGCGAAGCGACCAGCACTGACGAATAGATGCCGAACAGGATGCCGATGGTGAGCGCCAGTGCAAAGTTGTGCAGTGCCTCGCCGCCGAAGAAAAACATCGACAGCACCATGAGCTGGGTCGAGCCGTGGGTGATGATGGTGCGGCTCATGGTGCGGGTGATGGCGTCGTTGATGATGTGCGGGATGGTGGCGCCGCGCATCTTGCGGATGTTCTCGCGGATCCGGTCGAACACCACCACCGATTCGTTGACCGAGTAGCCGAGAACCGCCAGCACGCCGGCCAGCACGGTGAGGGTGAACTCCCACTGGAAGAAGGCGAACATGCCGAGAATGATGACGATGTCGTGCATATTGGCGAGCATGCCCGCCACCGCGAAGCGCCATTCGAAGCGGACAGCCAGGTAGGCCATGATGCCGAAGATGACCGCCAGTAGCGCCAGCGCGCCGCTGTCGTAAAGTTCCTTGCCGACCTGGGGGCCGACGAAATCGACGCGCTTCAACTCGATCGTGGGATCGACCGACTGCAAGGCGGCCATCACGCGGTTGCTGGTTTCCGCGGCGTTGGCTTCGCCCTTGTTGGGCAGGCGGATCAGCACGTCGTGGCTGGTGCCGAAGTTCTGCACCGAGATTTCGGGCAGGCCGGTCTTTTCAAGAACCGTGCGGATGGCGGGCAAATCCGCTGGCTGCTCGGTGCGCACCTCGATCACGGTACCGCCGGTGAAATCGACGCCCAGGTTGAGGCCGCGGTCCCACAATGCCCATACCGCGAACAGGAAGGTGAGCAGCGAAATCGCCGTCGTCGCCTTCCCCCAGCTCATAAAGGGGATGGTTTTCTTGAACGGGAAAAATTCCAGCATGATGTAAGCCTTAGATCGAGACTTTGGCCAGCCGCGCCTGGCGACCGTAGATGAGGTTCACCATGGCGCGCGACACGGTAACGGCGCTGAACATGGAGGTGAGGATGCCGAGGCACAGCACCACGGCGAAGCCGCGCACCGGACCGGAACCCAGCCAGAACAGCGCGATGCCGGCGATCAGCGTGGTGATGTTGGAGTCGAGAATCGTGGCCCAGGCGCGCTCGTAGCCGGCATGGATGGCGGCCTGCGGGGTCAGGCCGGCACGAATCTCCCCGCGGATGCGCTCGTTGATCAGGACGTTGGCGTCGATCGCCATGCCGAGCGTGAGCGCGATGGCCGCGATGCCGGGCAGGGTGAGGGTGGCCTGCAGCATCGACAGCAGCGCGATCAGCAGGAGGGCGTTGATCGCGAGGGCGACCGACGAGAATATGCCGAACACGCGGTAGTAGAAGACCATGAACGCGACCACCGCCGCGAAGCCCCAGATGTTCGAGTGGAAGCCTTTCTCGATGTTCTCGGCGCCCATGCTGGGGCCGACGGTGCGTTCCTCGACGATCTGCATCGGCGCCGCCAGCGCGCCGGCGCGCAGCAGCAGCGCGACGTCGGACGCCTCCTGGGCCGTCTCCATGCCGGTGATCTGCACCCGGCCGCCGCCGATTTCCTCGCGGATCACCGGTGCGGTGATCGCCTCTGCGACGCCCTTCTCGATCAGCAGGATCGCCATGCGCTTGCCGACGTTTTCGCGGGTCACGTCCTTGAAGATGCGTGCGCCTTTGCCGTCGAGGCTGACGTGAACCGCGGCCTGGCCGCTCTGGCCGTCGAAGCCGGGCGCGGCGTCGGTGATGGAGTCGCCCGTCAGCACCACGTCCTTCTTCACCGCGATCGCGCC
>NZ_JANJXQ010000224.1 GCF_024708915.1 Thiobacillus sp.
TTGGTGGGGGGGGGGGGGGTCCCGCCACACGCCGCGGCCGGTTTTGTGTTCATAAAAAAACCGGCCAGGCGGTTTCGCGGGCTTGGCGCCGCCCTGGGCGGCCCCATGCCCGGCGTTGGTTGCATTACTTCTTCTTGGCGGCCTTCTTTCCGGCAACGGCGGCCTTGAAGCCGGCGCCCGCCGTGAAGCGCGGCACGGTCGTCGCCGCGATCTTGATTTCCTTGCCGGTCTGCGGGTTGCGGCCGGTGCGGGCGGCGCGCTTGCTGGACTTGAAGGAGCCGAAGCCGACGAGCGTCACGGAGTCGCCCTTGGCGACGGCTTTGACGACTGCGTCGAGAATGGCGTCGAGCGCTCTGCCGGCGGCGGCCTTGCTGATGTCAGCTTCGGATGCAGCCACGTCGATCAATTCGGATTTGTTCATGTATGTCCTTTAAGTTGGTGTGAAAACGAGGTGCCACAAGCGTTCAAGCCGCGCCGGCCCTTTCGCGAACAGGTGCTGTCAACCGAAACGCCGCATTGATTATCGGCCGACCGGCGCGAATCTTGAAGCCCCGAATCTTCCATGTTTTATTCGCGGAGGTCGAGCCTTTCGACGCGCCCGGCTGCCGCCACCCCGGCCGGCAGTGCGGGAATCGCCCCGGATGGGCCAGGAAACGCAGCCCCAGCCAGAGGCTCTACCCCGGGTTTTCCTGCCGCACTGGCTCCTTGCCGTTGGCGAGGCGCCCCTGCGAGAGGTAATGGCAGACGCGCCAGATGTGATGGCCCGTGCGTTCCATCCAGCGGTAGGCGTCGGTCTTGCGCAGGGACGTCGCGGGGCTGGCGCTGGGGGAGGCCATATCCTGCAACAGGTCGTGCCGCACCTGGCGTGACAGGGCGGCCAGGGTCACGGCATCGAGCTCCAGTTGTTCCAGGCGAGGAGCAAGGTCTTTCTCGGCCAGGCCCTGGCGCGCCAACGCCAGCATTTCCCGGCTGTTCTCGATTGCCCAGGCGTAGTCCGGATCGGAAAAATCGATTCCGGCCTGGGCCAGATCGTGCAGGCGGCCATGAAAGCGCAGCAAATGATCGATGGAATGCAGCTGGGCGATGCGCTGAGCGCCCAGGCGGGCGTCGTCGGGCGGCAGCTGGATGCGGCTGACAAAATCATAGGTGCGCTCCAGGGATTGACCGGCCTGCGCCAGGCCGCCGTTCTGACTTGCCGATGCGCCTGACGACAGCAGATGACTGTAGAAATCGAGCAGCCGCCCGGTCACCTGTTCCAGTGCCCGTTGCGAGGCCTCCAGTGCGACCGCGGGGATGGCGAGCAGACTCTGATCCAGCCGCTGAGTCATGCTGTCGCCGCGGTCGGGCAGGATGCGTTCGACGAGCTGGCCGAAGCGCGAGGTAAAAGGCAGGAACAGGAGCGCCCCGACGGCAATGAACAGGGTGTGAAAGGCGGCCAGGCTGGTGGCGCCGGGCTGCAGGCCGAGGTATCTCCCGGCGAGGTCGAGCAGAAACAGGAATACCGGCAGCAGCACGATGGCGATCAGGCCCGCTACCGAGTTGAACAGGATATAGGCCAGGGCGGTGCGCTTGGCGTAAATGTTGCCGCCGATTGCCGCCAGGGCGCCGGTGAGAGTGGTGCCGATGGATGCGCCGACCACCAGTGCAGCAGCCTGTTCGAAATTGATGGCCGCGGTGTGGAGGGCGGTAAGGGTGGTGGCAATGGCGGCGGAAGACGATTGCAGGATCGCCGTCATGGCCAGGCCGATCAGCAGGGCCACAATCCGCGCCGAATATCCCCCGTCGGGCAAATCGGCAAGACTGGCCACGGCAGAGAGCCCGCGCATGCCATCCTGCAGGGTATTCAGGCCGAGAAACATCAGGCCGAATCCGGCCAGCGACATGCCCAGCGCGGCCCCGCGCCCCGGGGCCAGCAATTTCAGCATGGCGCCGATGCCGATCAGCGGCAGGGTGTAGAACCCCAGATTCACTTTCAGGCCCAGTTCGGCAACGATCCAGCCCGTGGCCGTATTGCCCAGGCTGGCGCCGATGACGACGCCGATCGCCTGGGAAAATGTAATCAGGCCCGCACTGACAAAGCCGATCAGGGTGACCGTCGTGGCGGTCGACGACTGAGCCAGAGCGGTGACCAGGGCGCCGGAAACAAAGGCTTTGTAGGGCGTGCCCGTGAACCGTACCAAGGCCCGCCCCAAGGTGCCGCCGGCAAAGGCCACGAGTCCGTCGGACAGCAGCATCATGCCGACCAGAAACAATCCGATGCCGCCGGCAAACGGAAAAAAGATATCCAGCATGTAAGGGTAATCCGTGAGCTTGATGGCCCCGGGGAATTTAACACAGGCTTATGGGTGCCGGTCTCGCTCAGCCGAACGGGTAAGGCGGCTGCCAGACGCCGTCCCAGGCGGACTGCGCCGAGACGCGCAGGCGCTCGGGGAGGCTGAGCCTGCGCTGGAAACCGACCTGCAGGACGCGGCCGCGCTGGCAGGCGCTGCGAATGATTTCGTCGCTGGTTGCGAGTTCGTCCACCAGGCCCAGTTCCAGGGCTTTGCTGCCGAGCCAGGCCTCGCCGGTGGCGACCTTTTCCATGTCGAGCTGGGCGCGGCGGCCTTGCACGAACGCCTGGAACAGCGCGTGGATTTCCTCCAGTTCCTCGCGCAGCTTGGCGCGGCCGGCTTCGGTGTTTTCGCCGAACAGGCTCACGGTGCGCTTGTATTGGCCGGCGGTGAATTGTTCCCAGTCGATGTTTCTGGCCTGCATCCAGCGGTGAAAGTTGGGAATCTGCGCGATCACGCCGATGGAACCGATCAGCGCGAAAGGCGAGGCGACGATCCGGTCGGCGACGGCGGCCATCAGATAACCGCCGCTGGCGGCCACCGTGTCCACCGTCACGGTCAGCGGTAGCTGCGCGTCGCGCAGCCGCAGCAGCTGGGCAGCGGCAAGTCCGTAGCGGTTGACCATGCCGCCGCCGCTTTCGAGCCGCAACAACACCGTGTCACCCGGCTTGGCGACTTGCAGGATGGCGCTGATTTCCTCGCGCAGGGCGGTAAAGGCCGAGGCGCGGATGTCGCCCTTGAAGTCCAGCAGGTAGCTGCAGGCTTCTGTTTCCGCCCTTTTCAGTTGGGCCTTGCGTCCAGCCTTGCGCTGCTTTTGCAGGGTCCGCTGGGCTTTCTTGGGGAGTTGCGCGGCCTGGATCCTGTCCCCGGCCGCCTCCAGCTGGCGGTTGATGTCCGTCACCTCGATGTGGCCGGCATCCCTGGCCTTGCGGCGCGACAAGGCGGCCAGGCCGGCGACAAGGCCAATGGCGGCCAGCACCAGGGTGGCCATTTCGGCAAGAAACAGGACGTATTGCGCGGCAAGGCCGTTCATGGCGTGCGATGCGAATGTCCGGCGCTGCGGCGAACGGCTCGGGCGAGGCGCCTAGCGCAGGGCTTTGTCCGACTTCCGGGTGGAGATGCCGAACGGCACGTAGCTCGGACACCAGCCGATGAGGCTGGTCACCAGGAAGGCCGCTGCGATGATGCCGAGAATGATCGCTGCCGTGCCGCTGATCTGGCCGGTGAAATACAGGACCGCGATGATCGCGGCCACGATGAGGCGGATGACCTTGTCCGCCGTACCCATGTTCGGCTTCATTTTGCAGCCTCCTTTCCGGCAATCGTTGGAACTTCAGCGTAGCCTAGAAAAAGTGCCGGACAAGCAGCACCAACCCTGCGATCACGGCCAGGCACAGGCTGCATGCGAGGATGAGCTTTACGTAGTTGGGCATGGCGTGGGGGTGGTGACAATGACCAGGTCGTTTGTTTATAGCCGAGGGAACGCGTGGTCATGGGTGACAATCGTGTCTGCCCTATATGTCATACGCCATGCCGCCATAAAGGTTTTGGCATCGATACCGATAGATATGGAAGGGGAAAGAAAGGCCCGATGTATGGCCTGCCGGGTTCCTGGAGTTGATTTGCAAGCCTGCCCCGGCCCCGATACGCGTGCATCGGACTTTGAATACAAGGATGGACATGGCATCGCTGCTGTTGAAGCAGGCTGACTATGGCGACTCTATTTCTACTGCGAAGCAGGCGAAAACCCGAACGCTCGGATGCCTTGGTGCATCACAGCGACAGGGGATCGCAGTATGTCTCCATCCGTTACACCGAACGGCTCGCCGAGGCCGGGATAGAACCCTCGGTGGGCAGTCGCGGCGACAGTTACGACAACGCTCTGG
>NZ_JANJXQ010000030.1 GCF_024708915.1 Thiobacillus sp.
ACGGCAAGGGTCTTGCCGATGATCATGAGGTCGAAGCCGAGCGACCAGTTGCGCATGTAGTCGATGTCGTACTGGATGCGGGCGCGCATCTTGTCGAGGGTTTCGGTTTCGCCGCGCAGGCCGTTGACCTGCGCCCAGCCGGTGATGCCGGGCTTGACCTTGTGGCGCAGCATGTAGCCCTTGATGAGCTTGCGGTATTGCTCGTTGTGGGCGACGGCGTGGGGGCGCGGGCCGACCACGCTCATGCGCCCTTGCAGGACGTTGATGAACTGCGGCAGTTCGTCGAGCGAGGTGCGGCGGATGAAGGCGCCGAAACGGGTGATGCGGGGGTCGCTGCGGCCGGCCTGGCGGATGGTGCCGCCGTCTTCGCAGACGCGCATGGAGCGGAATTTGTAGACAAGGATTTCCTGGCCGTCGAGGCCGTAGCGCCGCTGCTTGAAGATGACGGCGCCGGGCGAGGACAGTTTGACGCCTGCCGCAAGGATGAGCAGCAGCGGCCAGATCATGAGCAGGATGAGGCTGGCGATGACGAGGTCGCTGATGCGCTTGCCGATGCCGGACACGCCGAGGGTGGGGGTTTCGGTGAGCGCCACCACCGGCATGCCGTGGATGTGGTCGACCCGCGCCTGGATGAGGTCGGAAACGAAGATATCCGGCACGAAATAGACCGAGGCGGTGGTATCGCGCAGGGCGTCGAGCAGGCTCAGGGTGCGCGGCTGCGCGGCCATGGGTAGGGTGATGTAGACGAGGTCGATGCCGTTGCGGTTGACGTAGTCGGGGATGTCGGCCAGCCGTCCGATCAGCTTTTTCGGGTCGGTCAGTTCGGTGCGCTCGAACGAGCGGTCGTCGAAGAAACCGACCACGTCCACGCCCAGCGCGCTGTCGTTGGCAAAGCGGCCGCGCAATTCCGTTCCCAAATGGCCCGCGCCGACGATGAGGGCGCGGCGGCGTCCGCCTTCCAGCAGCAGCAGACGCGGCAGAATCTTGCGCACCACCCGATGCGCCACCCACATGGCGACAGGGGTGGCGAGCATCCACGCCATCACCAGATCGGGGGGGAACCAGTCGAGATAGCCGGTGGAATAGCCGAACAGCAGGATCAGCCCGGACAAAAAGAACCAGGGGATGACGACCTCGTTCCAGAAGGCGCGCAGGGTGACCTCGGGCCACTTGCCGGGAAAAGTCAGGGTGAAGACGATCAGGGCCAGGATGGGATACGGGCCGCGGAACGGCTCGCCGTAATACAGCGTGCAGCCGATCAGCACCAGCACGGCCACGAAGGGGTCGAGCAGGATCTTGGTCAACGAGACGACGGAAAGCTGCTGCCGGAACAGCCACTGGTTATGGTTCGTCATCACTCCAAACGCATCGTGCGATGCGTTTCTCCTCTGCCTGCGGACAGGCGAATTATTTTTTTGTCATAGCCCCGGCCGGTGTGATCCCGGGTTCGGGGGAATTATCCAGTAAAAGCAAAAACCGAAGCTTACCGGACCATGAAATCGACGGCGCTCGCCGCGGCTTCGACAGCCCGGCCGGCGTATCCGCGCCGCAGACGGCCGCTGTAATCGATCCGGAACAAGACGCGGGGCGAACGCATGAAACATTCGTACCAGTCCAGCCGTGCCTGTCTTTTTATCACATACACGGCCATGAATAAACCGGATCGATTGCCCGACAAGAAACATCCGCGATCCGCCCCGCCGCGTGCAGCCATTTTCCTGCTGCCGGACGATAGCGGAACCCGTTCATCCGGCCTGCGAAAAAAAGCTTCCAACCGGAAGCCGTGAAGCGGATCGCGGCAATCGGCGATCAGGCGGACGCACGTGATTTGCGGCGCGCCGCAAATCCGATCAACCCCAGCCCGGCAAGGAACAACGCATAGGTCTGCGGCTCAGGTACAGGCGTGGTGACGATGGCGAGCGCGGCAAATTTTTTCTCGATGAAGGCGGCGCTGCCGGCGCTGATGCTGCTGGCAAGCAGGATGTTTTCGATGGTGACGTTGACGCCGCCGACGATCCCGTCCGTCCCGCCCCAGCCAGCCGGGATCGTCACGCCCGTATGGGATGCCCAGTCGGTGGTCTGGAAATCCGCCATGCTGGTTACAGCAGTGAGCGGCAGGGCGGTCTTGATTTTGCCGCCGACAGCGGGCAGCAGCGGTGCTTCCAAGTCGCGCACGATGAGCTTGCCGCCCACCGCCACGCTGGAGCCTGCACCGATGTTGTAGTAGTCGCCGTCTTCCGTCAGGCTGACGGCCGACACCAGATAGCCGGAATGGGCGTTGACCGCGATGTTGAAGGTCTGGCTGGCGGCAGCGAACCCTGAGCCATTGAAAGCCTGCGCCTTGTAGGTGGTAGGCGTGAAGGACAGGATGTCGCCCACCACCGTTGGCGTGCCGAAAAGTCCGCTCAGCCCGCTGTCGAACGTAAAGCTGACGGTGCTGCCCGCAACCGTGACGGGAATGGCCAGCGCCTGGCCACTCAGCATCGCGGCCGACAGGCCAAGCACGATTGTCGTTTGTTTGAATAATTTCATTTTGCATTCCTCCAATCGGTTCCTGAGAACCCAATATGACTCCCCTGGGCGCCTGTTCGACGACATCCGGGACAGGGCGCTTGCTTTGTATCGTTTTTCTATCGTTTTTTTTACAGTATGCCTATGCTGTGCTGCGCTCGGCAAGCCGCTCGCATACGCTACATGGCATCCGGCTTCGCGGAAGAAAAATCAGAAAAAACATCCACTTGGCCGGGCGATCCAAGCAACATGCATGCCTGGAAAGCATTTTTCGCGCCATCCTCTTGTTTGCTTGCTGTTTTTTTCTCCGTAACACGGCAGACCCATGGCGAATCATGGCGGGATGTAAAGAAGCCCGACAGCGCGGCACGGCGCGCGGCCGAAACTACGGCAGGCGGTCGATCCAGGCACGCATTTCCTGCGGGCGCTGGAAATAATAGCCTTGGAAGCGCTCGCACCCCTGCTGGCGCAGGAAGGCGAACTGGGCTTCGTTTTCCACGCCTTCGGCCACCACTTCGAAATGCAGATGGCGGGCCATCGACAGGATCGTCTCCACCAGGGCGACGTCGTTGGGGTCGTGCGGAATGTCCTGCACGAAGCTCTTGTCGATTTTCAGTTCGGATAAGGGCAGGCGCTTCAGGTAAGCCAGCGACGAATAGCCGGTGCCGAAGTCGTCGATGGCGAAACGCAGGCCGAGCGCCGCCAGTTCGGTCATGCGCGCCACCGACTCGGAGGCGTGCTCGACCAGCTGGTTTTCGGTGATTTCCAGCGTAAGGTAGGTGGGGTCGGCGCCGGTGGCGGTAAGGATTTCCCTGACCCGCCGCACGAAATCGGCCTGGTGAAACTGCCGCGGGCTGACGTTGACGGCAATGCGCAGGCTGCGGCCTTCGGCATCGAGCCGGGCGATGAGGGTGCAGGCTTCGCGCAGCATCCACTCGCCCAGCGGCACGATGAGGCCGGACTCTTCCGCCAGCGGAATGAAGCTCGACGGCATCACCAGGCCCCGGCGCGGATGCCGCCAGCGCACCAGCGCTTCGGCCCCGATCACCTTGCCGTCCGCATCGACCTGCGATTGCAGATACAGTTCGAAGCTGCGGTCGCGCACCGCCTCGCGCAATTCGCGATCGAGGGCATAGCGCTCGGCGACGGCTTCCTGCATGGCAGGTTCGAAATAGGCCAGGGCATTGCGGCCGCGCTCCTTGGCCCGGTACATGGCGGTATCGGCCTCGCGCATGAGATCGTCGACGCTTTCCGCTTCCTTGGGGAACAGGGTGACGCCGATGCTGGCGGTGGCGAGGTATTCCTGGCCGCCGATGCTTACCGGGTTTTCCAGCGCGCTGCGGATTTTCTCCGCCACCGCCATGACCAGGGCGCCGGCATCCTCCGGATTTGTCGCCAGATCGGGCAGCATGATCACGAACTCGTCGCCGCCCAGCCGCGCCACCGTGTCTTCCTGGCGCAGGTAGAATGCCAGCCGCCTGGCCACTTCGCGCAGCACGGCGTCGCCCATCGCATGGCCATGCACATCGTTGATGCGCTTGAACTGGTCGAGGTCGACGAACAGCACGGCGCCGTAACGCCGGTTGCGGCGCGCAGCCGCCAGCGCCTGGGTCAGCCGGTCGAGGAACAGGACACGGTTGGGCAGTTCCGTCAGCGCATCGTGGTAGGCCAGGCGTTCGATTTCGGCCTCGGCCCGCTTGGCGTCCGTGATATCCATGCAGTGCCCGACGTAGCCGGTGAACTGGCCCTGGGTGTCGAAGCACGGACTGCCCTGGTCGATGATCCAGCGGTACTCGCCGCCGACGTGGCGCAAGCGGTATTCCATGGAAAACGGCTCGCGGCGCTCGAAGGCGGCGTTGTAGGTCTCAAGGCAGTGCGGCAGGTCGGCCGGGTGCACCCCTGCGGTCCAGCCGTCGCCCAGCTCCTGCTCCAGCGAGCGGCCGGTAAAGCGCAGCCAGGGCTCATTGAAATAATCGCATTCCCGGCCCAGCCCGGCGGTCCACACCAGCGCCTGCCCGCTGTTGGCGAGGGTGCGGAAATGCAGTTCGCTGTTGGCCAGCGCCGCGCGCAACTGGTATTCCTCCGAGACATCGCGGAACACCAGCACCACGCCCTGCAGTTCGCCGCGGGTGTCGCGAATCGGTGCGGCGCTGTCGGCGATGTGGTAACGCCGGCCGTCTCGCGCCACCAGGATCGCATGGTTGGTCAGCCCCACCACCTGCCCCTCGCGGATGACGCGCGCCACCGGAATGTCTGCCGGCGCGCCGGTGAGCGCATTTTCAATCGCGAACACTTCGGCGACAGGCCGCCCCATGGCCTCGGCCCGAGACCAGCCGGTGAGGTTTTCGGCCACCGGGTTCATGAGCGTAACGCGCGCCTCGGTGTCGGTGGCGAGGATGGCATCGCCAATGGAATGCAGGGTGATGGCAAGCCGTTCCTCGCTGGTGGCCAGATTCGCCTGGGCTTCCTGCATGGCGCGCGCCATGGCATTGAAGCTTCCGGCCAGTCTCGCAATTTCCAGCGCGCCTTCTTCCGGCACCGCCACATCCAGCTGCCCGCTGCGCAGGCTGTTCGCCGCCTGCTCCAGACGCCCCAGCGGCGCGGTCACGTGGCGGTACAACATCCAGCCCAGCAGGCCGATCAGCAACAGGCTGGCGGCGAGGTCGGGCGCGCGTGCCTTGTATACGAATGCGCGCATGGCCTGTCGCTCGCGTGTGAGATCGAATCCGACATACACCACACCCTGCCGCTGGCTGCGCAACTGCTGCACGTCGGCCGCCAGCTGGAACGGCTGCATGGCGGCGAGGTGGGCACCATCCGGGCTGAGGGAAAAGACCATGGGGCGTTTTCCTTGTTTCACCCGTTCGTACCGCTTCAGATCAAAGCCCTGCAGCACGTCCGCCGCGAGCCTGCCACGCCAGGCGCGGCGGTGCGCCGTGATCACACGTCCGCTGTCGTCGAGCACCATCACGGTTTCCGCATTGGGATTGGCCGCCACCTCGGCCAGGTCCGCTTCCACCAGCCCCCGGCTGTTTTCCCAGCCCATTTCGACCATGCGCGCCAGGCGGACTGTATCGGCCAACAAATCCACCCGCGCCTGTTGGTCGAGCTGCCCCAGGCGCTTGTCCAGAGCATTCATCACCGACACCCCCAGCACCACAAACAGCAGCAGTGCCAACCCCAAGGGCAGGCTGATGCGCAGGGGCAGACGCTGCATCCTCATGCCGACACCGGCTGGAAACGCGGATCGACCCGATTTTCCAGCGGCGCCAACGCGCTGGCGGCGAGAAAACGGCGGCGTCCCTTGTCCATCTCCACTTCCCTCAGCCGGCGGCCCGTCATCGGCCTTCCGGACGAACTGTTTTTTTCCGGGAAACCGGATTCATGGGCAATATCTCACGTGCTCGCCCCGTTATTTTCGGTTTACCAGGCCGTTACCCGGCCGGGCAGACAGGATAATGACCCGATAACCGGCAGGCAGATGATCGCTGGATTGATGCCGCAATGGCAAGCCTCGATGCTGCATTGCCTTTTTTACCGAGACAAACGAGATGGAAGAACTGATCGCCTGGCTACCCGCCGAACTGGCCTCGCTGCCGCGCTACGTGGTAGCGCTGGCGATCGGCCTGCTGATGGGGCTGGAGCGCGAACGCAACCCGGCGGCGAAGGCGGGCCTGCGCACGTTTGCGCTGACCGCGCTGCTGGGGGTGCTGGCGGCGCACCTGGCGACGGAGCTGGCCGAACCGTGGCTGATCGCGGCGGGGCTGCTGCTGGTCGGCGCGATGATGATCGCGGCCTATCTGCGTTCCCCGCAACAGCCGGACGGCGACCCGGGAACGACGACGGTGGCGGCGCTGATGCTGTGCTATGGCCTCGGCGTGCTGGTCTGGCACGGCGAAATCCAGCTGGCGGTGATGCTGGGGATTGCGGCCACCCTGCTGCTGTATTTCAAGCCCGAGCTGCGCGGCCTGAGTGAGCGGATTTCGCGGCGCGACCTGCTGTCGATGCTGCAATTTGCAGTGCTGGCGCTGATCATCCTGCCGCTGCTGCCGAACGAGAATTACGGCCCCTACGGCGCGCTCAACCCGTATCAAATCTGGTGGATGGTGGTGCTAATCGCCGGTGTGGGCCTGGCAGGCTACGCCGCGTTGCGCCTGGCCGGGCAGCAGCGCGGCGCGGTGATGCTGGGCCTGCTCGGCGGGCTGGTGTCGTCCACCGCCACGACTCTGGCGTTCAGCCGCCACGCCCGCGCCAGCCGCGACATGATGCCGGTCGCCGTGATCGTCATCGTGCTGGCCAACCTGATGGTACTGGTGCGGCTGGGCGTGCTGGCTGCGGTTGTCGCGCCCTTGGTCCTGTTGCAATTACTGCCGGTGCTGACCGGCGGACTGATCGTCGGCGGCATCGGCGCCGCCTACGGCGTGCGGCGCCTGCGGCCACATGGCGAGCTGCCGGAGCTGGCGATTGAAAACCCCACCGAACTGCGTACGGCGCTGGGCTTCGGCCTGATGTACGGGGTAGTGCTGCTGGCGGCGGCCTGGCTGTCCGATTTGCTGGGCACGCGCGGTCTGTATGCGGTGGCGCTGGTATCGGGGCTGACCGACGTCGACGCCATCACGCTGTCGAGCCTGCGCCTGCACAATCTGGGCACGCTGCCGGTGGAGGGCGTGGTCAACATCATCACCCTTGCGGTGCTGGCCAATCTGGTCTTCAAATCCACGCTCACCCTCGCCATCGGCGGCTGGCAGATGGCGCGCCACGCCATCGCCGGCATGGGCGCGGCGGGGCTGGGGCTGATTACGGCCTGGGCTATAATTCGCGGCTTTTCCGCATAAACGCCGAACACCATCATGGAAGCCGAAAGCCTCAATCAGATCGAATCCAGCCTCGCCGACCTCGGCGAGCGTGCCACCCAGCTCAGGGGGTTTCTTTGACTACCCTGTCAAGCAGGACCGCCTAGAAGAAGTCGTCCGCCTGTCCGAAGCGCCGGACTTCTGGAACGACGCCGCCCGCGCCCAGGAACTAGGCCGCGAACGCAAGGCGCTGGAAGACGTGGTGCTGGTGCTCGACCGCGTGGCGTCGGGCCTCGCGGACGCGGCCGAACTGTTCGAGATGGCGCGCGAGGAGAACGACGACGACACGCTGGCCGCCGTGCAGGCCGACATCGAGGGCATCGAAAAGGACGTCTCCACGCTGGAATTCCGCCGCATGTTCAACAACCCGGCCGATTCCAACAACTGCTTCATCGACATCCAGGCCGGCGCCGGCGGCACCGAAGCCTGCGACTGGGCGTCGATGCTGCTGCGCCAATACCTGAAATACGCCGAGCGCAAGGGCTTCAAGGCCGAGCTGCTGGAAGAATCCGAAGGCGACGTCGCCGGCATCAAGTCGGCCTCGATCAAGCTCGAAGGCGACTACGCCTACGGCACCCTGCGCACCGAAACCGGGGTGCACCGCCTGGTGCGCAAATCGCCGTTCGACTCGTCCGGCGGCCGCCACACCAGTTTCGCCAGCGTGTTCGTCTATCCCGAGGTGGATGATTCCATCGAGGTGGAAATCAACCCGGCCGACCTGCGCGTCGACACCTATCGCGCGTCCGGCGCCGGCGGCCAGCACATCAACAAAACCGACTCGGCGGTGCGCATTACCCACCTGCCGACCAACATCGTGGTGCAGTGCCAGAACGACCGCTCGCAGCACAAGAACCGCGCCGAGGCGATGTCGATGCTGAAGTCGAAACTGTACGAAGCCGAACTGCGCCGCCGCCAGGCCGAACAGGACAAGCTCGAAGCCGGCAAGTCAGATGTCGGCTGGGGCCACCAGATCCGTTCGTATGTGCTGGACAATTCGCGCATCAAGGATCTGCGCACCAACGTCGAAGTCTCCGCCACGCAGAAAGTGCTCGACGGCGATCTCGACGTGTTCATCGAAGCGAGTTTGAAACAGGGCGTGTAAATGGACGCGCCCGACCACAGCGGGAGCCTGGCGGAGTTCCTCGCGCCGGGTCTGCTTGCGGAAGACATCCCGCCGCTGTTCCCGCTGCTCGCCGCGCGCCCGCTGGTCGGCGCGCTGATCGCGTTGTTTCGCGGCGGCGACGACGAGGTGCTGATCCGGCTGATGGTGCTGCGCGAAATCGGCCTGCGCGCCGATGCGCCGGAATGGACGCCGCGCGAACTCGAATCGCATTTCGCCTACCTGTCGCAAACCAAGCTCAATACGGTGCTGGCGCGGCTGCGCGAACATGGCTTGCTGTTGTGGGACAGCGAGCGCCGCCTCTATCAGCTCTCGACCGAAGGCCGCATGGTGCTGGCGGCGCTGTCGAACCTGCTGGCGTTCAATGCCGAGCAGGACGGCGAACTGGGTTTTCTGGCGGCGCAGGTCGCGGCCGGGGCGGCAGTGGGCAAGCTCGCACCGGAGGCCCTGTCGCATTTACTGGCACGGCTGGGCGAACTGGAAGAAGAGTTTGCGCAGGCAGTGGCGTCCGGTTCGGAATTCCGCCTGCGTGCCGCGCAGTCCAGACTGGCCTCGGTGCAGCAATGGCTCGACCGCGCCAACGCAGTGATGAAAAATCTCAGCGACGCCGGCCTCGACGACGACAGCTGGCGGCTGGCGCAAAGCATCGGCCAGCGCCAGTCGCGGCTGCTGCGCATGGCGTCGGTGTTCCAGCGCGAACTGGCGGCGATCGCGCGCCAGCAGGTGCACCTGTCGCAGGGCGGCTTGTCCACTTCCGAACTCGCAGCCTGGCTGAAAACCCGATCGCTCGACAGCCTCGCTGAATTCGCTGATGGGCAGCTGGCGACCACGCCGGAGTCGGTGTTCGTGCTGCCCGACGTGATGCTCGACAACACCGAAGAATTCGTCGCGCGCGAGCAGCCCGGCCGCAAGACCTCTGCCATGCCCGCACCGGCCGAAATCGAATACACCCGCGACGTGCCGCTGGAACCACCGCGCGAACTGGTCGAATTGACCCGCATGCTGGCCGGGCTGGCCACGTCCGCGAGCGTTGCCGATACCGTCGTCGGCGGCAGCTTTGGATCGGCTTCCTACCGCTTGTCGCTCCTCGCGTTGATCGGCGAAACCAATATCGGCCCCGAACTTGCGCCGCTTGCCGAACTGCCGCTTGCCGTGGAATGGAGCGATGAAATGGAGGCGGTGGGACGTGGTGAAGTAGCGCATATCAGCGCCGGCCGCATTCAGCCGCAGCAAGAAAACAATGAGCCGCCCCTATGAATACTGACGCCGCCGCCCGCCTGATCGCTCGCCTGCTGGCACTGCGCTATTTGCCGCGCGAAGACCTCGAAGTGCGCCGCCTGCTGGTCGACGCAAGCTTCCGCGACGAAGTCGAAACGCGGCTCGCCGCCAGCGGCCTGCGGCTGCTCGCCCAGCCTTTCGCCGCCCACATTGCGGTCGCGCTCGCCCGCGAACACGAGGCCGCCGTGTTCGAGCAGAACGACGCCTGGCAGGCTTCGAACATCGGTCTGCCCAAGGATGCCGCCGCGCTGCTGGTGATCGTGTGGGCGCTCATCATCCTGCCCAAGCGCGAGCGCCAGCTGGCCAGCGAAGCGACGCAGAGCGACACGCAAAACGAACTGTTCGAGACCGTGAAACTCACGCCCGCCGCGCACGAGGCCTCGCGCGGCATCCCCGAAAACGTGCTGCTGGAAGACTACGGCAAGCTGCTCGGCGGCAAGGCCAGACTGCAGCAGTTCGCGCTGCCGCAATTGTCGCGGCTGGGCTTCATCGAACGCCGCAACAAGGTCATCCACGAAGGCCCCTTGCTCGACCTGGCATTCGACTACGCCGAGTTCGCGCCGCGCATTCTCGAAGGCGCGCTGTCCGATCTGCTCAAGCAACGCGGCGTACTGGAAACCGTTCCAAACGACGCACCTGAATCCGCATCCGAGGACAACGCCTGATGTTCCGCCTGCTTGAACTCGAAACCGTGCACTGGGATTTCTGGCGCAATTTCCGGCTGCCGCTCGACGCCTCCATCGTCACCATCTCCGGCCCCAACGGCTCGGGCAAGACCACCCTGCTCGACGCGCTGCGCACCCTTTTAGCCCTGGACTGCTCGAAAAAACGCGACTACAAGCGCTACGTGCGGCGCAACGGCGAAGACTTCTGCTGGCTGCGCGGGGTGATCGACAACCAGCGCCAGCAGGGTTCGAGCCGCCGCCCGTTCGGCCTGCCCTACACCAGCGACCGCATCACGCTGGCCTGCCGCATCGACAAGAAGGGCGGCGACTGGACGCGCAAATACTGGATCGCCGACGGCGAAGTCGCATTGGCCGACCTCGAACAGCAGGGCGAAGAATTCGGCGTGCGCGACTACCAGCGCATCCTCCACGGCGCCGGGCTGTCGCCCGCCATCGCCCGCGTGCTCTCGCTCGAACAGGGGCAGACCGACAAGCTGTGCGAACTGTCCCCGCGCGAACTGCTCGACCTGGTGTTCCAGGTGTTCGGCGACAAGGACGTGCTCGACCGCTACCAGGAAGCGCGCCACCATCAGGAACACACCGCGCGCGAACTCGACGCCGGACAGAACCAGCTCGAAGCGCTCGGCAACAATCTCGAAAAGCACGAGCAGAAGGTCAACCGCTACCGCGAGTGGCAGCGCCTCAATCAGGAGCGCGTCGAGCTCGTCAGCGAAATCCGCCCACGCCTCGAACACTGCCTATTGCAGCGCGAGGCCGAGCATGCCGCGCGCACGCTGCTCGTCCAGCGCCGCGACTGGCGCGCCAAACGCCACGACCGCGCCGCATTGAAACTGGACTCGGACGCGCTCGACGCTGCGCTCGCGCAAGCCCTGCTGCGCAAGCGGGCCGCCAGCGACAACGAAGGCATCCAGAACAAAGCGCTCAACGACATCAACCGCGAACTCGGCGGCTGGGAAGTCATCGTCAAGCAGCAGCAGCGACTGGAACAACAGGCGCAGATGGCGGGCGGACAACTGGCCGACACACGCGAAATCGAAACGCTCGAATCGCAGCGTGCCGATCTGCTGGTCCGGATCGCCACGCTGCAGCAGCGCCAGGCCCAGCTCGACGAGATGCTGGAGAACCTCGCCGCCGGCCGCCGCGCCGATCCGCACGACGTCGCCGCATTCCGCCAGGCCTTGGCTCAGGCCGACATCGACCACCACCTGCTCACCGACGTCGTCGAGATCGTCGACGCGAGCTGGCAGCCGGCGGTCGAGGCCGCGCTCGCGCCCTTCGCCCACATCGTGCTGCTGCAGCACGCGCGCGACGCCGAACGCGCGATGGCGCTCGGCGAAAAGCAGCGCTACCGCAACTTCATCGTTCCCGACTGCGTGAACGCGGGCCTTCCGCCGCAAGGCTCGCTGCTCGAAGTGGTGCGTTTTTCCAGCGCCGTGCCGGAATGGCTGCTGCGCACGCTGGAGCGCACCCGCCGCGTCGAAGACGTCGCCGCAGGCAGCAAGCTGCCGCGCGGCGAGGACTGGATCACGCGAAACGGCTATCTGCGCGAACGGCGCGGTGGCCGCCACGCGGCCCCCGAACAGATGCGCTTTGGCCGCGCCCGGCTCGATGCATTGCGCGACGAGCGCGCCGCACTCGACAAACAGTTGGCCCCGCTCAGAATCCAGCAGTCCGATCTCGCCGGCAGGATCAACGGCATGAAAGCGCAGCTGAGCGGCGAAACCGCCGCCGCGCAACTGGCCGGACGCGCCGCCGAATTCGCCGAGGCGCGTACGCAATATGAAGCCCTGGTGCTGCGCCGCCGCGACAACGGCGTGCTGGCCGCACAGACGGAACGCGAAACCGCCGATGCCGCCTACACGGATCTGCTCGCCCGTCGCACGGCGCTGGACGCCGAAGCTGCCCGCCTCGACCGTGAAATAGCCGAACGCGAAAACCGCAGCGGGCGCGACGAACAAATTCGCCGCCGTCTGCAACTGCGGCGCGACCGCCGTCAGATGCCCGTTTCCTGGCGCGGCGCCGCGGCCAACCAGCAGTTGCTGGAGAAATGGCGCGACGCCACCAACGTCGACCGCCGGCTCGCCGAAATCGACACCAAGTTCGCCGACGAAAGCTGGGAAACCGACGACAGCGTGGTCGCCCTGCGCGACAAGATCGCCGCCAATTACCAGCAAATGGAACGCGACCTGGCCGCGCGCCGGCGCGACAACGAGCTCGCCGGCGAACAGACCCAGGCCGCGCGCGAGAACTACATCGCCGTGCTGCGCCACACCGTCGGCCGCTATGCAAAAAACCTCAAGACGCTGGGCGAAGTTGCCGGGATCAAGGTTGAACACGAGCCGGTGGCGCTCGGCAACGACGACACGACGCTGGCGCAGGCGGGGCTGTCGGTGCGCTTCGATTTCGACGCCAAGGGCTTCATGGGCATGAACGACGGCGACGCCTCCGGCGGCCAACAGGTGATGAAATCGCTGATCCTGCTGGTCGCCCTGATGATGGAAGAGTCGCGCCCCGGCGGCTTCGTCTTCATCGACGAGCCCTTCGCGCACCTCGACATCGTCAATATCGAGCGCGTGTCGGGTTTTCTGAAAGCCACCCGCGCGCAATATCTGCTCACCACGCCGGTCACGCACAACGTCAACATCTACGACCCGGCGACGCTCACCCTGGTGACGTTCAAGAAACGTCCGGGCGAGGCGTGGGCGCCTGGTGTAAAAGTCTTGATGCGCGATACCGCAACGGCGCATTGACCGTGCTGCGCGTCACCCCGCAGAGCAAAACCCGGCGGCTACGCGTAGCCAACCACCCGCCGCGCGGGCTCGACAGCCTGCCCGACGACTGGCGGCAACTCCTCAAACGCTGGGTCAGGCGCGGCGGCGACAGCCGCTGGGAAACGCTCAAGGGCGATGCCGGTGTGGGGCGGCAGAATCTGGCGCAGGCGCTGCTCGACTGGCTGCTGGACAACGGCTGGGTGGCGCTGACCGAGAAATTCGAGCGCGCGGAATGGTGGCCGTACCGGCTGCAGTTTCAGCAGCTCGCCACCCTGCGCGCAGCGCTCGGTATCGCCGATGCGGATGCCGTCGCCGCGCAATGGCAAACCCTGCGCACCGCCCTGCCGCCCGACACGCCGCTGCTCGACGCGCTCGATGCACTGCCGCCCAGAACCGCGCTGGCCCGCGCCAACCTGGCCACCGCGCTCGCCCGCTGGCAGCTTGAGCAGCGCAGCGGCACCCAGCGCGATTTCGCCCTGTTCGCACGCGACGCCACCAAGGCCATCTCAACCGCGGAATGGACCTGGCTCGGCGAAGCCACCGACCTCGGCGAATGGGGCATCGAGCGCCACACGCCGCTGCTGCTGATCGCCGCGCCGGTCACGCTTCGTTTTCCACACGCTGCGCTAAACCTCGCCGCCTGCGCCGACTTTTGCGCCCTCACCCCCGCCACCCTGGCCGCCGCCGCGTCCGCCGACTGCGCGCCGGCCCGCTGGCTTCTGCTGGAAAACCGCACCAGCTTCGAGCGCGCCGCGCGCACCCGCGCAGCCGACGCCGGGGTCGTCTGGCTGCCCGGTTTTCCACCTGAGTGGTGGCGCAAAACCGTGGCATATTTGCTGGCCCTGGCACCCGCGCCCGCCGCCATCGCCTGCGACCCCGATCCCGCCGGCGTCGCCATCGCCCTGCAGGCCGGTGCGCTGTGGCAGGCCGCCGGTCTCGACTGGCAGCCTTGGCACATGGACATCGCAACCCTGCAAAAACTTCCCAGCCATGTTGCACTCAACGCCTGGGACAGCGCACGCATTGCGCAACTGAGACAGACGCCCGGCCTGCCCGCCACACTCGCGGCTTTGCTGGATTACATGCAGCAGCACAAGCTCAAAGGCGAACAGGAAGGTGCGCTGTAAGCGCACAAGCACAAACCTGGCTTGCTTCCGCCCGGCATGATGTATATCCTGTATATACAAAGGAGGTCGACCATGCTCACACGCGTCTTCAAAAGCGGCAACTCGCTTGCCGTGCGCATTCCCAAGGAACTCGCCATCGTCGAGGCCAGCCAGGATGTCGAGATTGAAAAAATCGGCGACACCCTGGTGCTGCGCCCGGTCGTGAAGCGCAAATTGACCGGGCTGGCCGAAGCGTTCGCGATGTTCACCCCCGACTTCATGGCCGAAGGCCGCGAATTCCACGAGCAGAAGGAACGCGACTGGAGCGGTTTCGATGAAGCCTCGCAGCTTCATCAGGAAACGCCAGACTACAAGCCCAGCGGCAGCAAGTAAGCCATGCGCTACATGCTGGACACCAACATCTGCATCTACCTGATGAAGGCGCACCCGCCCGAGGTATTGGCGCGTCTGCTTCATCTCGATCACGGCGACGTCGTCATGTCGATCATCACTTACGCCGAGTTGCGCGTGGGACTCGAAGGACTCGGTTCCACCCGCGCACAAAACGAACGCGCACTGCACCTGCTGACAAGCGATATTCCCGTCCTGCCCTTCGATGAAGCCGTAGCCGAACGCTACGGCGTGCAACGCGCCGCCGTCCGCGACCGCCGCCGCGACGCGTTGGATCGGCTGATCGCCGCACACGCCGCCAGCCTCGGTCTCACCCTTGTGACCAACAACGAAGCGGATTTCAGGGATTATCCCGGCCTCGTCGTCGAAAACTGGGTTTAACTCATCCTGCACACCATCCTCAGACAACCTATGACCTACCCGCTTGCCGACCTGCTCAAGGACAGCGCCTACAAACTGACCCAGTTCAGCGCCGAGAAAATCAAAGCCCTTGAATCCGCAATCACCGTCAAGGAGGCGGGTAAGAAACCCGCACCCTACGTCACCTGCCTCGTGCGCGGGAACGTGTTCAAACCGCACACCGGCACCAAGACCAGCGTGCTGTTCGTGCAAAAGTGGAACGACGATGCAAAAACCGGCCCGCTGTGCCCGCGTCTGGACGACTACCCCATCTTCTTCGCCACCATGCGCGAGCCAAGCAAGGACAACAGCGGCGACAAGATTTTTGTGAAGCTGAAAGACGGCGAGGCCTGGGACCCCAACGCACCATCAACCAATGAAATCAAGGTCTCGGAGCCGGTCGACCACTACGATGTCGCCCCACAAACCCTGAACGACTTCGTGCTCGACGAGCATGAGCACCTGGTGGTGAAGCACGACTTGTTCAGCCACACGCTGAAGGACGGCAAACGAACGCCCGACGGCATCGCCGAGGCCTTCATCGAATTCGCCAAGAATGAAGGCCTGGGGTTCTGGCGGGGAAAGCCCTGAGCCCTTTCAACGAAACCCGGTACCGGGAGTTGTTGGAAGGGCTGGAGGCGACTGAAATACCTTGGTCTTCACTTAACGCTGAGGTTCGCTACGAAGCGGAGTTCTTCCAAAAAAAGTACCTGCGAGAAGATACATATCTCGCGAAATTTCCGGAGCAATCCATCGGAAATTTTGCTTATGTCACGGATGGCCCGCATGGCTACCACATAGTAGACGAATCGTCACCAATCGCAATGCTGACAGCAAAATGTGCGAAGGACTGGTTCACTGACCGCTCTTCGGCAGAGACCATTACTGAGTCAGTGAATTTGGCAAACAGGCGATCCATGCTTGAAAAAAATGACATTATTTTGTCCACGCGCGGCACCGTTGGTATGTGTGCGCTTGTAACTAAGGAAGCGCTCCCCGCGAATATCGACCAAGATGTTGCACGCATTTCATGGCTTGATAAGCAGTCCATTCGACCAGAATTCGTTATTGCGTACCTGAACTCAAAGTTTGGCCAAGACCACATACGGCGCTATTCATCTGGAATGGTTCAGCAAGGTCTATCACTTCAAAAAGTTCGGGAAATCCCAATACCTCTGCTGTCTGACCGAGTGCAGGGCGCATTGGCGATAGCAGTTCAAAGCGCACTCAAATCTCGCCGTGAAGCCTCGTTGAAATCCGACGAGGCCGAATCAATTCTCCGTCGCGCCCTTGGTGTCGAAAAGTGGCAAGCTCCAGAGCCGCTGACTTATGTCCGCAACAGTAGCGCCGTCTTCGCCGCCGGGCGACTGGATGCTCAATATTTCCAGCCCGAAAAAGCTGCCGCGCTCGAAATCCTGGCTGCTGCTTCCGATTCAGTGATTGGGAATTACTACGAATCCATCCGCGATCTGTGGCAACCCGACAATGGCCAACCTGACGAACAGGTGCGTAACTACGATCTCAGCGATGCGTTGGTTCCATTTCTTGACGGCAATAAAGAACTTGCCGAACGTGGCACCATTGCAAGCACCAAGAAGAAAATCGAGGAAGGCGATTTGGTGGTTTCCCGCCTGCGTTCCTATCTCAAGGAAATCGCCATCGTTCAATCGAGCGCCGATGTTCCCATGGTCGCATCGACCGAATTCATCGTGCTCCGCCCGCGTCAGGCGAACCCCCTCCCTATCGAAGCCCTGCTGATTTATCTGCGTTCCCATTTGCCGCAACTAATTTTCAAATGGTCGCAAGACGGATCCAATCATCCACGCTTCGACGAAAAGGAGTTGCTCAAGCTTCCCGTGCCGCGCGTTGTAGTCGAGCAGGCAGACCAATATGTTGAAATCGTCAACGCAATGGTTACAGCACGAGAAAAATCCGCCCAACTGATCGACGCCGCCAAGCGCGCAGTGGAAATCGCCATTGAGCAGGACGAGGCGGCGGGTCTGGCCTACTTGGCGGCGCAAAGCGCACTGAGCCCGGGCGTTCAGCCCTCCGCCAGCACAGCTGGATATTTACAATGAAGCGTTCATCGTCAATAGTTGCAACCACACCCTGCCTTAAGGAGCACCGCCATGAACACGGCTAAAGAGTTGATCCAGAATCTGGTGCAGTCGCAGCCCGAGGATGCCACTTACGACGAGATCGTTCGCGAACTGGCGTTTGATCGCATGGTGCAGCGCGGGCTGGAAGACGCACGCAAGCACCGCGTGGTCGGCAACGAAGACATGCTGCACCGGATCAAGACGTGGTCGAACTGAGGTGGACGAACGAAGCCCAGACGTGGCTTCGCGACATCTTCGACTACATCGCCGGCGACAACCCGCAGGCCGCCGCCAGCGTTGTGGAAGGCATCTATGCGAAAGCCCGGTATTGCTCAGTTTTCCGGACGTAGGCTACCGCTACCGTCAGGTTGAAGAGGGCGAGATACGCATCCTGTTGTACGGCCATTACCGCATCGCCTATCTGCACCGGCAAGATAGCGAATCAGTGGACATTCTTGGCGTGTTTCACGGCGCACTCGAGATTGACCGGTATTTTCCATAAGGTCGGGCAGGCCCAGCATCGCCGCCCTGCCCGCTCTGTCGTTGCACCTGCCTGTTTATTGTTTGGCACGTCCGTCAATCCGCTTTTCGGAATTTCCTGGAAGAGGGGATCCGGTTGAATCGAACGGCTGGATTCCGGGTCAAGCGCGGAATGAAAGCTTGATTGTCGTACCCTGTTATTCACCCAGTTCGCCGCCGGAGCCCCCATGCGCACCGAAACCCCCGTCACGCTTCACCTCAAGGACTACACCCCGCCCGTCTGGCTGATCGACACCGTCGATCTTCGCGTGGCGATTTCGGATGGCCACACCGAAGTCGAAGCCCGCCTCGCCTGCCGTCGCAACCCGGCGGCCGCAGGCGGCGCACTGGTATTGAACGGCGAAGCACTGGAGTTGACGGGCATCACGCTCGACGGCGCCACGCTCGATCCGGCGCGTTTCACCCATGCCGACGACCGGCTGACGATAGCCGGGCCGCTGCCGGATGCCTGCGTGCTGGAAACCGTGGTGCGCATCGATCCGGACCGCAACACCCAACTCTCGGGTCTGTACAAATCGAAGGACGGCTACTTCACCCAGTGCGAGGCGGAGGGCTTCCGCCGCATCACCTTTTTCCCCGACCGGCCGGACGTGATGACGGTGTTTACCTGCACCGTCGAAGCCCGTCGCGAGCAGTTCCCGCTGCTGCTGTCGAACGGCAACCCGGTTGCCGCGGGCAGCAGCGACGACGCGACGCGCCACTGGGTACGCTGGGAAGACCCCTTTCCCAAGCCCGCGTATCTGTTTGCGCTGGTCGCGGCGAAGCTCGACATACTGGAAGACCGCTTCGTCACCGCGTCGGGCCGCAGCGTCCGGCTCGAAATCCTGGTCGAGCCCGGCAAGCTCGACCAGTGCGGCCACGCGATGGCGGCGCTGAAAAAAGCCATGCGCTGGGACGAAACGCGCTTCGGCCTGGAGTACGACCTCGACCGCTACATGATCGTGGCGGTGGGCGACTTCAACATGGGCGCGATGGAGAACAAGGGCCTCAACGTCTTCAACACCAAGTATGTGCTGGCGCGCCCCGACACCGCGACCGACGCCGACTACCAGGGCATCGACCGCGTGGTGGCGCACGAGTATTTCCACAACTGGACCGGCAACCGCGTCACCTGCCGCGACTGGTTCCAGCTCTCGCTGAAGGAAGGGCTCACCGTCTTCCGCGACCAGGAATTCGGTGCCGACGTGCATTCGCGCGCTGTCACCCGCATCCAGGAAGTGCGCGCCCTGCGCGCCGGCCAGTTCCCCGAGGACGCCGGCCCGATGGCGCACCCGATCCGGCCCGCCTCCTACGCCGAGATCAACAACTTCTACACCGCCACCGTCTACAACAAGGGCGCGGAAGTCATCCGCATGATCCACACGCTACTCGGCGAAGACGGTTTCCAGCGCGGCATGCGGCTCTATTTCCAGCGCCACGACGGCCAGGCCGTCACCTGCGAGGATTTCGTCGCCGCCATGCAGGACGCCTCCGGCGTCGACCTCGCGCAGTTCCGCCGCTGGTACGCGCGCGCCGGCACACCGGTGCTGAAGGCGGCGGGCGTTTACGACGCCGCGGCGCAGACCTGCACGCTCACGCTGACGCAAACCCTCGCCCCCACCGCCTACGAAAAACGCCTCGCGGAATCCGGCCAGGCCATCGACGACGGCCCGCTGCATCTGCCCGTCGCCGTCGGCCTCGTCCTGCCCGACGGCCGCGACGCGCCGCTGAAACTCGCTGGCGAAACTGCCGCTGCCGGCACGACGCGCGTGCTGTCGCTGAAAACCGCCGAACAGCGCTTCGTCTTCGAAGACGTGCCCGCCGCGCCCGTCGTCTCGCTGCTGCGCAATTTCTCCGCACCCGTGCGGCTGGAATTCGAACAGACCGACGCCGAGCTTGCCCACCTGATGGCGACGGATTCCGATGCCTTCAACCGCTGGGAAGCCGGCCAGCGCCTCGCCACCCGCGTGCTGCTCGCCGGCATCGCCGCACAGCAGTCACCCCCCCTCCCGCAGGCGGGAGAGGGCCGGGGTGAGGGAAATGCACCGAACGAAAACTGGATCCCGCAAACCTTCGTCGACGCCTGCGCGCGCGTACTTGCCGACGGTCTCGCAGGCGACGCCGCGCTCGCCGCCGAAGCCCTGATGCTGCCGTCCGAAACCGTACTCGCCGACAGCGTCGCAGCACGCGGCGGCGTCATCGACCCCGACGCGATCTTTGCCGCAAGGCTCGCGCTGCGCCGCGCGCTCGCCGTGGCACTGCGCGACCCGTTCGAAGCCGCCTGGCAGACGCTCGCCCCGGCGGGCGACTACGCCCCCGATGGCGCGCAAGCCGGCCGCCGCAGCCTGCGCAACACCAGCCTCGCCTACCTGGCCGACGCCGCACCGGCGGACATCGCGCCGCGCCTCGTCGCGCAGATTGAAACCGGCACCAACATGACCGACGTCGCCGCCGCGCTCGCCACCCTCGCCCAGCTCGACGTGCCCGAACGCGTACCTGCACTGACCGCCTTCCACGACAAATGGCAGGACGAAGCCCTGGTCGTCGACAAATGGCTGGCCATCCAGGCCACCGCGCGCATCACCACCGCCGCCACCGTGCGCGAACTCATGCGCCACCCCGCCTTCGACCTCAAAAACCCCAACCGCGTCTACGCCCTGATCCGCGGCTTTACCGGCGCCAACCCACGCGCCTTCCACGCTGCCGACGGCGCAGGCTACGCGCTCGCCGCCGACGTCATCGTCGAACTGCAGGCGATCAACCCGCAGGTCGCATCCAGAATCGCGCGCAGCTTCGACCGCTGGCACGCCTTCGACGCCGGGCGGCAGGCGCACGCGCGTGCCGCGCTGGAGCGCATCGCGGCGGTCGAGGGACTGGCGAAGGACGTGGCGGAGGTGGTGGGGAATGCGTTGAGGGGGTGAACGCAGCGATGGGTCTTGCCTGAATGGGGTGAATGTAATGACGGGATATCAGCCACCGCTGTCGTTCGGGCGCGTCAGGCTTCATCAGCTTTGTGCTGATCGCCGATGGGCTCCGTTGGTATTCGCACGCCCTGGCACGTTCCCAACTTGACATGCCCGATCAGCTTCCTGGCGCAACCAGATGCGAAAAGCCAGAAGTGCCGGGTCGTCCTTGCGAATGGCGCGGTATTCCAGAAGCCAGTCGCCGCTTGTGTGCGCAACGATCGGGAACGGTGCAACCAGGCGGCCCGCTGCCAGCGCATCGCTGACGTAAGGGATTTGAGCGATAGCGACCCCGTCGAGCGCTGCCTGCATCGCCATGACGTTGCTCTCGAATAACACCTCGCCAGCGGGGTGCACGGGGGAACGCAAGCCCGCCGCCGCGAACCAGTGTGGCCATTCATTGGGCATACCGGACACGACGATGAGATTTGCATTGCGCAGATCCTCGGGCGAGCGCAGCGTCGATGCGAGCCTGGGCGTGCAAACCGGCACGACGGCGCTCGGGAACAGGCGTTCCGCATCGTAGCCCGGCAACGCGTGGGTATCGCGTCGGATCGTGCAGGTCCAGTCATCACGTACCGGGCGCGTTGCGCCACCCGTCGCCATGCGCACTTCGACGTCGGGATGGCTTCGATAGAAGCTCGCCAGTCGCGGAATCAGCCAGGTGATCGCCAGGGTTGGGCCAACTCCAACCGTCAACACCGGGCCACTGCACATTGCCGTAACGCTTTCAGTGAGCCGGGCGATGGAATCGAAAGCATCAGTCAGACCGGACAGCAATGCCTGCCCTTGCACCGTCAACTCCAGCGCGTTCGCATGTCGCAGAAACAGAGGAAAACCCAAACGATCCTCCAGCAAGCGAACCAAGCGGCTTACCGCGGTCTGGGTGACGTTCAGCTCTCTTGCCGCAGCGGTGAAACTGCCGTGTCGGCCTGCCGACTCAAAAGCGCGCAGCCCATTCAGTGAGGGTAATCGTCGCACCATATGAGATCTCGATTTTGTGATACCCCAATTTTTACTTGTTGATACGGTAAGTTAAACACGTTTGCCCGGCAATGAGCCTCTCCCTATCATTCCTCATGATTACCTTACTTCATACGGAAACCGTGTGTGTACAACCGCACTGGTGCGGACTCAGTTTTTTGATGGGTTATCGTCAACGCAAGGCCCACTTCCAGTCGGACCACGGAATATGGATATCACAGACACATCAGGAGGCACAGCATGACCAAAGGCGTTCTCTTCAGCATCGTCATTGCGACAACAGGAGTCTTATGTATGGCTTGCACACAACCGGCAGTTGCCCAGGAAAGACGTATCGGCGTGATCCCGCATGCGCCGCTGCTGAAGACAGCGGTGCCCGACACGGCGAACCAGGAAGTCGCCGTCTATCACGTCGAATATGCGCCGGGTGGCATCAATCCACGGCACCTTCATCCGGCAGCGGTCACTTTCCACATCCTTTCCGGCACGGGCATCTGGCAGGAGGAAGGCAAGCCGCCCGTCACGCTACGCGCCGGCGACAGCCTGCTCGTTCCGGCCGGCACCATTCACACGCACTGGAATCCCAGCACGACTGAAAAGCTCCGCTTTCTCGAATTCATCGTGGCTGAAAAGGACAAAGGGCGGTCCATTCCCAAACCATTGAAAGACTAAGCCGCCTGCGCCAGCGTGAAATCGACCCGCACCCTGTCGAACGGACATACGATTTTTCCGCTCTCGGTTTTTTCCAGCAGGCCGGTTTCCAGCAGGGCATGCACGTCGCGGTGCACGGATTTGACGTCGCGCTCCAGCCGGCGGGCCAGTTCGCGCAGACTCATTTCGCCGGCGCCGCTCATGGCCTCCAGCACGCCCCAGCGCTTGGGGCTGATTTCCGAGAACAGCAGTTCGGGGCTGGCGTAGCTGAAGGTGAATTGCTGGGCGCGCCCGGATTTGGCGGCCTGGCGTATGCCTTTTGCACCGGCTCTGAGCGCGGCTTTCCAGTCGGGATTGATTTCGATGACGGCGGTTTTCATTCAACTCTCCTTTCCACTTCTGCCAGGAAATCGTCCAGCAGTTGGTCGATGGAAACGAATCGGTATACGGACTCTTTCCCGTCCAGATGCTGGTGATCACCCTTGCCGCGCTCATTGTCGAAACCGACGAGGCGCTTGCCATCCAGGATATAGACCAGGCGATACTTGAAGGCATGGTCGCAAGGCGGTACCGGGCAATGCAGCTTCCATATCTTCATCTCAACCAAGCCACCGTTGGGCAGGCGCTGGCGGTGCTGCTTGAGCAGTTCGGCCTTCATGTTGGAATTCTTGACAACAACCAGAAGGAAGTTAACGGGCGGCATCTTCTAACGGGATAGCCCTACCCTTCCGCCACCACCCCCAGCACCGCCTCGCCATAGGCTTCCAGCTTCTTCGTTCCCAGCCCTGATATCTTGCCCAACTCCGCCAGCGTGGCAAGCCGGCGCGCTACGATATCGTGCAGGGTGGCGTCGTACAGGATGACGTAGGCAGGCACGCCCTTTTCGTCGGCGGTTTCGCGACTTAC
>NZ_JANJXQ010000264.1 GCF_024708915.1 Thiobacillus sp.
GATCGCCGGGCGCACGTCGGGGAAGGCGTAGAAGGCGCCACCGCTGTCGACGCACTTGAAGCCGGGAATGGCGTTGAGCGCGTCGACGACGTAGCGGTGGCGTGCCTTGAAGGCGTCGAGCATCGGGATGATGCAACCCTGGTCGCCGTTGAGCGCGGCTTCGGCGGCGACCTGCGAGATCGAGGTGGGATTGGACGTGGATTGCGACTGCACGTTGGTCATCGCGCGCAGGATCGCTTCCGGTCCGGCGGCGTAGCCGATGCGCCAGCCGGTCATCGAGTAGGCTTTCGATACGCCGTTCAGCACCAGGGTGCGGTCGTAGAGATCGGGGCAGACATCGAGGATGTTGACGAAGGGCGTGCCGTCGAGGCGGATGTGCTCGTACATGTCGTCGGAGGCGATCAGCACCTGCGGGTGCTTCCTCAGCACTTCGCCCAGCGCGGCGAGTTCGGCCTTCGTGTACACCGCGCCGGTGGGGTTGGACGGACTGTTGATGACGAACAGGCGCGTTTTTGGCGTGATCGCCGCTTGCAGCTGCGCCGGGGTGATCTTGAAGCCCTGCTCGATGCCGGCTTCGACGATCACCGGCTTGCCGTCGGCGAGGATGACGATG
The DNA here is from genome assembly GCF_024708915.1 of Thiobacillus sp. Next base: position 614 of record NZ_JANJXQ010000264.1, read on the forward strand.
TCGGGGTACGAAACCCAGTAGGGCGCGGGGATGATGACCTCGTCGCCGGGGTTGATCACCGCCTGCACCAGGTTGAAGAAGCTCTGCTTGCCGCCGCACGACACCAGGATCTGCTTCGGTGTGTAGTCGAGGCCATTGTCGCGCTTGAACTTGGCGATGATCGCCGCTTTCAGGCCGGGGGTGCCGTCGACCGCGGTGTACTTGGTGAACCCCTTGTTGATCGCGTCGATCGCCGCGTCCTTGATGTGCTGCGGGGTGTCGAAATCGGGCTCGCCGGCGCCGAGGCCGATGATGTCGCGGCCGGTCGCCTTGAGCGCGGCGGCGCGGGCGGTGACGGCGAGGGTGGGCGAGGGTTTGATGGCCTGTACGCGGCGGGAGAGTTCCACAGTGGTTCCTTCATGCATCCGCTCGGGATGCTACTATCAACAAGTTTTAGCCGCGAAATTCTACCCGTGTTCGTCACCTTCCCCAATAGCCCGT
>NZ_JANJXQ010000053.1 GCF_024708915.1 Thiobacillus sp.
GACATAATGAAACGGATGGATTTTTTCGCAGGGCAAGGCGCGAGGAGGCGACATAGTCGACTCTATGGCAACGACGAGCAACGCCGCCATGCGGAAAAAGACGCCGTTTCATGTTGCGATATTTCCGAGTCACGACACTAGGCCGCGTTCTGTTTGTATTCCACCCACTTCGCGACCTGTTCGTCCCAGTCGTCGCCGCGAAAGTAGGGGTTGGAACGCGGTGAACTGATCATGTTCGGGTCGGGCGGGATATTCATGCCTTCGAGGAAGTTGGCCAGCCCGATGCGCTCGATCATTTCGCCGGTCCGTTCATGATCCAGCGCGTTCTCCGCAAAGAAATCGAGAATATTGCGCGCCAGTTCCTTCAGCTTGTCGAAGTCCTCGTCGGTTTCCAGTTTCATGAACGGGATGATCACGCTGCCCATGGTGGCGCCGATCTTCAGCACGCCCTTGCCGCCCACCAGGATGGTCACGCCCTTGTCCCTGCCGGGCAAGAGGCCGCCGGGGATGACATTGAGGCAGTGCATGCAGCGCACGCAGTTCTTGTTGTCGATGCACAGTGTGTTGCCGTCGCCCAGATGCGCCACCGAGGTGTGCGCATCAGCCCGGACCTGGTCGTCCGGCACCACGGTGATGGCCTTGGTCGGGCAGCGGCCGACCACATCGTTGTAGAGGTCGTGCATGCCGTGCACCTGGTAGTAATCCTGCACCTGCGCTTCGTTGACGCGGATGTTGTCGCGCCAGGTGCCGATGGTGGCCATGTCGGAACGCTGGATGGCGTTGACGCAGTCGTTCGGGCAGCCGGAGAACTTGAACTTGAACTTGTAGGGCAGGGACGGGCGGTGCATGTCGTCGAGGTTGTTGTTGATGACGGTACGCAGCGCACGCGCTTCGTCGAAGCAGGACATCTCGCAGCGTGCCGAGCCGACGCAGGACATCGAGGTGCGCAGCGCGGGGCCGGCGCCGCCGAGGTCGAAGCCGATCTCGTTGAGGCCGTTGAACACCGCCTGCACGTTATCGCTGCTGACGCCCTGGAACATGATGTCGCCGGACTGGCCATGGAAGGCGATCAGGCCCGAGCCGCCGTTGTTTACCCAGACGTCGCACAGCTTGCGCAGCAGGTCGGAGGTGTAATGCATGCCGGCCGGCGGCTGCACGCGCAGGGTATGGAATTCGGCGGCTTCGGGAAACAGCGGCTTGCCGGATTCGTCCTTCAGCTCGGTAAAGCGCGGAATGATGCCGCCGCCGTAACCGAATACGCCGACGGTGCCGCCTTTCCAGTAGCCCTTGCGGGTTGCGTAGGAGGTTTCGAGCTGGCCCAGCAGGTCGACCATCATGTCGTTATCCTTGGCCAAGCGCTTGAGGCCGGCCACGAAGCTCGGCCACGGGCCGCTTTCGAGCTGATCGAGCAGGGGGGTGTCGCGGAGGGTGCGGGTAGACATTGCGGTCTCCAATTAAAAGAAGACAAATCCCAGTCTAGACAATACCTGACTATTTTTATCGGGATTACCCAAATGGGTAGGAAATGGGTAGGCAGCCCATTCGACAGGATTTTCAATGGGCACGAACGGAGGCAATTCAGCGCCCTTGTCTTCCGCTTGCCCGGTGCTATAAACCGGGACTCACTCGTTTTCGAGGGGAGAATCATGTATAGATCAGCTGCGATATTGCTGTTGGCCGGACTCTTCTCCGGTGCCGCGCCGGCCCTCGACGATGCCGTTACAGTCAGGCTCGAGGCGCAAAACAATTCGGGTCAAACCGGCACGGCAACCCTGCTTCCGCAAGGCAACAACACCAAGCTTGTCATAGAACTTTCCAATGCGCCCGCAGGCGTCGCACAGCCCGCCCACATCCATACGGGAAGTTGCGACAAGCTGGACAAGGCGCCGAAATGGCCGCTGGAAGCCGTGAAAAACGGAAGATCAGTCACCATCGTCCCCGTATCGATCGAAACCATCCTGAAAGACAGGACGGCGATCAATATTCACAAGAGCGCGGCCGAGGTCCAGGTTTACGTTTCCTGCGGGAACATCATTGCGGTGATGTAGGTGGGTGGCCGGTCTGGCTTGCGCTGTCCGCTGCTCATCCCCCGTTTGGCCTCATCTACCGGCCCACAGCGAGGTTGTTGATTACCTTGTCCACAGCGAACAGGCACCAGGCGTCCTGCTCGGCCCGGTCTTTTTCCGTTTGAGTGGCCACCAATCCCTCCAGGGTGACGACGTAGTTGTCGGTGTGGATACCGATCTGCTCGGGATGGGGAATCATCGGGTCCATTTCCAGCACCAGCGACAGGGCATCGCTGACCTCGTCGTCGTTGTCCTGTTCCGGCGGCGCCACTTCCAGCCCGTCCACCACGTCGCGGCAGCCCGGCACCCACCACGCCAGCACCCCCGCCAGCCGCTTGTGCGAAAGGCTGATGGCCCAGCCGTCCAGCGTCACCACCCCGTCCTTCACCGCGGCCAGGATATCGCCGCTGGCATCTTCGCCGCCGGCTTCCTGCACAGTGATGGCCTGACCCTTTTTCATCACGCGCAACGTGCAGTTCTTCAGTTCGCGTGCTTCAAGCAACAAGGCTTTGAGACCATCCAGAATCTCGCCGTCGCCCTTGTGCTCGGAGGGCGCCACGTGCAGCCGGTCCACCACGCCGCGCACCTCGGGCGCCGTCCCCGCGATTTCCAGTACCCGTTTCTTGGCGGCCACGCTTTCCACCTCGCCTTCCACTACCAGGGCGTTATCGTCGGTCAAGTCGAGCCGGACAGGCCAGCTATGCAGATTGATGTGCGGTTCGCGTTCCAGCGCCGCCCATACCGTTTTGAGGATGGGGCTTCCATTTTTCATGTCGGGATACCTCCCAGTTCAACATAGCACATGGCCGTTGGGCGGATGCCGCAATATCCGGCACGCCGTCTGGTGCGGTGAGCAAGAAAAACCCCAATTGAACCAGTACATTAAATCGAGTAACTCATCGAGATGGCCAGGAAGTTCCAGGAAGCCGCCCAGCGCGGCGAGGTTTTGGGGCTGAACCACGACGAAATGGCGTTCTACGACGCCCTGGCCACCAACGAGGCTGCGGTACGCGGTCCGGGAAACCGTCCGGGTATTGGCGCCATGCGGCCCAGCAGCACGGCTCGCCGAGGCCGGGATAGAACCCTCGGTGGGCAGTCGCGGCGACAGTTACGACAACGCTCTGGCCGAGACGATCAACGGCCTGTACAAGGCGGAACTGATCCACCGCAGGGCGCCCTGGAAGAGCCGGGAAGCTGTTGAGATCGCCACCCTCGAATGGGTCGCCTGGTTTAACCACCACCGGCTACTCGAATCCCTCGGCTATATCCCTCCGGCCGAGGCTGAGGCAAACTACTATCGGCAACTTGCCGATAACACCGTGGAAGCAACTTAACTTAAACCAATCAGCCTCCACAGAACCCGGGGCGATTCAC
>NZ_JANJXQ010000070.1 GCF_024708915.1 Thiobacillus sp.
CCTGGCGTTCATCCGGCGCGATGGCGGCATCCTCGCCGATGATCGTCATGAGCTCGGGCACGGCCTGCAGCATGGCCTGATCCGGGTACTCGAACAGCGCGGAGAGCAGCTTGAAAAGCGTCGTGGTGTTGTCTGACATGATGTTCTCCTTCAGTAGTCGCGGCGAGCAATCGGGATGACGCGGCGGGAAGGCGCTTCTTCCTTCGATTCCACCGTCTCCTTGCGACGCTCCGGGAACAGGGAATTGCCGGAAATGCCCGCCGAGGAATCGTTGCCGAAGGTAAAGCCGTTCTGCCCCTGGAAGCCGTAGAAGTCTTCCAGCCGCACCTCTTCATGCCCGGTCGGAATGACGAAACGGTCTTCGTAGTTGGCAATGGCCAGATAGCGATACATTTCCTTGGCCTGGTCTTCGGTGATGCCGGCTTTCTCCAGTGCGCGGGTATCCGCCACGCCTTCCACGTGCACCGAACGCTGGTAGCTGCGCATCGCGATCAGACGGTTCAGCGCGCTTTCGATCGGCGCGGTCTTGCCGGCGGTGAGCAGGTTGGCAAGGTACTGGATCGGGGTGCGCATGGTTCCCGCCAGCGGGATCGCGCCGTCGGGGCCGACCGGCAGGTTGCCCTGGTCGATCTGCGACTGCACTGGGGAGAGCGGCGGCACGTACCAGACCATCGGCAGGGTGCGGAATTCCGGGTGCATCGGGAAGGCGATTTTCCAGTCGATCGCCATCTTGTAGATGGGCGACTTCTGCGCGGCGATGATCCAGTCTTCGTTGATGCCTTCGGCGCGTGCCGCTGCGATCACTTCCGGATCGTTGGGGTCGAGGAAGATCTTGCACTGGGCCTCGTACAGGTCCTGCTCGTTCTGGGTGCTCGCCAGCGTTTCGATCTTGTCGGCGTCGTACAGCATGATGCCGTTGTAGCGGATGCGCCCGACGCAGGATTCCGAGCACACGGTCGGCATGCCGGATTCGACCCGCGGGTAGCAGCCGATGCACTTTTCCGCCTTGCCGGATTCCCAGTTGTAGAACACCTTCTTGTACGGGCAGGAGGAAATGCACATGCGCCAGCCGCGGCACTTGTCCTGGTCGACCAGCACGATGCCATCCTCCTCGCGCTTGTAGATGGAGCCGGACGGGCAGGCCGCCACGCACGCCGGATTCAGGCAGTGGTTGCAGATGCGCGGCAGATACATGTGGAAGGTGTTCTCGAACTGGCTGTACATCTCCTTCTGGATGTTGTCCATGTTCTTGTCCTTGCTGCGCTTGGAATACTCGCCGGCAAGGTCGTCTTCCCAGTTCGGGCCCCATTGGATCTTGTCGATCTTGCTGCCGTCGATCTGCGACATCGGGCGTGCGGTGGGCGCCGCCTCCGACAGCGGCGCATTCTGCAAATGCGCGTAGTTGTAGGTGAACGGCTCGTAGTAGTCGTCGATTTCCGGCATGTCCGGGTTGGCGAAAATGTTCACCAGCTTGGACAGGCGGTTGCCGGATTTCAGCTCCAGCTTGCCGTTCTTGAGTTCCCAGCCGCCCTTCCACTTGCTCTGGTCTTCCCAGTTTTTCGGGTAGCCGATGCCGGGCTTGGATTCGACGTTGTTGAACCAGGCGTATTCCACGCCCTTGCGGTTGGTCCACACGTTCTTGCAGGTCACGGAACAGGTGTGGCAGCCGATGCACTTGTCCAGGTTGAAGACGAAGGCGAATTGCGCTCTGACTTTCATGTGATTCTCCTTACTTGGTGCCGATGCCGTTGGGATTGCGTTGTGCTTCGCGCTCGGGCGTGAGCGGGCGTTCCAGCCAGTCCACGTCCTTGTCGGCGATCTTGTGCAAGGCCACCATCGTGTCGCGCTGGCTGCCGACCGTCCCGTAATAATTGAAGCTGTACGACAGCTGCGCATAACCGCCGATCATGTTGGTCGGCTTGATCAGCACGCGGGTGACGGAGTTCAGGATCCCGCCGCGCTTGCCGGTGGAAGGCGAGCCCGGCACGTTGACGTTCTTTTCCTGTGCGTGGTACATCATCGCCATTCCGCGCGGGATGCGCTGCGAAACCACGACCCGCGCCACGGTTGCGCCGTTGTGGTTGACCGCTTCGACCCAGTCGTTGTCCTCCAGCCCGATGCTCTTGGCGTCGTCCTCGGCAACCCAGACATAGGGGCCGCCGCGGAACAGGGTCAGCATCCTCAGGTTGTCCTGGTAGCTGGAATGGATGCCCCACTTGGAGTGCGGCGTGATCCAGTTCAGCGACAGGTGCGGTTTGTTGCGCACGGATGCGGGCAGTTTGTCCAGTTCACCCAGATCCACCATCGGCTTGTAGGCGCAGAAGCCTTCGCCGAAGTCCAGCATCCACTCGTGATCCTGATAGAAATGGGCGCGTCCGGTCAGGGTGCGGAACGGAATGTGCTCGTGGATGTTGGTGTAGCCCGCCGTATACGACACCGTTTCCGACTCGATCCCCGACCAGGTGGGTGCGGTGATGATCTTGCGCGGCTGGGCCTGGATGTCGCGGAAGGTGATCTTGTCCTCGTGCCGTCCGGCGTACAGGTGATGGTGATCGATGCCGGTCTTCTTCGACATCGCCGTCCAGGCCTTGTGCGCCACTTCGCCGTTGGTCTCGGGCGCCATGCGCATCACCGCGTCGCACACGCTGATGTCCTCTTCCAGCGACGGCATGCCGAACGACACGCCCTGGTCCTTGACGGTGTAGTTGCACTTCTTCAGCTCTTCGTATTCCTGCTCGGTGTTCCAGTCCACGCCCTTGATGTTGTTGCCGAGCTTGACCATCAACGGACCCAGCGCGATGTACTTGCGATAGGTGTCGCCGAAGTTGCGCTCGACCACTTTCAGGATCGGCATGGTCTTGCCCGGAATCGGGGCGACGCCGTCCCGCTTCCAGTCGGTCACCTGGCCGAACGGCTGCGCCAGCTCCATCGCGGAGTCGTGCTGCATCGGCAGCGCCACGATGTCCTTGCGGGTGCCGAGGTGCTTTTCAGCCAGCGGCGAGAAGGTCTTGGCGATCGACTTGAAGATTTGCCAGTCGGACTTCGATTCCCAGCCCGGCGACACGGCTTCCGACAGCGGGTGGATGAAGGGATGCATGTCGGTGGTGTTGAGGTCGTTCTTCTCGTACCACGTCGCAGTCGGCAGGATGATGTCGGAATAGGCGCCGGTGGAGTTGAGGCGGAAGTTGATGTCCACCATCAGGTCGAGCTTGCCGATCGGCGCCTCGTCGTGCCACTTCACTTCCTTGTTGTCGCGTCCCGCGCCGCCTTCCTGCAGCACGCCGTTCTGCGCGCCCAGCAGGTGCTTGAGGAAGTATTCGTGGCCCTTGGCGGAGGTGCCGATCAGGTTGGCGCGCCAGACGAACAGGTTGCGCGGCCAGTTGACCGGGTTGTCGACGTCGGCGAAGGCGACATCCAGCGAGCCGTCCTGCAGCTTGCCGACGATGTGCTTGCCGATGCCGGCCTCGTCGGTCGCCCCGGCTTTTTCGGCTTCGGCGACCAGTTCCAGCGGGTTGGCGTTCCAGTGCGGCGCCGTGGGCAACCAGCCCATGCGGGAGGCGGCGACGTTGTAATCCGCCAGCGAATAGCCCTTGTTCTTGCGTTTTCCGGCGGGCGACAACAGTTTGTCGGCATCGAGGGTTTCATAGCGCCACTGGTCGGTGTGGAAATACCAGTAGGAGGTGGAGTTCATGTGCCGCGGCGGGCGCTGCCAGTCGAGGGCGAAGGCGATCGGTGCCCAGCCTGCTTGCGGGCGCAGTTTTTCCTGCCCCACGTAATGCGCCCAGCCGCCGCCGGTCTGGCCGACGCAGCCGCACATGTGCAGCAGGTTCATGATCGACCGGTAGGACAGGTCGTTGTGATACCAGTGGTTGATCGCCGCGCCCATGATGACCATCGATTTGCCTTTGGTCTTGGAGGCGTTGTAGGCGAATTCGCGTCCGGTGCGTTCGATGTCGGCCGCTTTCACGCCCGTCACCTTTTGCGCCCACGCCGGCGTATAGGCTACGCTGGCGTCGCTGTAATCCTTGGCGACGTTGCCGCCGCCCAGCCCGCGGTCGATGCCGTACTGCGCAATCTGCAGGTCGAACACCGAGGCGACCAGCGCGGTTTCACCGTTCGCCAGTTTGACCTTGCGCACCGGAACGTTGCGGAACAGCAGCGCATCCTCGTCGTGGTTGAAGTGCGGGAAGCCGACCGAAACCACGTCGTCGCGGCGTTCGATGCAGCTCAGTTCGGCGAGGATTTCGCTCTGGTCGGCGGCATTTTTCGGCAGCAGGTTCCACTTGCCTTCTTCACCCCAGCGGAAACCGATCGAGCCGTTGGGTGCCACAAACGCGTTGCTCTTTTCGTCAAATACGATGGTCTTCCAGTCCGGGTTGTTGGTTTCACCCAGCGCGCCGTCGAAGTCGGACGCCCGCAGCATGCGGTCGGACACGTAGGTGCCGTTCTCGTGCTGGCGCAGCATCACCTGCATCGGCAGGTCGGTGTAGGTGCGGGCGTATTCCTGGAAGTAGGGGTCCTGCTTGGCGATGTAGAACTCTTTCAGCGCGACGTGGCCCATCGCGAGGAATGCCGCCGCGTCCGTGCCCTGGCGGATCGGCATCCAGAGGTCGGAGAACTTGCAGAACTCGGCGTAATCCGGCGCCATGGCGACGACTTTTGCACCCTTGTAACGCACTTCGGCCGCAAAGTGGGCGTCCGGGGTGCGGGTCATCGGCAGGTTCGCGCCGGTGATGATGATGTAGGTGGAGTTGTACCAGTCGGCCGCTTCCGGCACGTCGGTCTGTTCGCCCCAGGTCTGCGGGGAGGCGGCGGGCAGGTCGCAGTACCAGTCGTAAAACGAACCGCAGGCGCCGCCGATGAGCGAGAGGTAGCGCGAACCCGCGGCGTAGGAAATCATCGACATCGCGGGAATCGGCGAAAAACCGTAAATCCGGTCCGGGCCCCATTTCTTGATGGTGTGGACGTTGGCGGCGGCGACGATCTCGGTCATTTCCTCCCAGGTCGAGCGGACGAAGCCGCCGAGGCCGCGCACCGCCACGTATTGCTGGCGTTTTTTCTCGTCGGCCTGAATCGCCGCCCACGCGTCCACCGGGTCGCGGCCGGCCTTGCGCTCGGCGCGGTAGAGGTCAAGCAGGCGTCCGCGGATCAGCGGATACTTGATCCGGTGCGGGCTGTACAGATACCACGAGAACGAAGCCCCGCGCTGACACCCGCGCGGTTCGTGGTTGGGCAGGTCTTCGCGGGTGCGCGGGTAGTCGGTCTGCTGCATTTCGAACGCAACCAGGCCGCCCTTGACGAAAATTTTCCATGAACAACCCCCGGTGCAGTTCACGCCGTGGGTGGAACGCACAACCTTGTCGTGACGCCACCGGTTCCGGTAGGAATCCTCCCATTTGCGGTCCTCGCAGGTGGTGATGCCGTGTTCTCCGGAAAAGGATTCGCGCTGGCGGGTGAAGTAGGTTAGCCGATCGAGAAAGTGACTCATTATTGCTCCTTGCTGTCGCTATGGTTTAGGCGTTGGGGAAGGGGAAAGCGGAGGAAGCCGCACCCCTCTCGTTCCTTTGCTTCATGGGTTCTTGATGTAGGCGTTCTTGCGCAGGTAGAACCACCAGTTCAGTACCAGGCATACGGCGTAGAACGCGGCGAAGCCATACATGGCGATTTCCGGCGTACCGGCCTTGAGTTGGCCGCCGATCACCACGGGTGCGATGAACGAACCGTAGGCGGCCACTGCCGAGGTCCAGCCCAGCACCGGGCCGGCCTGGGTGCGGTCGAAGATCACGCCGACCGTACGGAAGGTCGAGCCGTTGCCGATGCCCGAGGCGGCGAACAGCACGACGAAGACCACCATGAACTGGGCGAAAAAGACTTCCGGCGTGGCCGACTGGTAAGCCTGCATCATGATGTAGCCGGCGTAGGCGGAAGCCACGACCATCACTGCGGAAATGATCTGGGTGACGATGGAGCCGCCCACCTTGTCGGAGATCCAGCCGCCCACCGGGCGGATGAGCGCGCCGACGAAGGGGCCGATCCAGGCGTAAGTCAGCGCCGAAGGGGCATTCGGGTTCTTGGCGTGGACCCAGGTCTGGCTGGCGGCGTCGAACACATGGGTGTCGCCGAAAATCACCGTGATGGACAGCGGCACGGCAGCGGAGAAGCCGATGAAGCTGCCGAAGGTGACCACATACAGTGCAGTCATCGACCAGGTGTGCTTGTTGGAGAAGATGGCGAACTGCTTCTGGATGCCGGCCTTCATCTCGCCGAAGGCGAAGAGACGCATGAGGAGGAGCGTGGCGACGATGATCAGCGGCAGGGCGACCCACATGTTCAGCACGCCCAGGCCGCCCGAGGCGGGGGGCAGGTAGAGGTAGAGCCCGACGCCGGCGGTAACGAAGGCCAGGCCGTACAGCCACAGGATCTTGATGAACGCGGGAATGGTGCCGCCGATGCTGGGGGAGATCGGCAGCAGGTTGTTCATGCCGAAGAAGCCGAGGAAGGCCAGCGGGATCAGCGCCAGCAGCCAGACGAAACCGGCGTTCTGGATGAAGGTCGGCGTGCCGGCGACGATCTTGCCGAGAATCCATCCGGAGTCCTTCATCAGTTCCATCGAGCCACCGGCGAAGGCGCCGAAGATGCCGGCGGTCATCACCAGCGGGATCAGTATCTGCATGGTGGTCACGCCGAAGTTGCCGAGGCCGGCGTTCAGGCCCAGCGCGGTTCCCTGCAGACGCTTGGGGTAAAAGCTGCTGATGTTGGACATGGAGCAGGCGAAGTTGCCGCCGCCGATGCCGGAGAGCAGCGCCAGCAGCTGGAACACCCACAGCGGCGTGTCCTTGTCCTGCAGTGCGAGCCCGGTGCCGAAGGCGGGGATCATCAGCAGCGCGGTGGTCAGGAAGATGGCGTTGCGGCCGCCGGCGATGCGGATGAAGAACGAAGAGGGGATGCGCAGCGTCGCACCGGCGAGGCCGGCGATGGCGGTGAGGCCGAACATGTCCTCCTTGGTGAAGGGGAAGCCCAGGTTCAGCATCTGCACCGTGATGATGCCCCACATCAGCCAGATGGCGAAGCCAAGCAGCAGGCTGGGGATCGAGATCCACAGGTTGCGGCTGGCGATTTTTTTACCGGTCGACTCCCAGAAGGCGTTGTCTTCCGGGTTCCAGTCCTTGATGTTCACGGACATGCAGGTTCTCCTTGAGCGAGTAGGGGGTTGGTATTATTCGAGGGTGCCGGCGCTGGCGGGCTTGATCATCGGCACGGTGCGCACTTCGGTCAGATACATCCAGATCAGCGAGACCCAGGTGACGCCATACATGAGCATGAAGATGCCGCTGTTGATGCCGGTGAGGTCGACGATCGCACCGAACATGATGGGTAGGACGAAACCGCCAAGGCCGCCGATCAGGCCGACGATGCCCGAGATGACGCCGATGTTGGTGGGGTACTGGTCGGAGATGTACTTGAACACCGAGGCCTTGCCGAAGCCCCAGGCGATGCCGAGGATGAACAGCAGGGCGGTGAATACCCAGACGTTGAGGCCGAGGTGCATCGACATCTCGCCCTTGCTGGTCTGCACGACCAGCTCGGTCTGCGGGTAGGAAAGCAGGAACAGGCAGATCCACGACACCCACATCACCCACCAGGTCATCTTGTGCGCGCCGAACCTGTCGGACAGCCAGCCGCCCACCGCGCGGATGATGCCGGACGGCAGCACGAAGATGGCGGCCAGCAGCGCGGCGGTCTGCATCCCGAAACCGTATTCGGTGATGTAATATTTGGTCATCCACAGGCTCAGTGCGACGTAGCCGCCGAACACGATCGAGTAGTACTGGCACAGCTTCCAGACGTTGGGGTCCTTGAGTGCGGCGAGCTGCTCCTTGACGGTGATGTTGCCCGGCACATGGTGGGTGGTGTCGGTATAGGTGAAGATCCAGAACAGGATGGCCATCGCCAGCATGGCGACGGCATAGACCTGCGGCACCGCCTGCCAGCCGTAGGCCACCACCAGCGACGGGGCGACGAACTTGGTCAACGCGGCGCCCGCATTGCCGGCGCCGAAGATGCCCATGGCCAGGCCCTGGCGCTGCTTGGGAAACCAGCGCGCCACGTAGGAGATACCGACCGAGAACGAGCCGCCCGCCACGCCGACGAAAAGGCCGAGCACCAGGAAGTGCCAGTACTCGGTGGCCATGCTGATCAGATAGATCGGAATCACGGTCGACAGCATCAGCACGAAGAACACGATGCGGCCGCCGATCTTGTCGGTCAGCATGCCGAGCGGCAGACGGATCAGCGAACCGGTGAGAATGGGGGTGGCGGCCAGCAGGCCGAACTGGGTTTCATTGAGTCCGAGGTTGGCCTTGATCGGAATGCCGATGATGGAGAACATCACCCACACGGCAAAGCACACGGTGAACGCCAGTGTGCTCAGGCTGAGTACCGAAATCTGCTTGTGCGGCTGGGTAGACATGGTTGTGTCCTTTTCGGTTATTACAGATTTGTTTATCCGAAATGCTGAGTCCAGTATATTGCGCAGAAAAACAGATTAAAAGATGTCGTATTCTCGTTTTTAAGCTAGGAAGTACTCCCAAATGGGTACAGGTAGCATTAACGCAACTCAATGTTATTTAACGGATTGTTTGGTTTCTTTGTGGTGCTCGGTAGTGCATCTGATGTATTGGGGGTAATCCTTCAGTCCAGGGGTAAGCCGGAAAGGGGTGTGTTATATTTTGGCCGTGCTGATGCTGCTGAACCCAATCAAATCCGGGGCTGCCCGTCATTGCATGACGGCAGCCCGTTGCATCGGCTCTACCCATTTCGGGCTTTCAAACCCGCCCAGACTCAACAGGAGATATAGAATGAAGATGACATCACTCGTACTGGCCGTTTCACTGGCGGCTTTGTTGAGTGCTTGCGGGAAGCAGGAGAGCGCTGCGCCGGAAGCTTCGGCGCCCGCCCCCGCAGCACCGGAGGCGGCCGCGCCTGCTCCGGCAGCGGAGGCAGAGGAGGCAGAGGAGACGCATGTGGCGGAAGGCAGCGACCTGGGCAAGAAGGTTTACGGCAACGTCTGCGCGATGTGCCACGCGGCGGGGGTTGCCGGCGCGCCGAAGCCGGGCGACAAAGCCGACTGGGGGCCGCGTATCGCGCAGGGCATGGATACCCTCCACAAGCATGCGCTTGAAGGATTCACGGGTGCAAAAGGCATGATGCCTGCGCGCGGCGGCTCCACCACCCTGTCGGACGACGATGTCAAGGCGGCGGTGGACTTCATGGTCGCCCAATCGAAATAAACGCCAGACACGAACGATCCGGCGCTGAAAATCAAAAGCGGGGGGAGATGCAGATCTCCTCCCGCTTTTTTCATCTGCGCATCCGGCAACCCGGTCTCAGTGGCGATGAGGCGCGTCGCCGCCCATGGACCGGATCAGTTCGGGCGTGACTTGCGTGAATGTCAGCACCTGGCCGCCCCGGCTACGGATAAAACCGTCTGCCGCTGCGCGGCTGGCAAAGGCCGGCAGATCGGCGCCACGCATCGGCCCCAGGGCGGCGGAGCCGCGGACGAAGAAGGCATTCTGGAGTTCGATCCATTGTCCGCTTTCGAAGTCGGTCACGAAGCTGGCGGCCACATCGTTGAGCGTGTAGCTGCGGTTGTATCGATCGACCCTGTGCAGGAATACGAACAGATCGACCGGCGAATCGAAATACTGGGCGGCGCCATCCCTGAACAGGGTTTGCGCCGCCCAGCGCGGGAAGCGGGCGGGGTACATGCCGCATACCGGGCAGCGTGCCTCGGCGGGGATCGGCCTCGGCTCGTACATCGCCAGGCCGGAAGCGGGATCGTAGGGCGTTGCCGGGGCCACGACGCAAAAATCGCTCGCGGGCGGATCGGGCTGGCGGATCGTCCGGCTGCCGGGCGGCAGCAGTGCGATCGCGGCTGCAGCGGCGAACGCCACCGCCCCAAGGGACAGTAGCCGCGCCGGCAGGCGCATCAGGCGATGTCCCGTGCGCCGAACATCGGGTCGGCGATCAGGGCATGGATCAGCCTGTGCAGATTGTCTTGCGGGGAGGCATCGGGGCGCGTGATCGGGTCCGCAACGATGCGGCCGCTCGCATCGTGAAAATGATGCGGGAAGGTCGCAAGCCCGCGGTGCAGGGGGGCGGTATCGATGCCGGACTCGACATCGCCATAGACCCAGCGCAGCGAATAGGCATCGGCGGCGGCATAGCGCACGTCCAGCGTCACGCCATTCTTCAGGCGGACGATCATTGCATCCTGCTTCTGTTCGACCGGCGAATCGAGATCGTCTCCGAAGGCGGCCTCGATCGCCGATCCGAGTTCAAGGTGCAGGCTCATTTCCGGCTGGCCTCCTTGAGGCGTTCGCCGACCATCGCGCGCGCCATGTCGCGGGTGTCGTCGAGAATCCGCGCGGCCAGATAGTGTTCGTAGGCGGGATGCTCGGCCACCGCGCCGCCCTGGATTTGCTGCAGCAGCGCCGCCGCGTCCGCTGCGCCATAGGATAGAAGAACGGCATTGTGGTTCTGGCGCAGTTCATAGATCAATTGCGACAGCTGTTCGAGTTCCGCTGCCGTGCCGTAATCGAGGTTTTCAAAGAAACTGGTCATGATGTCTACATGTGGCTGTCGTGGAGCGCGCCACCGTCCAGCACCACCATGTCGGGTGTGACGTCGGCGAAACGGTAAACCTTGCCGCCGTACTCGGCGGCAAATTTGGCTGCATCCTGTTCCAGCGCGAAACTGGCGATGGTCGGCCCCATGGAGCCGTGCCGCTTGCTGCCGTGAACGTAGAAGGCGCTTTTCGCATCGATCCAGTGATCGCGAGGCTGCTCCCAGTCGGCCTTGCCCATGTCCTGCACGAAAAGACCGCGCACCGCGCGGACCTGTTCGGGCTTGAGATAGAGGTGGAACATTTCCACTGTGTCACAGAAGAAATCCGGCTCGGCCTGACCGGCATAATGGATCTGCGCCTTGGGGCCGGGATAATCGGCGAGCAGCATGCCGTCGAGCGCACAGGACGTGCCCTGGCCGATCTCCAGCGGGACAACCGCGTCCGCGGTCTCCGACTGGCCGCAGGCGGTGAGTGTAGCGGCGGCCAGCGCGGCAAGGATGAGTGCGGATCGTACAAGCTTCATTTGCGGAATCTCCAGGTTGCAATGCCCAATGGTGCCGCAATCCAGGCAAACATCACCAGACCCAGTAGCCAGGGATCGGCCAGGGCGCGGGGAAAAACGGTCGCCAGTCCGTACAGGGTACGGACGTCGTCCAGGGTAAAGATGTTCAGTATACGGAACACGTCGGCCGGGTTCGCCAGCAGCAGGTAGGGGAAAATCTCGCCGCCGTAGCGACCGCCGCTGACGACCAGCGCGCCGAGCAGCAGCAGATCGAACACCAGCACGAAGAAGAACCACAACGCGATGGCCATGCCCGATGCGCGGGTGCGATCCGCGGCAAACACCGACACCATCACCGCGAGGCTGAGGAAGGCCATGCCGAGCAGGACCGAACTGAGCATGAAGCCGAAGTAGTGGAGCAGGGCGGCGAGGTTGAGTTGCGAGGCCAGTACTACGGCGACCAGACCGAAGCCCGCCACAGTGGAGAACGCCAGTGCCGCGGCCAGGCCGAGATATTTTCCCAGCAGCAGTTCGAAGCGGGTGATCGGCATCGACAGCAGCAGATCGAGCGAGCCGCGTTCGCGTTCGCCGACGATGGCATCGAAGCCGAGGATCAGCGCGATCAGCGGAATCAGGTAGAT
>NZ_JANJXQ010000268.1 GCF_024708915.1 Thiobacillus sp.
CATCGCGGACACGTCGTCCTTGCGGCTGACCATCACCAGTTCGGCGGCGTTGTCCCAGCCACGCAGCTTGTGCGTCAGCGTCAGCCTGGCGTTGAGCGGCATGATGTTGTAGAGGTTGTCGCCGGTATCGCGGTTCTCGCCGCGGGTGTAGCTGAGCAGCCCCTTGAGCCCATACTCGCCCGTGCCGGTCTTCGCCAGCGGCATCTTGCCGGACAGGTCGACGCCGTAAAGCCGCGCCGACTGGTTGACGAACTTGAGCACCGTGAACTGGTCGGTCTGCAGCGCCGCACGCGGCGCGTTCGCCGTGGCATCCCACTGCACCGCGTCGACGTAGTCGGTCACATAGGTGTAGTAGGGCGTCGCCTTGAATTCCCAGCTGCGATCGGCTGCGTGCCAGTCGAAGGTGGCGGACACGGTGTTGGCCTGCTCGGGGTCGAGGTCGAGGTTGCCGATATAGCCGTTGCCGTCGCCGGCCCAGTTGACCATCAGCGCCGCCATCTGCCAGGTCGACCAGCTGTAGCGCTCGTGCAGGTTCGGCGAGCGCGTCTTGTGGGCGAAGCCGAACTCGACGTCGCGCGTGGCGTCATGCGTGTAGCGCGCCAGCACGGTCATGTCCCAGTTGTTGTCAGTCTTGCTGTGGTCGGCATTGTTGAAGTTGGCGGCGTCGCGGGTCTGGTTGCCTGCGCTTGCGGCGACGGTGGTCGGGAAGGTGTTGAGGTTGTAGCCATGCACGTCGCCGGCGTCCATGCTCACCCGCTCGAAGCGCACGCCGGCGAGCGTCATCCACTGCGGGTTGAACTGCTTTTCCCACTCGCCGAACAGCGCCGCGCGGTCGCGCTCGCCGTCGTTGACGTTGATGAAGGCATTGGGCCACATCCCCGCACCGGAAGCCGGCCACCAGTCGTCGAGCCGGTAGCGCTGGTATTCGGCGCCGACGCGCAGCAGATCCTGCGGCGTCAGGTCGATATCGGCCTTGACGACGGCCCCGGTGTTGGTGCTCTCCGTTTTCATCGGCATGCCGGCGGCGCAGGTTGCGCTGGGCACGCCGCAGGGAGCGCCGGCATAAGTGGGGGTTCCCGCTAGATACCAGTACTTCTTGTCGGCGCCGAAGTCCATGAAGTGATCGACGTCCTCATGGTAGACGCGCGCCTCCAGCTTGCCCCAGTCGCGGTCGCCGACGTAGCGCAGATTGACGCGCTTCTGTTCGTTGCCGAGCAGGTCCATGCGCTGGTTCGGCCACAGTTGCTCGGGCATGTCCTGGTAGCCAAATTTTGCCTCGAAGAGATGGCTGCCGCCGCGGAACGCCAGCCCCAGCGTATGGTTTCGTGTGTCGTAAGCGGTCGAGCCGACTTCGTCGGCCGGCAGGGTGTGGCCCGGGCGGCCGGTGAAGCCGGCGGGCGTTCCCGCGACGAAAAGCCGGTCCTTGAAGTTGCCGCCGGCGTCGTAGTTGTCCGATTGGGCGATGGCGCCGGTGTAGGAGATGTTGAATCCCTCGGTCGCGTAGGTGGCTGCCGCGTTGGCGCCTTTGGCATTGCCGTTGCTGCGGTAGTAGGTGCCGACCTTGCCCTTGACCAGGCTGCCTTCGCCCGGCCTGGCAAACTCGGGATCGGCGGTCTTGGCGACGATCGCGCCGCCGATGCTGTCGCCGCCGACGCTGACCGGCGCGATCCCGGCGTAGACGCCGATCGATTCGACCTGCGACGGATCCAGGTAGGACAACGCCGGGTTCATGTGATTGGGGCAGGCCGCAATCAGATCCATGCCGTCGACCTTGATGCGCAGGCGGTCGTCCGCCAGACCATGGATCGCGGGCAGGCTGGAAACGCCGCCGGAACCGTACAGGCTCACACCCGGGACATCCCTGAGCAGGCTCGCCGTGTCGCTCGTCGTGGCGCGCAGCGCCGGCGCATTCTCGACCCCGGCGGCGAACGGCGCAGCCTTCTCCAGGGTATCCACCACCTCGACGGTCGGCAATTGCGCTTCGTTCGCGCTGGCGCCGAGCGGCAGCAGGCTGGCGGCAATCAGGGCAGACAGCAGACGGGGGGCAAAAACAGGACACGGCATGTCGCTCACGCTCCGGAAATGGACAAAAGGGACTCAATTGTCCTGTTTCAGGCGCGCCCGCGGAATGTGGCATATCGTCGCAGGGCATGTGACCGCGCCGGAAAATACTGCCACGTAGACAGCAGCGCATGGGTCGAGCCATTACCTGGCGCGCAGCTTGCCGCACGCAAGCGGACAAATTGTCGCACCCCGCGGCGCATCGCAATGCACGGCTTACAATGCCGCCATGCCGTCCGCAACCGATTTCACGCTGTCGTCCACGCTGCCCGCGCATGCCCTGCTGGGACGGCTGCTGGCGGTGCGCGT
>NZ_JANJXQ010000097.1 GCF_024708915.1 Thiobacillus sp.
CGACTTTCACAACGTTTCGAAGTCCTTCGGCGACCGCCTGCTGATCGACAACCTCTCGTTCAGCATCCCGCCCGGCGCCATCGTCGGCATCATCGGCCCCAACGGCGCCGGCAAGTCGACCTTCTTCAAGATGATCACCGGCCAGGAAAAACCCGACTCGGGCGAAGTCGAGATCGGCCAGACGGTCAAGCTCGCCTACGTCGACCAGAGCCGCGACGCGCTCGCCGCCGACAAGACGGTGTTCGACGAAGTCGCCGAAGGCCGCGACATCCTCACCGTCGGCCGCTACGAGACGCCGTCGCGCGCCTACCTCGGCCGCTTCAACTTCAAGGGCGGCGACCAGCAGAAGCGCGTCGGCAATCTCTCCGGCGGTGAGCGCGGCCGACTGCATCTGGCGAAGACGCTGATCGCCGGCGGCAACGTGCTGCTGCTCGACGAACCGTCGAACGACCTCGACGTGGAAACCCTGCGCGCGCTGGAAGATGCGCTGCTCGAATTCGCCGGCTGCGTGCTGGTGATCTCGCACGACCGCTGGTTCCTCGACCGCATCGCCACCCATATCCTCGCTTTCGAAGGCGACTCGCAGGTGACGTTCTTCCCCGGCAACTACCAGGAATACGAGGCCGACAAGAAGAAACGGCTGGGCGAAGAAGGGGCCAAGCCGAAACGCATCCGCTACAAGCCGATCAGCCGCTGAATACGCAATGATTCTGGCAAATCTGGCCGAGGCTGACCGCTACCTCACTTTGCATCCGCTGTTCGCGCGCGCGTTCGAATTTCTGCGCAGCGCCGACCTGATGACGCTTGCACCTGGAAAGCACGACGTGCAGGGTGAGCAGGTCTTCGCCATCGTCGAGGCCTGTGCCGGCCGCACGCGGGCGGAGGCGAAACTGGAGTGCCATCGCCGCTACATCGATATTCAACTGGTGCTGGAAGGCGTCGACGAAATGGGCTGGAAGCCGGTCGCCGAGTGCGTGGATCCGGCTACGGATTACGATGCCGTGCGCGACATCCGCTTTTTCAACGACGCGCCCGCCAGCTGGATTGCCACGCCGCCGGGCGCGTTCTGCCTGTTTTTCCCCGACGATGCCCATGCGCCGCTGGTCGGCGCGGGCATGATCCGCAAGGTAGTGGTGAAGATCGCGGTTTAGTTTTCAGTAGTGCGGCGGGATTTCGTCGCGCAGGTTGCGCGCCTCGTCCGGCAGCGCAGCCTGCAATTGCTGGTGCAGCAGGCGAAGCTGTTGCTGCAGCAAATCGAGCTGCCCCTGCTGGCGAATCACCGTCTGGTTGAGCGTCTCGATCATGTCTTCGGCAAACGCAAGCTTGGCTTCAAGTTCGTTGAGGCGGGCGTCCATCATCGGTTTCCGGGTTGCGGGGTCGGGTTCAGCAGCGGCGCGACCAGTTTTTCCAGCCGGGGATAATGCACCTGTCCGGCAATCTTGTGGCGTATGCGGCCCTCGGTGTCGACGATGAACGAGGTCGGCACGCTTTTCACGCTGCCGAATGCGTGGGCGACCGAGGCATTGGTCGGCGCGGCCATGAAGGCGTAGTCCTTGTCCTGCATCCAGGCGGCGATTTTGTCCGGCGGGTCGTCGACGCTGATCGACACCACCTCGAAGCCGCGGTCGCGGTAATCTTTCCAGAAATCGTCGATCGCCGGCTTTTCCTTGCGGCAATACGGACACCAGGTCGCCCAGAAGTTCACCAGCACGACCTTGCCTCTGAGGGAATCGCTGGTCAGCGCGCGACCGTCGGACAGGGTGACTTGCCAGGGCGGCGCGGGGCGGTTCTCCTCGCTGACATCGGCCGGCGGGCGAAACCACAGGTACGCGACCAAACCCAGTAAAATCAGGGTCAGCGGACTTGGCGTCCATTTCTTCAAAAAGGCTTGTCTATCCATGCTGTGGCTGAAGTCGTTTCATATCGTGATGGTGGTGAGCTGGTTCGCCGGGCTGTTCTACCTGCCGCGCATCTTCGTCAACCTGGCGATGGAAACCAACGATGCCGCCTACGATCGCCTGCTGCTGATGGCGCGCAAATTGTATCGGTTTGTCACCCCCATCATGTGGCTCGCGCTCATCACCGGGGTCTGGCTATGGCTGGCGTACTGGCTGCCGACGATGGGCTGGCTGTGGGCGAAGCTCGCGCTGGTCGCCGGACTGGTCGGCTATCACCATGTCTGCAAAAGCCTGCTGCGGCAATTCGAATCCAGACAGAACACGAAATCGCACACTTGGTTCCGCTGGTTCAACGAAATTCCGGTGATTGCGCTGCTGGTCGTGGTTTTGCTGGTGGTGGTGAAGCCGTTTTAACTTCTTTTTTTTTCATCCGCGAAGGACGCGAAGGGGCGCGAAGAAAACCCAAAGCGATTTCCGGTTTTTCCCTTCGCGTTTCTTCGCGTCCTTCGCGGATAAATTGTTTTTCGAAAGCCTCATTTGAAACCCGAACCCCGCCGTAAGCCTGCGCCGCACCCCGTTCGCCCCGAGCGCGAGGCGCTGCCGCCCGCCAGCCATTTCGCCACCTGCCCGCGCGGCCTTGAGGAACTGCTGGCGGAAGAACTTGCGGCCGCGGGCGCGCAGGTGGTGCGCCAGATTCCCGCCGGTGTGCTGTTCATGGCCGACGCCGCCGCCGAAATGCGCGCCAACCTCGGATCGCGCATCGCTACCCGCATCCTGCGCAAGGTGGGCTACACCCGCTACCGCAAGGAAGAGCATATCTACCGCGCCGCGCTCGATCTGCCGTGGCCGGACTGGTTCGACGTGAACAAGACCATCGCGGTCAAGGTCGGTGCGCAGAACGCACCGCTGAAAAGCCTCAACTTCATCACGCTGAAGATCAAGGACGCGATCTGCGACCGCTTCCGCGAGGAAACCCGCGCGCGCCCGAGCGTCGACACCGAGGCGCCGGATGTGCCGGTGTACGCCTTCTTCACCCCGGACGCGGTCACCTTCTACCTCGACACCTCGGGCGAGCCGCTGTTCAAACGCGGCTTCAAGCGCGAGGCCAGCGCGGCGTCGATCAAGGAGAACCTCGCCGCCGGCCTCGTGATGCTGTCCGGCTGGGAACCCGGCACGCCGCTGCTCGACCCGATGTGCGGCGCCGGCACCATCCTGCTCGAAGCCGCCGATATCGCGTTGAACCGTGCCCCCGGCCGCGCGCGCCATTTCGCCTTCGAACACTACCGCGACTTCGACGCGGCCCTGTGGCGGCGCATCAAGGCAGAGGCGCAGGCGCAGGAGAAACCGCTCACCCGACTGCCGATCTTCGGCGCCGACCAGGACCGCTGGGTGCTCGACAAGGCGAAGAACAACCTCGCGGCGGCGGGCTATGCCGATGCGATCGAACTGAAAGTGTCCGATGCGCTCGACCTGGAAGCACCGGCCCCGGCCGGCACCATCGTCACCAACCCGCCCTACGGCGAACGCCTCGGCGAGGCCGAGGATCTGGCCGAGTGGTATCCGCTGCTGGGCGACTGGCTGAAGCGGAACTTCGCCGGCTGGCAGGCATGGATCATTTCCGGCGATCCCTTGCTGCCGAAGCTGCTCGGCCTCAAGGCCAGCCGCCGCATCCCGCTGTTCAACGGTCCGATCGAAACCCGCTTCCTGCAGTACAAGCTGATCGCGGGGTCGATGCGGGAGAAAAAAGCGCCTGACTCCGCCGCCTGAACGGCTACAGGCAATGGCCTCGACAAACAATCACTTGCGGACCGGCATCTTGTTCCCCGAAGCCAGCCGAATTAAAAATTGTCCTGTTCCACCTCGACATAGGCATGGGAAATCACCTTGCCCAATTCGTCGAAATGATCCCATGCACTATATTTATGCAGGTCTTTTTTAACCAATTCACTCATGTCGTGCGCCTGCATTCCCTGCAAATAGTATTTCTTGATGGACGCCAGCAGGTCTTCGGTGAAGCCGATCTGAACCGCCATGGAAGTCTTGTCTTCGGGATAGCCGTGACCGGGTACGTAGACCTCGACGTCGGAATTGTCGATCGCCGCCTTGAGCGCAAGGGCTGTGCCTTTGAAGCTCGCGTCCTGCGGCATGGCCGTGTACGGCGTCCATTTGTTCATTGATATGTCGCCCATGAACATGAGCTTGTCGTCGACGACTTCGATCATGATGTCGGTGTCGGAATGGGCATGCTCAGGATGGTGGATCTTGAGCGTGATGCCCCCCGTCTTCATGACCTCGCCACCTTTCAACGCCTTGTTGGGCAGCGCGATACGGGTATTGGCCAGCGCGCCTTCCGTCAAGCCGTTGAATCGATCATGCCATTCCTGCGCTTCGCCGGCTTGGAGCCTTTCTATGGTGCGCTGATGCGCATAGATCGGCACATCGGGATAGGCGTCGCGGATCCCCTGGTTCCCCAGGAAATGATCGCCGTGCAGATGCGTGTTGAATACGGCAACGACGGGCTTGGAGGAAACGCATTTGAGTTTTTCCAGGAAGCCGCGTCCGACATCGGCGCTGCTTCCCGGGTCCACGATGATGAAACCTTCATCGGTCAGGATGGCAGCCGGGTTGTTCATGAATCCTTTTGTCTTTTTGTTCGGCCACTCGTGCGGGCCGATGACCACATAGACGCGCTCGCTGAGACGCTCCAGGGGATAGTTCTCGATCGTCGGCGGCAGATCGGCGAGAGCGCCGATAAACTGGGCGTTCGCCGACGAATAAAGAACGCTGTTGAACATGAGCAACAGCGCCAGTTTTACAACATTCGCTTTTTTCATCCGCTTTATCCTTTGCTGTTCAACCGGCTTGGTTTCATTAACCGGGGGTAACCGTGTCCTGTCCTATCGTGCGAGATATTCGTCCGTCGTCGTGACCGTGGCGTAGGCAAACGCCAGCGCGGCCATCAGGGTGGCATGGGCCTGTGCCGCCGGCACCACCTGCCCGCCGAATTCGAGATCCCGCGTGGCGCACGCATCGTGAACCACGATGGTCTTGTAGCCGAAGTCCGAAGCGGCCCGGCTGGTCGCATCGATGCACATATGGCTCATCGCGCCGATCACCACGACCTCCTCGATGCCCTTTGCATCCAGCATCGGTTTCAGCTCGGTCTTGAGAAACGAATTCGGATAGTTCTTTACGACGACCGCCTCGCCGTCGAGGGGCGCAACGGTTGGGTGAATCTGCGCGCCCTCCGTTCCGGGAACGAAAAAGGGCGCATCCGGTGCGGCGAATTCATGCCGTACATGGATGACCGGCGTGCCGTTCGCGCGCGCGGCGCCGATGACCCGGGCCGCGTTGGCGGCGGCTTTCTCGATGCCGACAAGGGGCAGCTTGCCGGAAGGGAAGTAATCCTTTTGCAGGTCGACGACAAGTACTGCAGATTTGCTCATGAAACGCTCCTTATGCCTGGACACAACCAACAGAGTCGACATGATCGGGCCTGGATCGCACAATGCGAAGTGGCGCTATCGACATAGTTGGGGGGTGAAAACGACATGACCTGCGATGAACCGGTCGAAATCGGCCTGGTGCTGTATCCGGGGGCGCAACTGGCGGCGGTGCTGGGTTTGACCGATCTGTTCGACCTGGCGAACAGGATGGCCGCCCGCCACCGCAAACGGGATTCCAGTTTGCTGCGCGTCAGCCATTGGCAACTGGACGCGGCGGGCAAAACGCCGGTCCGGGTCTTCGACACGCACCCGGATGACGAGGGCAGACTGTCGGTCCTCATTCTGCCGCCCGGCCTGGGCGAGCCGCTGTCGGCAGAAGCGGCCGCCCCGTTCACGGGCTGGCTGCGCAATCACCATGGCATGGGCGTCGCGCTGGGCTCGGTCTGCGCCGGTGCTTTTTTGCTGGGCGAGACCGGCCTGCTCGCGGGCCGCACCGTGACTACGCACTGGCTCTACGTCGAACTGTTCCAGGCCCGCTTTCCGGAAGCGCGCATGGACGCCGATCAGCTCATCATCGACGATGGCGACATCATCACGGCGGGCGGCGCGATGGCGTGGACCGACCTGGGGCTGAGGCTGGTCGATCGTTTTCTCGGGCCGACCGTCATGATCGAGACGGCGCGGGTACTGCTGGTCGACCCCCCAGGGCGCGAACAGCGCTACTACAGCCCTTTTTCCCCCAGGCTGACCCACGGCGATACGGCCGTGCTCAAGGTGCAGCACTGGCTCCAGGCGACGGATGCCAAGGACATCGCGCTTGCGACGCTGGCCGAACGGGCCGGGCTGGAGGAACGGACTTTCCTGCGCCGCTTCCAGAAGGCGACCGGCATGACGACGCGCGAGTATTGCCAGCGGCTGCGCGTAGGCAAAGCGCGCGAGATGCTGCAATTCGGCCGCTTGCCCATAGACCGGATCGCCTGGGAAGTCGGTTACAGCGATCCCGGAACCTTCCGCAAGATATTTGTCCGGATCGTCGGCCTGACGCCCGGCGAATACCGCCGGCGCTTCAGCGCTGAATGAAGGATGGGGTGATCCCGTTTTTGTCGACCGCGTGAGGTATGGATGCCCGGGATCGTGATACTTTCAGCAAGCCCGCTGGATTTCCTGTCTTTCACACGCAAGGCCAAACCGCATGAACATCACGAATTACGCCGATCTTCTGAACGCCGCCCGGCAGCAAGCCGAACCCCAACGGCTGCTTTTCGTTTTCACCCTGCCGGAAATGCCCGAAGGCTATAGCGAAGCCCAGGTCCAACGCTTTCACGCCGGCACCGGGGGCGTATTGATCCCCCAGATGTGTACCGACAAGGCGCTGGATGAGCTGGGCGATTTTTCCGATCTCGTCGAGGAATCCCGCCACACCGGGCAGGACTGGAAAATCGTGTTCGTCGCCTGCCTGGCAGGGCGTGCGGGTGTCATGCCGAGCAGCGAAGACGCGCAGGAGCCCCTGAAAACGATGATCCACTCGATCCAGAACGGCGCGATCTCCAATTACCTGGCGTACGACCGGGACGGGGAGCCCGTTCTGTTTGCCTGAAAAGAACTGGGCGAGCGCGTGGCTTAGCCTTCAGCTCCTGTGTGATGGCAGCGGCGGCCGTTACGTCGTTGAAAATTGACAAGCGCCCCCTTTCCCACCCCCTTTTTGTTGATCTTGCCCCACGCTGAAAGTGCCACTATAGTGACACTCATGCGCACCGAACTCGTCACCACCCTCAAACGCCGGGCGACCGAACTGCTCTCGGACATCGAGCGAGACAGGCAGCCCATTCTCATCACCCAGCACGGCCTGCCGAGCGCCTATCTGGTGGATGTCGAAACCTTCGAACTGCTCCAGCAGCGCATGGCGGTGCTGGAAGGCATCGCGCGCGGTGAAATGGCGGTGGCCGAAGGCAGGGTAGTGACGCACGCGGAGGCCAAAACCCGCATGGCCCGATGGCTGAAGTAATCTGGACGGAATCGGCGCTCGCCGATCTGGATGCCATTGCCGATTACATTGCGCTCGACAAACCCGATGCCGCGTCAGCGCTGGTCAAGCGGGTGTTCGAACATGTCGAGCATCTGCAGTCGTATCCAGAAAGCGGCAGTCGTCCACTCGAATTGAAACGTTCGCGTTACCGACAGATTGTCGAGCCGCCGTGCCGGGTGTTCTACCGTTACGATGGCAAGCGGGTCTACATCCTGTATGTGATGCGGTCGGAGCTGTTGCTTCGTCCGTCTAGAATCGCGGCTCGCGAGAAATAAGCGGAACGATAGTGTGCTGCCGGGGCTGCGCGGATACCTCTGGCGGAAAAGCAACGGGGTCAAGTCTTGCGTCAACGTATTGCATTGCAAGACCTGACCCCGAGTTTGCGCTTCGCCGGAGGAGATTGCGTAAGAGATCGTGGAGCATTTTGATACGGGCTGGAACAGTTTCGGGAGGTTCTGGCCGATATAGAGCCTGAGGCTGCAGAAGCCTGGATTGAGGGTGTACCCAGAACCAAGGAATTTACGTTGTTATGATTTTGAAATCCGTAGACAAGAAAGACGATCAAATAGCAGACCTCGAACGGCTGGGGACCATCGCGCCCGCAGACCGAAAAGCCAAGATCGAACAAGAACTGCGTGCCGTACGTGCAGGACTGAAAGCCGAACAGGAAGCGGCCTATCTCATCGACTTTCATCTGAAGGACTCGAAGAACACACTGGTCATTCACGACCTGCGCCTTGATGTGGGTGGGCGGGTTGCTCAGATAGATCATTTGCTGCTGCATCGCACACTCACGGTCTTCGTGCTGGAGACGAAGAGTTTTCGTGCGGGGCTCAAGATTACCGATGACGGGGAATTCCTGCGCTGGAATGACTACAAGAAAACCTTTGAGGGCATGGCCTCGCCCGTTGCCCAAAACGAACGGCATGTCCTTGTTCTGAAGGATGCGTTCAAGCAACTCGATATGCCAACCCGATTGGGCATGCGCCTGTCGCCTACTTTCGAGCCTTACGTGCTGGTATCGCCCAACGCGCGGGTTGACCGGCCCAAGAAGCATGAAACGAGTCGCGTTCTGAAGGCGGATATGCTGATTGATGCGATCGACAAGCGATTCGAGAAAGAGAGCGTTCTGGAGACCGTGGCCGCCATGGCCAAGTTTGTTTCGACTGACACGTTGCAGGACATCGGACGTCAGTTGGTTCGCCGGCATCAGCCGATCAAATTCGATTACGCTGCCAAATTCGGCCTTTCCGGGATGGCCGCAACCGCGCCAGTTGTCGAAGAGCCTGCACCGGCAGCTTATGTTGCAGACAAAGGGCAAACAACCGAGAAACCAGGATGCCGTAGCTGCTCAAGTGAGAAGCTGTCGATCCAGTACGGCAAGTATGGCTATTACTTCAAATGTGCCGATTGCGATGGCAATACCCCGATCAAAATCGGCTGCGGGAAAGAGGGGCATAAGGAACGCATCCGCAAGGATGGGTCCAAGTTTTTCCGGGAATGCGAACAGTGCAATTCAAGTGCGCTCTATTTTGTCAATTCCAATTGATCAAGGCTTGATGGGGCTGATCCCGGTTTAACTGGCCGCGGCGCACGGGGCTTCACCTGCGAAAGCGGGGGCGTGGTGCCCCGTTTTCTTGCCCCCAATTCCTCAGACGATATCCAGGTGATCCAGCCCCGCCATCATGTCCCGCCCCTTGGCTTCCTGGCCGTGCAGCTTGATCTGCAGGCGCAGGTCGTTGAGGCTGTCGGCGTTTCGTAACGCATCCTCGTAGGAAATCATCCCCGCTTCGTAGAGGTCGAACAGCGCCTGGTCGAAGGTCTGCATCCCGAGTTCGCGCGATTTCGACATGATTTCCTTGATCTCGTGGACGTGGCCCTTGAAGATCAGGTCGGCGATCAGCGGTGAATTCAGCAGGATTTCCACTGCGGCGACGCGGCCGGTGGTGCCCTTGCGCGGGACCAGGCGCTGCGAGATGAAGCCCTTGAGGTTGAGCGACAGGTCCATCAGCAACTGGTCGCGCTTTTCCTCGGGGAAGAAGTTGATGATGCGGTCGAGCGCCTGGTTGGCGCTGTTGGCGTGCAGGGTCGACAGGCACAGGTGGCCGGTTTCGGCGAAGGCGATGGCGTATTCCATGGTGTCGCGGTCGCGGATTTCGCCGATCAGGATGACGTCG
>NZ_JANJXQ010000146.1 GCF_024708915.1 Thiobacillus sp.
CCGTGGTTGTAAAGACGCTGAAGCGTCAACAACCACGCTCACCGAAACCGGACTGGAGAGCGAGACCGTCTTCAAGGGACGGCTGATGCACGTCAAACGCGACCGCGTGCGCCTGCCCAACGGCGGCGAATCGACGCGCGAGTATATCGTCCATCCCGGCGCCGTCGTCGTCATTCCGCTGTTCGGCAATGGCGACCTGCTGCTCGAGCGCCAGCACCGCTACCCCCTGCACCGCGACTTCATCGAACTGCCGGCCGGCAAGATCGATCCCGGCGAGGGCGACCTCGCCTGCGCGAAAAGGGAGTTGGAAGAGGAAACCGGCTATACCGCGGGCGAGTGGCGGGAAGTCACCACCATCTATCCCTGCATCGGTTATTCCGACGAACGGCTGGCGTTCTACCTGGCGAAGGGGCTAACGGAAGGCGAGCATGGCCGCGACCACGACGAATTCCTGGAAATACTGCGGGTGCCGTTCGGCGAGGCGATGGACTGGGTCCGCAATGGCAGGATCTGCGAAACCAAGACCGTGATCGGGCTGTTCTGGCTGGAGAAGATGCTCGATAAGGGTTGGTAGTCCAGCCGGATTTATCCTGCTATACGCTTTCAAGTTTCTGGCGGATATCTGGCGCGGGGTAAAACACTTTCTTGCGCCTGCCGTGCAAGGTCTCACTCAATAATCCTAGCGCTGCCAAACCCAGGAGGTCGGCGCGTGCCGTCGCGTAAGCAATTTGATGCGAGCGCTGATGGCTTTCAATAGTGAAATATTCGTCCGGGCGTTTGAGAGCATGAGCCAGCAATGCGGTTTGACGATGGTTTAGCTGCTTTTCACTGGTTTGCAATGCCCGGAGTTTTGCACTCAACTGTGCTTGCTCCCGCTGTTTCTGCTGCAAGTATTGGTGTAATGCGGATAATCCTTTGAGAATGACTTCTGTCTGATGCAGGAGGAAGTACGTCGTGTCCCCGGAGTCTGTTTCGGTTAGCAAATAGGCGCGAGCGTACTGCGCGGGGGCCTTTCGAAGGATGCGTGAGATGGACAGGTATTCGGTCAGCCAGTATCCCTGTTTGGCCATATACCAATAAAACAAGGCACGGCCAGTGCGGCCATTGCCATCGGCAAATGGGTGGTCGTACCCCACCATAAAATGCAGCAGAATCGCACGCACGATGGGATGGATGAACGTGTCGTCGGAATCTGTTGCGTTGGCGAAGTCGCACAGGACTTGCAGGCGCCGCGTTAACTCGCTGTGATGAGGAGGGCGATGCAGCACGAGCCTTTCGTTGTTTGGCGCCACGATTTCAATATCGTCGCTCGTGCGCAATTGGCCACAGTCTTCGCGACGTTCCAGCGTGCCTTCCGTCAATACGCGTTGCAATTCGATCACGTGGCCGGGCTCCAGCGTGTCTCTGCAAATGTCGCGGATACGGCGCATTGCCTCAAAATTATTGAAGATCATCCGCTCACTGAGCGTGCCGGGTTTACGTCCTTCGCGCAGCATGGCCTCGGCGACGCGGCGGGTTGTCGACGCGCCCTCCATCTGGCTGGAGGTGATTGATTCCTCGATCAGGCTGCTGATCAAATAGCGTCCTTGATCGGCACGAAGCGCGGCACTGTCTTCTCCGCCTGGAACCAGGCCGGCCCCCCGGTCGATCTCGTGCAGGTTTTTCAGCAATGGTTCGGGCAGTGTGTAGCTGAACACTTCTCCTTGTTTGTCATGGAAAGGAAGTGTGTTTGCGCTAACGCTTCGCGCAAGGCGGAGTGCCAGCCACCAGATTTTATGATTCAGCCCTTCAGGCGGGGTGCGGTGGCGCAACTCATCCCAATGCAAATAATGACCATACGCCAAGGGCCCCAACTTGAGCCGAGCAAGCTGAGGCAGCGTTTCAGCGCTTGCCTCCTGCATCAATTCATTAAGTGATGGTGGGGTAAGTGGGATTTTCATTTGACTATCAGTTTGATGCTAATTGATAGTAAAATGATAAATCACAAACTATCAATTTGATATTAATTGATAGTGTTCTGATAGGTGGCCTTCGCCTTCGCCTTCGCCTTCTCTTGGCGCGGCCGGGCTCAGAGCTGGTAGGCCAGGTTCGGCGCCAGCCAGCGCTCGGCTTCCGCCATCGTCCAGCTCTTGCGGCGGGCGTAGTCCTCGACCTGGTCGCGCTCGATCTTCGCCACCGCGAAATACTGGCTGTCGGGGTGCGACAGATAAAAGCCGGAAACCGCCGCGCCCGGCCACATGGCGAAGTTCTCGGTCAGCTCCACGCCAATTTGCGCGGTGGCATCGAGCACTGCGAACAGCGGGGCCTTTTCGCTGTGCTCGGGGCAGGCAGGATAGCCCGGCGCGGGGCGGATGCCCTGGTATTTCTCCCCGATCAGGTCCTCATTGGTGAGCGCTTCCTCGCTCGCATAGCCCCAGAACTCGCGGCGCACGCGCAGATGCAGATGCTCGGCGAAGGCTTCGGCGAGGCGGTCGCACAGCGACTTGAACAGGATCGCGGAATAGTCGTCGTGCGCGGCCTTGAATGCGAGGGCGCGCTCGTCTTCGCCGATGCCGGCGGTGACCACGAAGGCGCCCAGATAGTCCTTCAGTCCGCTGGCCCTGGGCGCGACAAAGTCGGCGATGCACAGGTTGGCGCGGCCTTCCGGCTTTTTCATCTGCTGGCGCAGGTTGTGCCAGGTCAGCAGCACGCTTGAGCGCGACTCGTCGGCATAGACCTCGATGTCGTCGTCGTTCACCGTGTTGGCGGGGAACAGGCCGAACACCGCGCGTGCCTCGACCCAGTTCTCGTCGATCATCTTCTTCAGCATCGCCTGGGCGTCGGCGTAGAGCTTCTTTGCCTCGACGCCGACGACTGCGTCGTCGAGAATCTTCGGAAACTTGCCGTGCAGCTCCCACGAGGCGAAGAACGGCGTCCAGTCGATGGCTTCGGCGAGTTTCGCCAGGCCGTAGGCCTTGAGCGCGTGGACACCGGGCTGCTGCGGCACGGGCGGTGTGTAGGCGGTCCAGTCGACGGGAAATTTGTTGGCGCGCGCCTCGGCCAGCGACAGGCGCACGGTGTCGGTTTTGTGCTTGAGATGCCGTTCGCGCGTCTTCGCATAGTCCGCCTTGATCTCGGCGGCGAAGGCGTCGCGCAGGTCGTTCGACAGCAGCTGGGTGCAGACGCCGACCGCGCGCGAGGCGTCCTTCACGTACACCACCGGGTTTGCGTAATGCGGTTCGATCTTCACCGCGGTGTGCGCGAGCGAGGTCGTTGCGCCGCCGATCAGCAGCGGAATGGTGAAGCCCTGACGCTGCATCTCGCGCGCCACGTGCGCCATTTCCTCCAATGATGGCGTAATCAGGCCGGACAGGCCGATGATGTCGGCCTGGTGTTCTTTCGCCGCGTCGAGAATCTTCTGTGCCGGCACCATCACCCCCAGATCGACGATGTCGTAGCCGTTGCAGCCGAGCACCACGCCGACGATGTTCTTGCCGATGTCATGGACGTCGCCCTTCACCGTGGCCATGACGATCTTGCCCGCGCTCTGCGCGTCGCCGGCCTGCTTGTCGGCCTCGATGAAGGGCAGCAGGTGCGCCACCGCCTGCTTCATCACGCGGGCGGATTTGACCACCTGCGGCAGGAACATCTTGCCGGCGCCGAACAGGTCGCCGACCACGTTCATGCCGGCCATCAACGGGCCTTCGATCACGTGCAGCGGGCGTTCGGATTCGAGCCGCGCTGCCTCGGTGTCCTCGACGATGTACTGGGTGATGCCCTGCACCAGTGCGTGGGAGAGCCGCTCGTTCACCGGCAGCTGGCGCCAGGAAAGGTCCTCGACCTTTTCCCTGGCGCCGCCCTTGACGTTCTCGGCAAACGTCACCAGCCGCTCGGTCGAATCGGCCCGGCGGTTCAGCAGCACGTCCTCGACGCGCTCCTTCAGCTCGGGGTCGAGGTTGGCGTACACGCCGAGCTGGCCGGCGTTGACGATGCCCATGTCCATCCCGGCCTGGATCGCGTGATACAGGAAGGCGGTGTGGATCGCCTCGCGCACCGCGTCGTTGCCGCGGAACGAGAAGCTGACGTTCGACACGCCGCCCGAGATGTGCGCGTGCGGCAGGTTCTGGCGGATCCAGCGGGTGGCTTCGATGAAATCGACCGCGTAGTTGGCATGCTCCTCGATGCCGGTGGCGACGGCGAAGATGTTGGGATCGAAGATGATGTCCTCGGCCGGAAAGCCGACCTGTTCCGTGAGCAGCTTGTAGGCACGTGCACAGATTTCGGTCTTGCGCGCGTAGGTGTCGGCCTGGCCGGTTTCATCGAAGGCCATCACGATCACCGCCGCACCGTAGCGCCGGCACAGTTTCGCGCGTTCGATGAATTCGGCCTCGCCCTCCTTCATCGAAATGGAATTGACGATGCCCTTGCCCTGGATGCACTTGAGGCCGGATTCGATGACGCTCCACTTCGACGAGTCGAGCATGATCGGCACCCGCGCGATGTCGGGTTCCGAGGCGATCAGGAGCAGGAAGCGCACCATCGCCGCCTCGGCGTCGAGCATGCCCTCGTCCATGTTGATGTCGATGACCTGGGCGCCGTTTTCCACCTGCTGGCGCGCCACCGACAGGGCGTCGTCGTAGCGGCCCTCAAGGATCATCCGGGCAAACGCTTTCGAACCCGTGACGTTGGTGCGCTCGCCGACGTTGACGAATAGCGAGTCCTTGCCGACGTTGAACGGCTCCAGTCCCGACAGCCGCATCGCCGGTTCCAGCACCGGCGGCACGCGCGGGACGACGCCCTCGACCGCTTTCGCGATGGCGGCGATGTGCGCGGGCGAGGTGCCGCAGCAGCCGCCGACGATGTTCAGCAGCCCCGAGCGTGCCCATTCGCCGATGTGCACCGCCATTTCGTCGCCGCCCATGTCGTATTCGCCGAAGGCATTTGGCAGGCCGGCGTTGGGGTGGGCCGAGACGAACACGTCGGCCTTGCTGGAAAGCTCCTCGACGTACTGGCGCAGCAGGTCGGGGCCAAGCGCGCAGTTCAGTCCGATCGACAAAGGACGGGCGTGGCGCACCGAGTTCCAGAATGCCTCGCCGGTCTGGCCGGAGAGGGTGCGGCCGGACGCGTCGGTGATGGTGCCGGAAATCATCACCGGCAGCCGCATGCCGTTCTGTTCGAAGTATTCCTCGATGGCAAACAGCGCCGCCTTGGCGTTGAGCGTGTCGAAAATCGTCTCGACCATGAGGATGTCGGCGCCGCCCTTCACCAGGCCGTCGATCGCCTCCAGGTAGGCGACGCGCAGCTGGTCGAAGCTCACGTTGCGGAAGCCGGGGTCGTTGACGTCGGGCGAGATGGTGGCGGTGCGCGAGGTCGGGCCGAGCACGCCGGCGACGAAGCGCGGCTTGGCCGGATTCTGTGCCGTCGCCTCGTCGGCCGCCTCGCGTGCCAGGCGCGCGGCGGCGAAGTTGAGCTCCGCCACCAGATGCTCCATGTGGTAATCCGCCATGGAAATCGAGGTGGCGTTGAAGCTGTTGGTTTCCAGGATGTCGGCGCCGGCGGCCAGATACTTGGCGTGGATTTCCTTGATGATGGCGGGCGCAGTCAGGCACAGCAGGTCGTTGTTGCCTTTGAGGTCGTGGGCGAAATCGGCGAAGCGCTCGCCGCGATAGTCCGCTTCGGTGAGCTTGTACGACTGGATC
>NZ_JANJXQ010000152.1 GCF_024708915.1 Thiobacillus sp.
GCTGGCGGCCCTCAAGCGCCACGAAGCGATCGGCATTCTGCCCGACCAGGTGGCAACCGGCGGCGACGGCGTGTGGGCGCCTTTTTTTGGCCGTCCGGCCTATACGCCGACGCTGGCCGCCAGCCTGCAGCGCAAGACCGGGGCGGCGGCCTTTTTCGTCGCCGCCGAGCGGCTGGGCTGGGGGCGCGGCTACCACTTGCACGTCTTTCCGCTGGGCGAAACCCTGCCGGCAGACAAGGCCGCCGCCGCCGCCCGTTTGAACCAGGCGGTGGAAGCAATCGTGCGGCGTTTCCCGACGCAATACATGTGGAGCTACAACCGCCACAAGCGCCCGGGCGATGTCGCTCCCCCGGACGCCGAGGAACACGCATGAAGCCGGCCGCCCCCGCAAACCTGCTGCATCCTTCGCTGTTGCCGAACTGGCTCGGCGTAGGCGCACTCTGGCTGCTGCACTGGCTGCCGCTGCCGGTCCAGGCGGCACTCGGCAATGCCGCAGGCTGGCTGATCGCACAGTTCCCCGGACGGCGCCGGCGCATCGTCGCGACCAATCTCGCACTGTGCTTTCCCGAAGCTTCGCCTGAAACGCGCCGCCGCTGGCTGCGGCAGACCTTTCAGAGTTCGATGCGCGCAGCGCTCGAACACGGCGTGCTGTGGTGGGGGTCGGAAGCGCGCCTGCGCCGGCTGATCCGGATCGACAATCCCGAAGCGGTGCTGGGCGACGGCAAGCGCCCGGTGATCTGGCTGGCGCCGCACTTTGTCGGGCTCGACATGGGCGGGGTGCGGCTGGCGATGGATCGCACCGCCGCCTCGATGTACGCGCGCGCCAAGAACCCCGTCGCCGACAAAATGATGCGGCACGGGCGTTCCCGCTTTTTCTCCCCGGTGCTGATCGCCAAGAACGACGGCATCAAACCCGTGCTCAAGACACTCAAGGACGGCCTGCCGTTCTACTACCTGCCGGATCAGGATCATGGCCGCCTCAACGCCGTATTCGTTCCATTCTTTGGCATTCCCGCCGCCACCGTATCGGCGCTGCCGCGCCTGGCCAGACTCACCGGCGCCCAGATCGTCCCGGTCATCACCCGTCAGCTGCCGTGGGGGCGGGGCTACGCGGTGCGCTTCTATCCGCCGTGGGACAACTACCCGAGCGGCAATCTGGAGGCCGACGTCGCCCGCATGAATGGGTTCATCGAAGACCGCGTCCGCGAGATGCCGCCGCAGTACCTGTGGCTGCACCGCCGCTTCAAGACCCGCCCGGAAGGCGAGGCCGACCTGTATGAATGAGACGCGGACCGATCCGTCGCGGCTGGCGGCCGCCGATGCCGATGCCGTCGGTGCGCTGGCGCGCGTGGTGTGGCAGGCCACTTATCCGGCGCTGATCCCGCAGGCGCAGATCGATGCCATGCTGGCCGACCGTTATGCGCCCGAGCGGATGCGGGAACAGCTGGACGACCCGCGCCATGCCTGGTGGGTGGTGCGCCGGAACGATGCGCTGGTCGGCTTTGCCCATGCCGTGCTGGAGGGCGCCGCCTGCAAGCTCGACAAGCTCTACGTTCATCCGGACAGCCAGCGTCAGGGGATCGGCGCCGCACTGCTGCACGCCGTCGCCGGCTGGGCGCGTCAGCAGCAGGCCCGCCGCCTGCATCTGCAAGTCAATCGCGGCAACGCGCAGGCCGTTGCCGCCTACCGGAAATACGGCTTCCGCATCGTCGAGTCGCGGGTGTTCGATATCGGCGGCGGTTTTGTGATGGACGATCACGTGATGGAACTGACGCTGTGAGCTTCGCCAACCCCGACGACGCCGGCTTGCGCGCCCTGCTCGACCGCACCCGAACGATTGCGGTGGTCGGCCTGTCGCCGCAGCCCGCGCGGCCGAGTTACCGCGTGGCGCAGGCGATGCAGCGCTACGGCTATCGCATCGTGCCGGTGCGGCCGCTGGTGGACAAGGTGCTCGGCGAGCAGGCTTACGCAAGTCTCGCCGACATCCCGTTCGAGGTCGACCTGGTCAACGTGTTCCGTGCCGCCGAGCATGTGCCGGCTATCGTCGAGCAATGCCTGGCGCTACACTCCATGCAGCGGCCCGATTCGACGCTGCAACATCTACCGGCAGCCATCTGGATCCAGGAAGGCATCGTGCACGAGGCCGCTGCGCAACGCGCGCAGGCCGGCGGCATGACGGTGGTGATGGACCGCTGCCTCTTCAAGGAATACGTCAGACTCAAAACCGCATGAATACCGCAGGCACCAGCACCCAACCGGGCACCAAACTCCGCTTCACCAAGATGCACGGCCTCGGCAACGACTTCGTCGTTTTCGACGGCGTCGGCCAGACCGTCGCGCTCAGCGCCGAACAGTGCCGCCGCATCGCCGACCGCCACTTCGGCGTCGGCTGCGACCAGATACTGCTGGTCGAGAAACCCACCCGCGACGACGTCGATTTCCGCTACCGGATATTCAATGCCGATGGCGGCGAAGTCGAGCAATGCGGCAACGGCGCGCGCTGCTTCGTGCGCTTCGTGCATGAAAAGGGCCTCACCGCCAAGACCGCGATCCGCGTGGAAACCGCGTCCGGCGTGATCGAGCCGCGCCTGCTCGGCAACGGCCAGGTCGCGGTGGACATGGGCGCGCCGCGCTTCGCGCCGGCCGACATCCCGTTCGCCGCCGAGGCCGAAGCACTCGCCTATCCGCTGAAAGTCGGCCAGCACGTCATCGAGATCGCCGCGCTGTCGATGGGCAACCCGCATGCGGTGCTGCGGGTGAACGACCTCGACAGCGCGCCGGTAGAGATCCTCGGCGCCGCCATCGAATCACATGCGCGCTTCCCGCAGCGCGTCAACGCCGGCTTCATGCAGGTGCTGACCCCGCACGATATCCGTCTGCGGGTGTACGAGCGCGGCGCCGGCGAAACCCTGGCCTGCGGCACCGGCGCCTGCGCCGCGGCGGTCGCCGGCATCCGCCAGGGCTGGCTGAAAAGCCCGGTCAGCGTGCACACGAAGGGCGGCGACCTGGTCATCGAATGGGCAGGCAAGGGCCAGCCGGTCAGCATGACCGGCCCGGCCGAAACGGTATTTGAAGGGGAGATCGAACTCTAA
>NZ_JANJXQ010000098.1 GCF_024708915.1 Thiobacillus sp.
ATGCCGCCCTGGAGCACCTTTCTCTCCGAATCCGAGGCTGTCTGGATCGTCGACAGCCTGCAAAGGGGATTTCCCGATGCGCGCTAGGATTTCCATTTTTCTTCTGCTCGCCCTCGGCGTCCTGACCGGCTGCGCCGGCACGAACCTGCGCGGCACCGGCGACCTCGGCGTCGTCATCGAACGCGCCAGCGGCAGCGTGCAGATTCTCGACACCACCCGCCGCACCAGCCTGGCGAAAGTGGAAGGCCTGGGCGACCTCTCCCACGCTTCCGTCAGTTACTCGCGCGACGCGCGCTATGCCTATGTATTCGGCCGCGACGGCGGACTGACCAAAATCGACCTGCTGACCCGGCGCATCGATCGCCGCATCATCCAGGGGGGCAACAGCATCGGCGGCGCCATCTCGCCCGACGGCAAGCTGGTCGCCGTGGCCAACTACCAACCCGGCGGCGTGAAAGTATTCGACGCCGACACGCTCGCGCTGGTCGCCGACATTCCCGCCGTCGGCGCCGACGGCGCGCGCTCCAAGGTCGTCGGCCTGGTCGACGCCCCCGGGCAGCGCTTCGTCTTCAGCCTGTTCGAGGCCGGCGAAATCTGGGTCGCCGACATGCACGACCCGAAGCAGCCGGTCCTGCGCAAGTTCACCGGCGTCGGCAGGGAGCCTTACGACGGCATGATCACCTCCGACGGCCGCCACTACGCTGCCGGGCTTTTCGGCGAGGACGGGGTGGCCCTGCTCGATCTGTGGAACCTCGACGCCGGCGTCAAGCGCGCGCTGGTCGAGTTCGGCCGCCACGGCGAGAAACTGCCGGTCTACAAGATGCCCCACCTGGAAGGCTGGGCCGCGACCGGCAACCAGATCGTGCTGCCCGCGGTCGGCAAGCACGAGGTCATCATCGCCGACCAGACCAACTGGAAGGAAATCGCCCGCGTTGCGGTCGCCGGCCAGGCGGTGTTCGCGGTGGCGCGCCCCGACGGGCGCCAGGTGTGGATCAACTTCGCCTTTCCCGACAACGATACGGTGCAGGTGCTCGACCTGCCCTCGCAGCGCATCGTGCAGACCCTGAAGCCCGGCAAGGGGGTGCTGCACCTGGAGTTTTCCCCGCGCGGCGAGCAGGTCTGGCTTTCGCTGCGCGACGAAAACCGCATCGAGATCTACGACCCCGATACCTTCGCCCGCATCGGCTCCCTGCCCGCGCAGAGCCCGAGCGGAATTTTCTTCACCGTGCGTGCCCACAGGATCGGACTATGAGCGACATCCAACTCAGCCTGCTCAACGATTTTCAGCGCGGCTTTCCGCTCACCTCCACACCCTTCGATGTCATCGCGCAGCGCCTCGGTTTGGATGTCGAGGCGTTGCTCGCTACCCTGCGCCGGCTGACGCGGGAAGGCGTCGTCAGCCGCGTCGGCGCGGTGTTCCGCCCCAACCGCGTCGGCGTCAGCACGCTCGCCGCCATGGCCGTTCCGCAAGGGCGGCTTGACGCAGTGGCCCGGCTCGTCAGCGCGCGCCCCGAGGTCAACCACAACTACGAACGCGAACACCGTTTCAACCTCTGGTTCGTCGCTGCGGCCGCGAACCCGGCGCAGCTGGAGCAGGCGCTGCACGCGATCGAGCGGCAGAGCGGCCTTGCGGTCATGCGCCTGCCCATGGTGCAGGACTACCACATCGACCTTGGCTTCGACCTGCGCCGCACGGTCGGGCATGGCGGCCGGCAGCAGCAGAAGGCCGCACCGTCGCGCCCGCTCGCACTCGACGCGCTGGACTACGCCCTGGTCGAGGCGATCCAGGAAGGCCTGCCCCTGGTGGCGCGCCCCTATGCCGAAGTCGCGGCATTCATCGGGACGCCGGAAGCCGACGTGCTGATCCGGCTGGGACGGCTGCTCGATCACGGCGTCATCAAACGCCTGGGCATCGTCGTCCGCCACCACGAGCTGGGCTTCCGCGCCAATGCCATGGCGGTGTGGAATATCCCGGACCAACAGGTCGACGAATTCGGCCGTTGCGTCGGCGCCTCGGGTCTGGTGAATCTCTGCTACCAGCGCCCGCGCCGGCTGCCCGAGTGGCCCTACAACCTGTTCTGCATGATTCACGGCAAGGATCGAGCCGCGGTGCTGCAGCATCTCGATCATTTACGCGACCAGTGCGGGCTGACGGATTTCCCCTGCGAGGTGCTGTTCAGCAAGCGGCGCTTCAAGCAGACCGGCGCCCGCTACGTCGCGGCGCAGCCGAAGGCGGAGGCGGAGGCGACGTGATGGACGACCTCGACCGCGCCCTGATCAACACCCTGCAAGGCGGCTTCCCGATCTGCGAACAGCCCTATGCCGAGGTGGCGGCCCGCATCGGCAGCGACGAGGCGACCGTCATTGCCCGCATCGACAGCCTGCTCGCGCGCGGCCTGCTGTCGCGCTTCGGCCCCATGTACCATGCGGCGCAGATGGGTGGCGCGCTGAGTCTGGCGGCGATGGAGATTCCGCCGCAGGACTTCGAGCGGGTGACGGAAATCGTCAACCGGCAGCCCGAGGTGGCGCACAACTACGCGCGCGACCACCGCCTCAGCATGTGGTTCGTGCTCGCCACCGAAACCCCCGCCGCGCAGCAGGACACGATGGCGCGCATCGAGCGCGAGAGCGGCTACCCGGTCTACAACATGCCGAAGATCCGCGAATATTTCGTGGAACTGAAACTGCACGTATGAACGCCCCCGACAATTTCCGCCCGCTCGACGACACCGACCGCCGCATCATCCAGGCGACGCAGGCCGGGCTGCCGCTCGCGCCGCGCCCCTACCACGCCGTCGCGGAACAGCTCGGCCTGCCGGCGGC
>NZ_JANJXQ010000232.1 GCF_024708915.1 Thiobacillus sp.
GCGCGCCGCCGACTTGTTCGAACGCAAGCCCGATGCCCTGCTGCGCGCCTTCATCCTGTATGCCCAGCATCCGGCGCTGGCCGGGTTCGAGCCGGCCACGCTGCGCGCGCTGTGGCGCGGCAGCATCCGCATCGATGCCGCCTTCCGCGCCAATCCGGCGCACCATGCACTGTTCATGACGCTGCTGCGCCAGCCGCTGGGCATCACCCGGGCGCTGCGCGCCATGCATCGCTATGGCCTGCTGGGACGCTACATTCCGGCGTTTGGCCGCATCGTCGGGCAGATGCAGCACGACCTGTTTCACGTCTACACCGTCGACGAGCACATCCTCACCGTGCTGCGCAACATGCGGCGCTTCACCGTGCCGGCACTGGCGCACGAACTTCCGCTCGCCAGCCGCCTGATCGCCGGTTTCGACAAACCCGAACTGCTCTACCTGGCCGCCCTGTTTCACGATATCGCCAAAGGCCGCGGCGGCGACCACTCCGAACTGGGAGCGGCCGATGCGCGGATATTTTGCCGCCGGCACGGCCTCGACAAGGCCGATACCGAACTGGTCGCCTGGCTGGTGGAAATGCACTTGGCGATGTCGCGCACCTCGCAAAAGGAAGACACCAGCGACCCCGGGGTGATTGCCGCGTTTGCCGCCAGGATCGGCAACCTGCGCCGGCTGACGGCCCTCTATCTGCTGACCGTGGCCGATATCCGCGGCACCAGTCCCACGGTATGGAATGCCTGGAAAGGCAAGCTGCTGGAAGATCTCTACCATGCCACGCGGGCGCAGCTGCTTGGCGGCGATGAAGCCGTCGCCAACATCGCCGCCAAGCAGAACGAAGCGCGCGTCAACCTCGCCCTGTATGGCCTGCCTACCGGCGCCGCCGACGCACTGTGGCAGCACCTCGACGCGCGTTATTTTGCCCGTTTCGATGCCCGCGACATGGCCTGGCAGGCACGCATGCTGTGGCGCCGCACCGACAGCACCGACGCCATCGTGAAGGCGCGCCTGTCGCCGGTCGGCGAAGGCATCCAGGTACTGGTCTACACCCCCGACCAGCCCGACCTGTTTGCCCGTATCTGCGGCTTTTTTGCGCGTATCCAGTACACCATTCTCGAAGCCAAGATCCACACCACCCGGCATGGTTATGCGCTCGACAGCTTTCAGGTGATGGACCTGGCCAATCGCGGCATTCATTACCGCGATTTTCTGAACTTCGTGGAGCACGAGCTGGCGCGCGACCTCGACCCGGCGCAGCCGATGCAGCCGGCACCGCGCGGCCGTCTGTCACGCCACCAGCGGCACCATCCCTATCCCACCACGGTACAGCTGGAAGCCGATGCGCAGGGGCACGGCCACATGCTGTCGATTATCTGTGCGGATCGCGCGGGCTTGCTGTTTGCGGTAGCCGAGGTATTGATGCGGCATGGGGTAAACGTCTATGCCGCCAAAATCGACACGCTGGGCGAGCGTGTCGAGGACACCTTTCTGATCCGCGGAGGCGCTTTGCATACGCCGGCCGGAAGGCAGGCGCTGGAAACCGACGTGCACGAGGTACTGAAGTGATTCAGCGCGCCGGCTGCGCGTATTCGTCCACGTAGCGCCCGCGCGCGGGGGCCTTGCGTGCCGGAGGCGACTTCTTGCGCACGCTGCCGGCCGGTTTCTTGACCTTTTCGTCCAGCTCGGTCTTGCTGCGGTTGCGGACACGGCCGGGACGCACCGAGGTGGTGGTGCCCGCCGCGTCGACTGCGGCATCGGCCAGACTGATATCCGGATCCAGCACCGCACACAGCGAAGCCTTCATGCCGCCTCCCGCCATTCCTTGAGGCTGCCCGCCAGCGTATGGGTCAGCGCGATCAGGCTGCCCAGCGTGTCGGCGCTGGGCGCAAGCTCGCATGCGCCGATCTTGCTGTCGGCATACACCGACAGAATCAGCAGGTTCTGCCGCACTTCCAGCGGGAAAGCCAGGGCACCTTCGGCCAGCGCAATCTGAATGCCGTGCCACACCGCGCGGCTGGTCGCCAGCACCGCGGCCAGGCGGGCTTCGCGGTCGGGGGCGTTCCATTGCCGCTGCATCGCCATCAACTGGGCCGCAATGGCGTCGAGCTGGGCCGCCTCCCCCACCATCGCGTCGGCGCGATGGATGCGGTACCGGGCCTGCCGGATCTGTTGTTCGGAGTTCATTGTCGTCCTTGCAGCTTGTGCCGGGGCACCTCGCCCACGGTTACGCTTCAAGTTAGCGGCGCGGACAGGGGCAACTTTAGGCAAGCTAAATGCATGCCCGAAAGCGTCGAGAACCCGTCAATCGTCCTGCAGGTTTTGCCCCGGGAACAGGGTGTCGGTGAAACCGAAATGGCGCAGGTCGCGAATCCGCATCGGATACAGGATGCCGCGCAGATGATCGACTTCGTGCTGCACCACGCGGGCATGGAAACCGCTCACGCTGCGATCGATCGGCTGTCCCGTCGCGTCGAAGCCCTGATAGCGCAAGTCGGCATGGCGCGGCACCAACCCGCGCATCCCGGGAACCGACAGGCACCCCTCCCAGGCTTCCTCCATCGCAGCGGACAACGGGGTCAGCACGGGGTTGATGAGGACGGTGAACGGCACGCTTTCGGCGTCCGGGTAACGCGGGTTGGCATTGACCTCGAAGATCGCCACCTGCAGGCCGATGCCGATTTGCGGCGCCGCCAGACCGGCGCCATTCAATGCGCGCATGGTGTCGTGCATGTCGACGATCAGCTGCGCCAGTTCGGGCGAGGCAAATTCCTCCACCGGGCGCGCCGCTTCCAGCAGGCGCGGGTCGCCCATTTTCAGGACATCGCGGATGGCCATGGCTGCTCCAGTCGGGTGAGATCGCCGGCTTCCAGCCAGCGCCATGCGCCGGCGGGCAAGGTTGCGGGCAGGGCATGGCCGCCGATGGCTTCGCGATGCAGC
This sequence comes from Thiobacillus sp., assembly GCF_024708915.1. The sequence goes on from NZ_JANJXQ010000232.1 coordinate 2,933, forward strand.
GACTCGACCCGGTTGCCGGCCGCCGCGATCATGCGTTTGACCTGATGGTATTTGCCCTCGGCCAGGGTCAGCCGCAAGTTGCGCCCGTCGAGCGCCTCGCACGTCAGCGCGGCAATCGGCGCCGGCTCGTCGTTGAGCTGCACGCCGCTGCGCAAAGCCTCCAGCATGGCGTCGTCGAGCCGGTCGGCGCAGCCTGCGCGGTACACCTTGGCGACGCCTTTCTTCGGCGAGGTCATGCGGTGGATGAACTGGCCGTCGTCGGAAAACAGCAACAACCCGGTGGTGTCCTGATCGAGACGCCCCACGCATTGCACCCCGCGCTGCACCAGTGGCGCCGGCAACAGGGAAAACACACTGGGATGATGGCTGGGGCGATGCGAGCACTCATACCCGGCCGGCTTGTGCATCAGCACATAGGCTTTCTCGCGGTAACGCCAGCTGACGCCGTCGAGCGTCAGCTCCAGCTGCGCCGGGTCGACCTCGGCCTCGGGCTCGTCGCAGACCACGCCGTTGACCGCCACCTCGCCCATGCGCACCCGCGCCATGCAGGCTTTGCGGCTGCCGAATCCCTGCGACTGCAAGGCACGGTAGAGTTTCATGCGGCCCGCTTCATCGTGCGTTCAGAATGTGCACAACCCGGCAGCGTCGTTGGTCACCAGCTGCTCGAGCAGATGCCGCACCTGCAGCATCACTTCGCCCAGCACGGACTGGATCTCTTCCATCTGGATGCCGTCGCTCGACAGGCCGCGGCCGGCCGCGTAGTTCACCACCACGCCCACCGTCGCGTAGCAAAGCGCCAGTTCGCGCGCCAGATAGGCTTCCGGCATGCCGGTCATCCCCACCATATCGGCACCGTCGCGCTCCATGCGGTTGATTTCGGCCGCGGTTTCCAGGCGCGGCCCCTGCACCGCGCCGTACACGCCGCCATCGCGCAGATTGATGCCTGCGCTGGCCGCGGCCTGAAGCAGCGCCTGGCGCATCCGGTCACAATAGGGGAACGTGAAATCGAGATGGGTGACCGGTTTGTCGGTTTCGACCAGACAGGTGGCCGCCCGGCCATGGGTGTAGTCGATGATCTGGTCGGGAATGACCAGCATGCCGGGAATCAGCGCCGGATGAATGCCCCCGACCGTGGCCACCGACACCACGCGGTCGACGCCGTGGTCTTTCAGTGCCCACAGGTTGGCGCGATAGTTCACCTCGTGCGGCGGAATGGTGTGGCCATAGCCATGGCGCGCCAGAAAGATCACTTCCTGATCGCAGATGTGGCCAAAGGTGAGCGCGCCGGACGGCTCGCCGAAAGGCGTGCGCGCCACCTTGCGATGGGTGATTTCCAGATTGGCGAGCTGGGTCAGCCCCGTGCCGCCGATAATGCCCAACATATTATTTGTCCTTCAAAGCGTAGATAGCGGGCAGATTGCGCCACAGTCCGTAAGCGTCCATGCCGCAGCCGAACACATAGCGGTCTGGCACATCCAGCCCCACGAAATCGGCCCGGACCGGTTTGTCCAGCCCGTTGTCCTTGTTGGTCAGCACCGCCGACCATACCCGCGCCGCGCCCATGTGCAGGAGCTTGTCGCGAATCGCAGCCAGGGTCTCGCCCTCGTCCAGGATATCGTCCAGCACCAGCACGTTGCGGCCCACCACATTCTGCCCCGGCAACACCTTCCATTCCATCTCGCCGCCGTGGGTCTGGCCGCGATAACGGGTGACGTGCAGGTAATCGAACTCCAGCGGAAAGCCCAGCTTGGGCAGCAACTGCCCGGCAAACATCACCGCCCCGCCCATCACCGGCAATACCAGCGGAAACGTTCCCGCCAATGCCTGCGCAATCTCGCCGGCCAGACGATCGAGCGCGGCCTGCACCACCGTCTCCGGCACGATACATTCGGCCTCATCCAGCAATTGCTGCGCTTCAAGTGGGGACATGACGGACTCGTAATTCGACTAAAGCCGGAAGTCTAAGCGAAGTTTCCAGAGCATGCGCGGGTCGGATAAGCTTGAGCCATGCTGCAACCTCCTTCTCTTCCCCCCGTGATCGATGCTGCCGGCTGGCTGACCAACGCTCGCCAGCTGCCCTCGCCCAACTGCGACGCCCGCCCGGACGGTACGGCGACCGAACTCATCGTCATCCACAATATTTCGCTACCGCCGGGCGTGTTCGACGGCGATGCGGTGATCGACCTCTTCACCAACCGGCTCGACTGGGATGCGCATCCGTATTATCTGGGCATCCGTGGGCTCAGGGTATCGGCGCATTTTTTCATTCGCCGCGACGGCACCCTGATCCAGTTCGTGCCGTGCACGCTGCGCGCCTGGCATGCCGGGATGTCGACCTGGCAAGGACGCGAGCGCTGCAACGATTTTTCCATCGGGATCGAACTCGAAGGCACCGACGACCAGTCTTTCACCGAGGCCCAGTACGCCGCCCTGGCTCCGCTGGTGCGCTTGCTGAAACAGGCCTATCCCATCCAGGCCGTGGTGGGGCACAGCGACATCGCCGCGGGGCGCAAGACCGATCCCGGCCCCCATTTCGACTGGCAACGCCTGCATGCGCAAACCGCCTGAATCGCTCTGCCTTGCCGGCGCCGCGCTGGCCGCGCTGCTGGCGCTGGCCGGCTGCGCGCCCACGCTCAGGATGAGCGCCGAGCGCCCGCCTTCGCATGCCGTCTCAAACCAGGCCGACAGCCCGTTGAAAGCGTATCTGTCGGCACAGATCCCGGCCGGCGAATCGGGCTTTCATCTGCTGCGGGAAGGCCGCGCGGCGCTGGCCGCCAGGCTGGCGCTGGCGCAGCGCGCCACCCATACGCTCGACGTGCAGTACTACCTGTTCCACCACGACGCCACCGGCAAGCTGGTCGCCGCGGCCTTGCTGGCCGCCGCCGAACGCGGCGTGCGTGTGCGCGTGCTGGTCGACGATATCGATACCGCCGACAAGGAACTCCGGCTCGCCACGCTGAACGCCCACCCCAACATCCAGGTGCGGCTGTTCAACCCCTTCCACACCCGCAGCACCAATCTTTTCGTCAAGGGCTGGCAGGCGCTGCGCGAAAGCGTCCGCCTCAACCGCCGCATGCACAACAAGGTCTTCATCGCCGACAATCAGCTCGGCATCACCGGCGGACGCAACATCGGCGACGAGTATTTCGATGCCCACCATGACCTGGCCTTCGTCGACCTCGACGTCATTGCGGCGGGCGCCATCGTCGACAGTCTGTCGCGATCGTTCGATCAATACTGGAACAGCGATGCGGCGGTGCCCGCCGCCGCCCTGCCGGTCAACGCCAACGACATCCGGCTGCAGCGCACCACCCGGTTTTTGCAGCAGTACCGCACGCAACAGCTCGACAGCGACTATGGCCGCGTGCTGACCGCAGCCGACCCCCTGCCCAAACTGCTGGCGGGGAAAACCCCCTGGCACATCGCGCGCGCCGATCTCATCGTCGATCCGCCGGGGAAGGTCCTCAAGCGCAGCAAATCGCCGTCCAAACTGCTGATCGGCCAGCTTGCCGGGCTGTGGGTCGACCCCACCCGGCGCGCCCTCATCGTGTCGCCCTATTTCGTGCCCGGCGCCCTCGGCATGGCTTACTTCGAGTACTGGCGCAGCCAGGGCGTGCAGATCGACGTGCTGACCAACGCCTATGCCGCCAGCGACGTGCCGGTGGTGCACGCCGGCTATGCCAATTACCGCATCCCGCTGCTGCAGGCGGGCGTCAATCTCTATGAACTGAAACCGGTCGCCGAACCCACCGGCGGTCGCCTGCGCGACCTCGGCAGCGGCTCCTCGCGCGCCAGCCTGCACGCCAAGACCTTCGTCTTCGACGACGAACACGTCTTCATCGGCAGTTTCAATCTTGATCCGCGCTCGGCATTGCTCAATACCGAAATGGGACTGGTCATCCACTCCGCCGAACTGGCCCGCCAGGTCACCGCCATCGCCGAAGACGCGATGCGTCCCGAACGCAGCTACCAGACTCGGCTCGTCGTCGAAAAAAACGGAAAAGGCGTCGCGAAACGCCTGCAATGGCGCGATGTCCACCAGGGTGCCGAGCGCATTTTCGATCGCGAACCCGAAACCACCCCGATCCAGCGCGGCCTGTTGCGTGTGCTGCAGGCGCTGCCGATCGAGGAACATCTCTGAAGCACGGTAAAATCCCGTTTGATTGTTATCCAGGATTCCGGCCATGCGCCTCGGCACCCCACTCTCTCCTTCCGCCACCCGCGTCATGCTGCTGGGTGCGGGCGAACTCGGCAAGGAAGTCGCCATCGCCCTGCAGCGCCTCGGTGTCGAAGTCATCGCGGTGGACCGCTACGCCGACGCCCCCGGCCATCAGGTAGCGCACCGCGCCTACGTGATCGACATGGGCGACGGCGCGGCCCTGCGCGCGCTGATCGAAACGGAGAAACCGCAGCTGGTGGTGCCGGAGATCGAGGCCATCGCCACCGAAACCCTGCTGGAAATCGAGGCCGCCGGGCTGGCGGAGATCATCCCCACTGCACGCGCCGCCAACCTCACCATGAACCGCGAAGGCATCCGCCGGCTGGCGGCAGAAACACTGGGCCTGCCGACGTCACCTTACGTGTTCGCCGACAGCCTGGCTGCGATGTCGGCTGCAGCCGGCCAGTTGGGCTACCCGGTGATCGTCAAGCCGGTGATGTCATCGTCCGGCAAGGGGCAATCATGGGTGGGCGACGCCAGCCAGCTGGCGGCTGCATGGGACGCGGCCGCCAGCGGCGGGCGGGTGGACAAGGGGCGCGTCATCGTCGAGGGGGTGATCGATTTCGATTACGAAATCACGCTGCTGACCGTGCGCGCGCTCGGCGCCTCGGGCACGGTCGAGACGCATTTCTGCGAGCCGATCGGCCACCTGCAGGAGAAGGGCGATTACGTCGAATCGTGGCAGCCGCAGGCGATGTCCGCCGCGGCACAGGCGCGCGCGCAGGAAATCGCCGCCGCCGTCACCGCCAATCTCGGCGGGCGCGGGGTTTTCGGCGTGGAATTGTTCGTCAAGGGCGACACGGTGTGGTTCTCCGAAGTCAGTCCGCGCCCCCACGACACCGGCATGGTGACGATGGCGACGCAGCGGCAGAACGAATTCGAGCTGCACGCGCGCGCCATCCTCGGCCTGCCGGTCGACGCGAGCCTGCGCGAACCCGGCGCCTCGGCGGTGATCTACGGCGGCATGGATGCGAGCGGCATCGCCTTCGACGGCGTGGCCGATGCCATGCGCACACCCGGCGTCGACCTGCGGCTGTTCGGCAAACCCGAGGCCTTCGTCCGCCGGCGCATGGGGGTGGTGCTCGCCGCCGCCGCCAGCACCGATACGGCCCGCCTGCATGCCAAGGCAGCGGCGGCGGCCGTCAAGCCGGTGCGGGGCTGAACCATGCAGACCCACTACGAACGCCTCGGCGGCGGCGAAACGATCCGCAAGCTGGTAGACCGCTTTTACGACCTGATGGACGAAGACCCGGATTATTACGGCATCCGCAAACTACATCCGGCAGACCTCACCGAGTCGCGCAACAAGCTCGCCTGGTTTCTCTCCGGCTGGACCGGCGGGCCGCCGGAGTACACCGACCGCTTCGGCCATCCGTTCTTGCGCCGCCGCCATCTGCCCTTCGTCATCGGCGAAGCCGAGCGCGACCAGTGGATGGGCTGCATGGTCCGTGCGATGCAGGACGTGGGGGTGGATGCCGCGATGCAGCAGGAAATGACAGCGGCGCTCTTCAAGACTGCCGATTTCATGCGCAACCAGCCGGAATGATCCCGCCATGAAGCGTTTGTTTGGCTGGAGCGCGCTGTTCGCCGTGCTGGCCGCGCTCACCGCGTTACCCTGGCTGATGCTCGACGACGCGCCGGCGATCGAGCCGCCGGCCGAGTTTCGCCGCACCGATCTGGCCTGGGTCAGAACGCTGTTCCAGAAACATGACCCGCGCCGCCAGACGCCTGACGTGGTTCAGAGCATCCGGCTCGACGAGGCCGAACTCAACCGGCTGCTGAACTATGCCGTCGAACTGCACCGCGTCAGAGGCATTGCCGCCGAACTCACCCCCGGCATGGCCACGCTTTCCGCCACCCTCGCCGTACCGCCCAATCCGTTTGGCCGTTATCTCAACCTCACCGCGGAAATAGCCGAGGTGCCTGGCGGCATCCGGATTCAGGGCCTGCAGCTGGGCAGCCTGCCGCTGCCCGGCGTGCTGGCCGACTGGATGGCGCGCCAGGCGCATCGCTGGCTGCGCCGCGACAAAACCTACGCCACGCTGGCCGATGCGTTCTCCCAGATCAATTTCGATGAAAATCAGGCCACCCTGGACTACCGCTGGCATCCCGAGTTGCTGACCCGGCTGGAACGCAAAAGTGCGGAATTGCTGATCGCCCCCGAGGACCAGGCACGCATGCTGGCTTATGCCGAACAGCTGGACGCCCTGCTCAAGCGCCACCCGCACGGCAGCACCGTACCGCTGGTGCGGATCACCGGCCCCCTGTTTACGCACGCCCTGCAAACCGGCGGCGACGCCCGCGAGGAAAATCGTGCCGCGCTCACCGCGCTGGCGGCCTACCTGGCCGGGATCAGCCTGCCCAGGCTACTGGAAGGCGACAGCCGCTCTATCCGCCAGGCGCCGCGCGTGCTGCTGTCGCTGCACGGGCGGCGCGACTTTGCCGAGCACTTCATGATTTCCGCCGCGCTGTCGGTCAATGGCGGCAGCCGACTGGCCAACGCCATCGGCCTGATCAAGGAAGAGGAGGATGCGGGCAAGGGTTCCGGCTTCAGCTTCACCGACCTGGCCGCCAACCGCGCCGGCGTCCGGCTGGGCGAACGCGCCACCGGCGCCGCCGCGGCGCGGGTGCGCCAGCATCTGGCGCTTGCCCGCAACGATGCCGATCTGCTGCCGGATTTCCGCGACCTGCCGGAATTCATGCCGCAGGCCGAATTCGACCGCCGCTTCGGCCCCATCGGCAGCGCACGCTACCAGCGCGTCATCGCCCGCATCGACGCCCGCCTGGACGCGCATCCGCTCGCACAATAACAATGAATTGTCAAACAACCATGCTATAATATTGGGCTTCCCGCAATCCGGCCCCCCATCATGTCCCGCAAGCTCCGCAACATCGCCATCATCGCGCACGTCGACCATGGCAAGACCACGCTGGTCGACCAGCTTCTCAGGCAATCCGGCACCTTCCGCGACAACCAGGCGGTCGACGAGCGGGTAATGGACTCCGGCGACATCGAAAAAGAACGCGGCATCACCATCCTGGCGAAGAACACCGCGATCACCTACGGCGACACCCACATCAACATCGTCGACACCCCCGGGCACGCCGATTTCGGTGGCGAAGTCGAGCGCGTACTCGGCATGGTCGACGGCGTGGTGCTGCTGGTCGACGCCGTCGAAGGCCCGATGCCGCAGACGCGCTTCGTCACCAAGAAGGCGCTGGCGCTCGGCCTGCGCCCCATCGTGGTGATCAACAAGATCGACCGTCCCGGCGCCCGCCCGGACTGGGTGGTCGACCAGACCTTCGACTTGTTCGACAAGCTCGGCGCCACCGACGAGCAGCTCGACTTCCCCATCATCTACGCCTCGGGCCTCAACGGCTGGGCATGCAGGGACCTCAAGGACGCCCCGTCCCAAGGCGGCGCCGCGTCCGACATGACGCCGCTGTTCGACACCGTTTTGAGCCACGTCCCCACCCCGCCCGGCGCGGCCGACGCGCCGCTGCAGTTGCAGCGGGCCGTCGGCGTCGACTTCGGGCGCCGGCACGTACTTGAGGATGGCCTCGAACAGCGGGCGCATGTCCTTGCGCTCGTCGCCCTCGTTGATCACCGCGAAGCCGTTCAGGCCCGAGGCATAGATGACCGGGAAGTCGAGCTGCTCTTCGGTAGCGCCGAGCTTGTCGAAGAGATCGAAGGTGTGGTTGATCACCCAGTCCGGACGCGCGCCCGGGCGGTCGATCTTGTTGATGACCACGATCGGCTTGAGGCCGAGGGCGAGCGCCTTGCGGGTCACGAAGCGGGTCTGCGGCATCGGGCCTTCCTGGGCGTCGACCAGCAGCAGCACGCTGTCGACCATCGACAGCACGCGCTCGACCTCGCCGCCGAAGTCGGCGTGGCCCGGGGTGTCGACGATGTTGATGTGGGTCTCGCCGTACTGGATCGCGCAGTTCTTGGCGAGGATGGTGATGCCGCGTTCCTTCTCGATGTCGCCGGAGTCCATGACGCGCTCGGCGACCTGCTGGTTTTCGCGGAAGGTGCCGGACTGGCGCAGAAGCTGGTCGACGAGGGTGGTCTTGCCATGATCGACGTGGGCGATGATGGCGATGTTGCGAATGGCGCGGGACATGGAGGAGGGCAGGCGAAGTCTTTGAAAGGTCGGGGATTCTATCACGGGCTGCGGCAGCGCAACATGGAATTCTCGGCGACTCCGGGGTGCATGCTAGAATCGCCCGCCCAGCGTGAAGAGGTTCAGGAATGCTAGCGATCATCGGCGGCAGCGGACTCACCCAGTTGTCGAACATGGAGATCGAGCGCCGCGAGGTTGCGCGCACGCCTTACGGCGAGCCGTCCGGCGCCCTGGCCTTCGGCCAGATGTGCAACGAGCCGGTGGTCTTTCTCGCGCGCCACGGCTACGGCCACACGATCCCGCCGCACCTGGTCAATTACCGCGCCAACATCTGGGCGCTGAAGGAGGCGAAGGTCTCCGGCATCGTCTCGGTGGCCTCGGTCGGCGGCATCCGCGCCGATCTCGCCCCCGGCACGCTGATCGTGCCCGACCAGATCATCGACTACACCTGGGGCCGCAAGAGCACCTTCTTCGACGGCGGCGACACACCGGTTCGCCACATCGATTTCACGCATCCGTACGACGAGACCCTGCGTAGCCGCCTGCTGGCGGCGATCCGTGCGGCCGGCGACAGCGCGGTCGATGGCGGCGTCTATGCCAGCACCCAGGGGCCGCGGCTGGAGACGGCGGCGGAGATCGACCGCCTCGAACGCGACGGCGCCGACATCGTCGGCATGACCGGGATGCCGGAGGCGGCGCTCGCCCGCGAGCTCGAACTGCCCTACGCGGCGATCGGTGTGGTGGTCAATTACGCCGCCGGGCGCTCCTCGAGCGAGCACGGCATCCACTTCGAAGACATCGAGGTGGTGCTGCAGGAATCCATGGTGCGGGTGCGCAACGTGCTCGAGTGTCTTTGTCAGGTTTGAGGCTGGAAACGATGAAACGTCTGGAATCCGCTTTCGAACACGTGCTGTTCACCAGCCGCTGGCTGATGGCGCCGGTCTATTTCGGCCTGGTGCTGGCGATGGTTCTGCTGCTGGAGAAGTTCGCCAAGGAGCTCGTGGGCCTGTTCGCCGGCATCTGTTCGGCCTCGGGCGGCGAGTTGATCATCGGCGTGCTCTCGCTGGTGGACGTGGCGCTGATCATGAACCTGCTGATCATCATCATGTTCAGCGGCTACGAGAACTTCGTCTCCAAGATGGAGGACCTGCACGCGCATCAGGATCGCCCGGAATGGATGGGCCACATCGGCTTCTCCGATCTCAAGCTCAAGCTGATCGGCTCGATCGTGGCGATCTCCGGGATCGAGCTGCTGAAGGCCTTCATGAACGCGCAAACCCTGAGCGACCGCCAGCTCGGCTGGATGGTCGGCATCCATGTGACCTTCCTGTTTTCCGGCCTGCTTTACGCCGCCATGGACCGCCTCGCCGGCAAGGGGCACTGACGCTCGCCAGGGCGGCGGCAGAGGCAGGAGCGCTTTCCGCAGTCGCTAGACCTGCAGCCGATCGAGCAGCTCGCGCTCGATCTTCAGCACCTGTGCATCCTGGCTCAGCACCTGGCCGGTGAGCAGGAAGGTGTCCTCCACGCGTTCGCCCAGGGTGGCGATCTTCGCGGTGTGGAGGCGGATGCCGTGGTCGGCGAGCACCGACGCGACATCGAACAGCAGGCCGGGACGATCCGCCGCAGTGAGCGACAGCACGTGGTGGCGCCCCGCCTCGTCGGGGCGGATGCTGACCTCGGGACTGATCGGAAAATGCTTCACCTGGCGTGACATGCGGCCGCGTGCCGGGCGCTCGGGCGCCCCGGCCTGCTGCAGGCGCACGCACAGCTCGTGCTCGATCAGCGTGACGATGTCGCGGTAGACCGCCTGCTGCCCGGGATCCTGCAGCATGAAGCTGTCGAGCGCGTAACCGTGGCGGGTGGTGTGCACCTTGGCGTCGAGGATGGTGAAGCCCATGCGGCCGAAGAAGCCGGTCAGACGCACGAACAGGTCCTTCTGGTCACGCGTGAATACCATGACCTGCACCCCGTCGGCGTCGTCCGCCACCCGCGCCTTGACCACCGGCTCATCGGTGGTGGGACGGTAGTAGAGCACGCGGGTGTGCCAGGCGATCTCCTCGGCCGAATGGCGCATGAAGTAGACCGGATCGAGCCAGCTCCAGAGCTCGTCCTCCACCCCCGGGCGCAGGCCGTGGAAGCGCAACTGCCGGCGCGCATCCTCCTGGCGGTCGTCGAGACCGAGCGCCTCCTGCGGCGTCGCACCGCGCAGCAGGCGCTGGGTGGCGAAGAACAGATCTTCCAGCAGCTTGCCCTTCCAGCCGTTCCACACCTTGGGGCTGGTGCCGCGCACGTCGGCGTGGGTCAGCAGGTAGAGCGCGATCAGCCGGCGTTCGTCGCCGACGACCTGCGCGAAGCGCTGGATGACCTCGGGGTCCGAGGTGTCCTCCTTCTGTGCGACGCGCGACATCGTCAGGTGATGCTCGACCAGCCACACGACCAGGGCGGCATCCTCGGGCGCGAGCCCGTGCTGGGTGCAGAACTCGCGTGCATCGACCATGCCCAGCGTGGAGTGGTCGCCGCCGCGGCCCTTGGCGATGTCGTGGAAGAGGGCGGCGACGTACAGCAGCCAGTGGCGGTCGAAGGCGATGATCAGCCGCGTCATCAGCGGGTATTCGTGCGCGTGCTCGCCCATCGTGAACCTGCGCACGTTGCGCAGCACCATCAGGATGTGCTGGTCGACCGTATAGACGTGGAACAGGTCGTGCTGCATCTGGCCGACGATCCGCCGCCAGGCCGGGATGTAGCGCGACAGGATGCCGTACTCGTTCATCTTGCGGAACACGCGCACGATGCCGCGCTTCTGCTGCAGGATCTGAACGAAGAGCTCGCGGTGCTCCGGGCGGGCGCGGAAGGCGGCGTTCACCCGGTTGCGGTTGATCCACAGCGCGCGCAGGGTGCGCGCGGTCATGCCCTTGAGCTCGGAGCGCTGCTGCAGAAGCAGGAAGCATTCCAGGATCGCGGCAGGATGACGCTCGAAGATGTCGTCGTGGCGAATGTCGAGCAGCTCGCGCACCACCTGGAAGCGCGCATTGACGACGATCGCCGCGCCACGGTCGGGAAAGATCACGCTGCCGTAGTTCTGCAGCAGCACGGTGTTCAGCTGCATCACCATCTTCGCGGTGACGTAGTAGCGCTGCATCAGCACCTCGGATGCCCGGCGCGTCGCGGTCGGCTCGATGTCGAGCACGCGCGCGATCTTCTCCTGGTGATCGAACAGCAGGCGGTCCTCGGCTCGGCCGGTCAGGTAGTGCAGGCGGATGCGCACGTGCTGCAGGAAGCGCTCGACGTTGCGCAGTTCGCTCGCTTCGCTGCCGGTGATCAGGCGGCGGCGGGCGAGATCCCGCCAGCTTCGCCCGAGCCCGGCTGCGCGCGCGATCCAGCCCAGCATCTGCAGGTCGCGCAGGCCGCCGGGGCTTTCCTTGCAGTTGGGCTCGAGCGCATACGGGGTATCGTTGAAGCGCGCATAGCGCTGCTCCTGTTCGAGCAGCTTGGCCTTGTAGAACGCACGCACGTCCAGCGCGTCGCGATAACGGCTCGCCAGCTCGCCGAACAGGGCGGCGCTGCCGGTCAGCAGCCGCGCCTCGAGCAGGTTGGTCTGCACGGTGATGTCGTCCGCGGCGCCCAGGAGGCACTCGTCGACCGTGCGCACGGCGTGGCCGACCTCGAGCCCGATGTCCCACAGGCCGCCGACCAGGGTGGCCAGCCGCGACTGCAGGGCCGCGTCGGGCCGCTCGGGAAGCAGGATCAGCAGGTCGACGTCCGAGGCCGGGAACAGCTCCCCCCGCCCGTAGCCACCGACGGCGACGACGGCCGCGGCGGCCGGCATGCCGCAGGACGACCACAGCCGCGTGATCTCGTCGTCGACCAGCGTCGCGCGGCCCTTGAGCACCGTTGCCGTGTGCGGACGCGCCTCGTACTCGGCGCGCAAGCGCGCCATCCCCGCCACCATGCGCTTGCGGGCGTCCGCCAGCAGGGGCTGCAGGGACGTGGTGAGCGCGTCGTTCATGGCGGAGGTCCGGCGCGCGGTGTCAGGCGAACCGGTCTGCGACCATCGCGGGCGGAGCCGGGGCCTTCGCGGAGAGCGTCAGCACCTCGACCCCGGTCTCGGTGACCACGATCGTGTGCTCCCATTGCGCGGACAGGCTGCGGTCCTTGGTGACGATGGTCCAGCCGTCGGGCAGTTCCGAGATGGCGGCCTTGCCGGCATTGATCATCGGCTCGATGGTGAAGATCATCCCGGGCTTCAGCTCCGGGCCGGTGCCGGCCTTGCCGTAGTGCAGCACCTGCGGCTCCTCGTGGAACTTGCGTCCGATGCCGTGGCCGCAGAATTCCCGCACCACCGAGAAGCCGTTGCCTTCGGCATGCTTCTGGATGACGGCGCCGATGTCGCCCAGGCGGCCACCCGGTCTGACCGCGGCGATGCCCAGCCACATGCACTCGTAGGTGATCTGGGTCAGGCGGCGGGCGATGATGCTGGCCGCGGCATCGCCACCGACCATGAACATGCGGCTGGTGTCGCCGTGGAAGCCGTCCTTGATCACCGTGATGTCGATGTTGACGATGTCGCCCTTCTTGAGCGCCTTGTCCCCGGGCACGCCGTGGCAGACCTGATGGTTGATCGAGGTGCAGATCGACTTGGGGTAGGGGCTGTAGCCGGGCGGGGCGTAGTTGAGCGGCGCCGGAATGGTGTTCTGCACATTGACCATGTAGTCGTGGCACAGGCGGTCGAGCTCGCCGGTGGTCAC
>NZ_JANJXQ010000210.1 GCF_024708915.1 Thiobacillus sp.
CGGCCTCGCCGGCACGCTGCTCTACAAATGGCTGAAAGGCGCCACCGAACGCCCGCGGCCGTATCAGGCCTGCCCGTCGATCTGCTGCCTGAGCGCGCCGCTCGACCGTTTCAGCTTTCCTTCCGGCCACACCCTGCACGCGGTGGTGTTCAGCCTCGTCGCCACCGCGTATTACCCGGCGCTGGGATGGCTGGTGTGGCCGTTCACCGCGCTGGTCGCGCTGTCGCGCTTGGTGCTGGGGCTGCACTATGTGAGCGATGTGGTGGTCGGCGCGCTGCTGGGCGGAATGATCGCTGCGCTGACGCTGGCGCCTTGAATCCCGGAAGTCTCGGCAGAAAACCGCTTCCTCGCCGGTTCAGATGCAGGGCGAAGATCGCGCCTCCGGTGTTGGGGCAATTGGGTGTTTAGTGGCGGCAGCCGGCCAATTTCAGTCGGCCAGGAGGGCTCTGCGATAGTCCGTCTGCTTCAGCAAAGCAGACGTTTGGAAACCGCCGTATCCCGCTACATCGCGGAATACACTGGCCCGCTGCCGCCTTCCGGTGGTTTCCACACAATGTTTTGCAGTGCATCCTTGATGTCGCAGGTTTTGCAGTGAATGCAATTTTGCGCATTGATTTGCAGACGGCGCTTTTCATCCGTGACCACGATTTCGTAAACCCCGGCAGGGCAGTAACGTTGTTCCGGCGCGTCGAATTTTTCTATGCTGATGGAAACGGCTTCTGTTTTGTCGAGCAGGTGCAAGTGGCAGGGCTGATCGCGATCATGGGTGATATTGCTGAGCGCGACGGAGCTCAGCCTGTCGAAGCTGATTTTTCCATCCGGATTGGGATAGTCGATCGTCGGCATTTCCGCTGCAGGACGCGTGCACTCGTGATCGGCCTGCCGATGGCGCAGTGTCCAGGGCAATCGCAGCCCGGCTGCGGCCAGCCACATTTCAACCCCGCCAAACAGCGTGCCGAGGATAGTTCCGAAACGGGATAGCATCGGCTTGACGTTGCGCACGGCGTGCAAGTCGCGCCAGACCCTCGAGTCGCGCAGTGCGGCCGGATATTCGCCGAGACGATCATGGCTGCGATTTGCGGCCAGGGCAGCCATCACGGCTTCGGCTGCCAGCATCCCGGATTTCATCGCATTGTGAATGCCCTTGATGCGCGGCACATTGACCATCCCGGCACTGCATCCGATCAGCGCCCCGCCAGGAAACACCAGTTCGGGCCAGGATTGCAGGCCGCCTTCGGTGATGGCGCGTGCGCCATAGGATAGACGCTTGCCGCCTTCAAGCAGCGGGCGAATGGCCGGATGTGTTTTGAATCGCTGAAACTCGTCGAAGGGCGACAGGTGGGGGTTGGCGTAATCGAGGTGAACCACGAAGCCGATCGACACCAAGCCGTCGCCATAATGGTAAATGAATGAGCCGCCCCCGGTATCCGAGGCAAGCGGCCAGCCAAAACTGTGTTGCACCAGCCCGGGCCGATGCTTCTCCGCCGCAACCCGCCAGACCTCCTTGATTCCGAGGCCGTACTTTTGCGGCGACGCGTTCTGGCGGAGTTGAAACCGCTGCTCCAGGTCGCGGGTAAGCGAGCCGCGTACGCCTTCGGCGATGAGCGTATAACGGGCCTGAATTTCGATGCCCGGCGCGAATTGCGGGCCTTCCTCGCCGTTTGCGGTGCGCCCCATGTCGCCGGTTACGATTCCAGCAACCTCGCCCTGCTCGCCGTACAGGATTTCCTGTGCGGCGTAACCCGCATAAATTTCCACGCCTGCCGCTTCTGCCTGGCTCCCCAGCCATTGGCAAAACTCGCCCAGGCTGATGATGTAAGCCCCATGATTGGCCATCAATGGCGGCAATAAAGCGACCGGTATGCGCCAGCTGCCCTGTTCACCCAGCACGACGAATTCGTCTTTGCTTACGGGCGTGGTCAGCGGTGCGCCCAGCGCGTCCCAGTCAGGCAGCAACTCATTCAATGAAACGGGATCGATCACCGCGCCGGAAAGGATATGCGCCCCAAGCTGTGCGCCCTTCTCCAGCACGCAGACACTGATCTCCTGCCCGGCTTTCTGTGCACACTGTTTCAGGCGCAACGCCGCCGCAAGCCCGGCCGGACCCGCACCGACAATCAACACGTCATACGACATGACATCCCGCGACATATCAGGCGCACCGCTACATTAACAATTCGCGACATTATAATATGCCATCGATATGTGCCGTATGGGGGATAGATGAAGCTATTGGTGGCCGTAAAAAGGGTGGTCGATCACAACATCAAGGTGCATATCAAGCCTGATGGCTCCGATGTGGAGTTGGCCGGTGCCCGCATGAGCATCAATCCGTTTGATGAAAATGCCATGGAAGCAGCCATGCGCCTCAAGGAAAGCGGCGTGGCGACCGAGGTTGTCGCGGTAACGGTTGGCCCGGCAGCGGCGCAGGATGTATTGCGGCATGCGCTGGCCATGGGTGCGGACCGGGCCATTCTGCTGGAGAGCAGCGAGGCAGTGCAGCCTTTGGGGGTAGCCCGGTTGCTCAAGGTCCTGGTTGAACGCGAGCAACCCGGCCTGGTGCTTCTCGGCAAGCAGTCGATCGATGACGATACCTGCCAGACCGGCCAGATGCTGGCCGGTCTGCTGGACTATGGGCAAGGCACATTCATTTCCGCACTGGAGATAGAAAATGGCGAAGCCGTGGTCACCCGCGAAATAGAAGGTGGAACCGAAAAGATTGCGGTGGCCTTGCCCGCCGTATTGACTGCCGACCTGCGGCTCAATGAACCGCGCTACGTGAAACTTCCCAATCTGATGATGGCCAAGAAAAAACCGATCCAGACCCACAGCGCGTCGGAATTCGGGATTGATGTATCGCCGCGGCTGGCCCTGGTCAACGTTGCCGACCCCCCTGCCCGGAGAGCATGTGTCATGGTCGACAACGTGCAGGAACTGGTCGAGAAATTACGCGCTGAAGCGAGGGTGTTGCCATGAGCGTTCTGATTCTGGCGGAACATGAAAATGAGAAGCTGAAGCCTGCGGTTGCCCAGCTGGTCAGTGCGGCGCAATGCTGGAACCAGACTGTGCATGTGTTGCTGGTCGGCAACGACCTCGCTGCCGCAGCCCGGGGCGCTGCGGCCATCGCCGGCGTGGCCAGCGTGATGTGCGTCGAGGCGCCGCATCTGCAACACCCGCTCGCCGAAGATGTCGCCAACATCGTTGCGGGCATGGGCCGCGAATATTCGGTGATTCTGGCCGCGCATAGCGCCCTGGGCAGGAATGCATTGCCGCGCGCGGCGGCGCTTCTGGATGTGGAAATGGTTGGCAATGTCGTCGAGATACAGGCGCCGGCAACCTATGTGCGGCCCATCTACGTCGGCAATGTCTTTGCGACCGTGCGCAGCAATGACCCGATTCAGGTCGTCACGCTGCGCGCCAGCCGGTTTGAGATGGCCGCTACCGGCAATAACGCTGAAATCGTCAAGCTCGCGCCGCCGCCTGCCTCAGCCAAGACACGCTGGCTGAGTGAAATACGCAACCAGTCCGATCGACCCGAACTGGGTTCAGCGAGCGTTGTGGTTTCAGGCGGGCGTTCGTTGGGCAGTGCAGAAAACTTTGAATCGGTGCTGGCACCGCTGGCGGACAAGCTTCATGGCGCACTGGGGGCCACCCGTTCCGCAGTGGATGCCGGATTTGCGCCCAACGATATCCAGATAGGACAAACCGGCACGGTGGTTGCACCCGAGCTTTATATCGCGGTCGGCATATCCGGCGCGGTGCAACACACAGCGGGCATGCAAGACAGCAAGATCGTCGTTGCCATCAATCACGACCCCGACGCCGCTATTTTCCAGATGGCGGATTATGGTCTGGTAGCCGACCTGTTCGAAGCCGTTCCCGCCCTGACCGCAGCCCTTCCCTGAACACAAAAACCCACCGAGCCCGTCATGTCTTCTGAAAAACCCTCAAGCAACACCACAACCGCACGCGTCCTGAGCGTGCATCACTGGAACGACACCTTGTTCAGTTTCACAACCACACGCGACCCCGGCTTGCGCTTTGAAAATGGCCAGTTTGTGATGATCGGCCTGATGGTTGACGGGAAACCGCTGATGCGCGCATACAGCATTGCCAGCCCCAATTACGAAGAGCACCTGGAGTTCTTCAGCATCAAGGTGCAGGACGGCCCGCTGACCTCGCGCCTGCAACACCTGAAGGTGGGCGACGAGGTGCTGATTTCCCGCAAACCCACTGGCACACTGGTTGTACGGGATTTGCTGCCCGGCCGTAACCTCTACCTGCTTTCCAGCGGCACCGGAATGGCGCCATTCATCAGCCTGATTCAGGATCCGGAAGTTTACGAACTTTTTGAAAAGGTGGTGCTGGTCCATGGCGTTCGCCAGGTCAGCGAACTGGCCTATGCCGACTTCATTACCAAGGAACTCCCGCAAAACGAATTTTTCGGCGATCAGGTACGCGAGAAATTGATTTATTACCCTACCGTCACGCGTGAGCCCTTCCGCAATCAGGGCCGCCTGACCGATCTGATCGGTAGCGGCAAACTCTTCACTGACATTGGCTTGCCGCCATTGGACCCCGAGAAAGACCGCGCCATGGTTTGCGGCAGCCCGCAAATGCTGAAAGACACCATGCTCATGCTCGACCGATATGGTTTGAAAATATCGCCGCGCAGCGGTGAACCTGGTGCCTACGTGATCGAACGCGCTTTCGTGGAAAAGTAGGGACGCCAAATCGCCCATTCCGGGGCGGCATGCGTCATGCATCGGCACATTCCACCCCAGGTGTTCGTGCGCAACGATGTCGACCCACAGATGACTCATCGCACCGACCGTGCAGGCGCGCGCTTCGTCGGCGCGCGCGCCTGCACGGTCGGCCGCGTGAATCTTGCGTGAAACCCGGCGGGGCCGGCCTGCGTATAATCCCGGCTGTCGTTTTCAACCCACAGCGCCACGCGAACCCCCAACCATCATGCGTACCCTCATCTGCGGTTCCCTCGCCTTCGATTCCATCATGGTGTTCCAGGATCACTTCAAGCACCACATCCTGCCCGACAAGATCCACATGCTGAACGTGTCGTTTCTGGTGCCCGAGATGCGGCGCGAGTTCGGCGGCTGTGCCGGAAACATCGCCTACAACCTGAAGCTGCTGGGCAGCGAGCCGGTGATCATGGCAACCGTCGGCGACGATTTCGGCGTGTATGCGGATCGCCTCGACGCACTGGGCATTTCGCGCGAAGCCATCCGCCACATGGCGGGCAGCTATACCGCGCAGGCCTTCATCACCACCGATCTGGCCGACAATCAGATCACCGCGTTCCATCCCGGCGCGATGAATTTCGCGCATGAAAACGATGCGTCGAAAACGCGCGATATCGGGCTCGGCATCGTCTCGCCCGATGGCCGCGACGGCATGCTGAACCACTGCCGTCAGTTTCACGCAGCGGAGATTCCGTTCGTGTTCGACCCCGGTCAGGGCATGCCGCTGTTTTCCGGCGGCGAACTGCTGGAGATGGTCGAGCGCGCCGATTACGTGACGCTCAACGATTACGAAGCCGAACTGCTGCAGGCGCGCACCGGATTGCCGCTCGACGCCCTGGCCGCCAAGGTGAAATGCCTGGTCGTGACGCGCGGCGAAGCCGGCGCGCATTTTTATGCCGACGGCCGGCGCATCGACATCCCCGTGGTCCCGGCCCGCGCGGTGGTCGACCCCACCGGCTGCGGCGACGCCTTCCGCGCCGGCCTGCTCTACGGCATCGCCCATGGCTGGGACTGGGAAACCACCGGCCAGCTGGCAAGCGTCATGGGTTCGATCAAGATCGAGCAACGTGGCGGACAGAACCACAAACCCGCGCGCGCGGAGATTGCCGAACGGCTCCAGACCGCGTTCGGCAAGACGCTCTAGGCGGCGTCCAACGTGCCTGGCCGCCGCTCTGGCTGGCCGGCATGGCGGCCTCGCAGCGGTACGCCGCGGCAGCGGGAATCCCGCGGCACCCGCTTCGCCTACAATGGAACTACATTCAACAGCGGAGAAGTCGTCATGCAAAAACCATCCCGAATCGCAGCCTCTGTCCTGCTTGCTGCGGCCATTGCCGTGCTCGGCGGCTGTGCCGCCGGCACCGGCGGCAAGGATTACAGCCGCGCGCAGGCCCGCACCGTGCAGGAAGTGCAGATGGGCGTGGTGGAGTCGGTGCGCGAAGTGAGCGTCGAAGGCACCAAGACGCCGATAGGCGCGGGCGCCGGCGCGGTGGTCGGCGGCGTGGCGGGGAGCACGGTCGGCAGCGGCAAGGGCAGCATCGTTGGCGCGACGGTCGGCGCGGTGCTGGGCGGTCTGGGCGGCGCGGCCACGGAAGAGGCGGTGACCCGCCAGAAAGGCGTGGAAATCACCGTCAAGCTCGATTCCGGACGGCTGATCGCCATCACCCAGGCGGCGGACGAGGTGTTTCGGGTCGGCGACCGCGTGCGCGTGCTGTCGGGCGGAGGAACGACGCGCGTGTCGCATTGACGCACAGCCGGCGTGGCGGGCTTGCCGGTCATCGTTTCGCAACCTGAACGTCACGCCGGATTAACGGCGGCTCTCTAAGCTGGGCGCATTCCGTCAACGGGAGCGCCTCATGCTCGATGTCCGCACCACTCTTCAAGCCACCCCCGCCGGCCGCTACCACGTTTCGCTGGCAGTCGACGACAACGAGATCCGCGAAGCGCAGCGCCTGCGCTACAAGGTATTTGCCGAGGAAATGGGCGCGCATCTGTCGTCCGCCCTGCCGGGACACGATATCGATCTGTACGACCCGTTCTGCGACCACCTGCTGGTGCGCGAACTCGCCGGCGGCGAAGTCGTCGGCACCTATCGCATCCTGCCGCCCGAAGCCGCCCAGCGCGTCGGCAGCTATTACTCCGAACAGGAATTCGACCTCACCCGGCTGGGCTTCCTGCGGCCGCGCATGGCCGAGCTGGGGCGTTCGTGCGTGCACCCGGCGCATCGCAGCGGCAGCGTGATCGCCCGTCTGTGGATGGGACTGGCCGATTACATGACGCGCTACGGTTATGAAACCATCGTCGGCTGCGCCAGCGTCGGCATGGCCGACGGCGGCCATATCGCGGCGAGCGTGTATCGCCAACTGGCCGCACGCCATCTCGCGCCGATCGAGTGGCGCGTCACCCCGCGCACGCGCCTGCCGGTCGAATCGCTCGACGATGGCCGGGATGCCGCGCTGCCGCCGCTGATCAAGGGCTACACCCGGCTCGGCGCGATGGTCTGCGGGGAGCCGGCCTGGGACCCCGACTTCAACACCGCCGATCTGCTGATGCTGCTGCCGATGGCGCAGCTCAACCGCAGTTATGCCCGCCGCCTCATCGTTTGAGTCTTACAATGCACGGGTGAGTCTTGCCCGCCTCCCTCCTACTCTTCGCCGCGCCATCCGCATCGGCCGGCTGGGGCTGCATCTGATCTGGGGCGTGGCGCTGGCCGGGCTGCTGTTTCCGCTGCTCGGCCCGGCGCAACGCGACCGCCGCATCATGGCCTGGTCGCGGCGTCTGCTCGGCGTGCTGGGCGTGCAGGTACGCACGACTGCCGCCCCCAGCCTGCCAGGCGGTGCGCTGCTGGTATGCAACCACGTCTCGTGGCTGGACATTTACCTGATCTACGCTGCCCAGCGGGTGCACTTCGTCTCCAAGGCCGAGGTGCGCTCATGGCCGGTGGCGGGCTGGCTGGCGCACAAGACCGGCACCCTGTTCATCGAACGCGGCCGCCGCGCCGACACCGCGCGCATCAACAGCGAAATGCGCGCGCTGATGCAGGGCGGCGCCTGGGTGGCGGTGTTCCCCGAAGGCACCACCGGCGACGGGCGCGGGCTGCGGCGCTTCATGCCGTCGCTGCTGCAGCCGGCGGTCGAGCTGAACTGCCCGATCGTGCCGGCCGCCCTGCGTTACCGCACGCTGGACAACGACTACAGCGCCGCGCCCGCGTATATCGACAACATCAGCATGTGGCAAAGCCTGCAACGGATCGTCGGCGAACCCGGCCTCATCGCCGAGCTTCAGTTCGGCGAGCCGATCCCGCCGAACGGCCACCGGCGCGAGCTGGCCGCGCAGGCGGAAGCGGCCACCGCCCGGCTTCTGGGCGTGGCCCCCGCAAGCGCAGCGGCGGTGGACGCTCAGCTTACGGATGGCCGGGGCGCTGCATCCGCGGGCACTGCACCGCAAATGCCTGGCGGTCCTCCAGCCTGACTGCGGTCAGCTTGCCGCCCCACAGGCAGCCGGTATCCAGCGCGATCAGGCCGGGCCGGTTGACCAGCCCGAGCGTCGACCAGTGGCCGAAGACCAGCGTCGCCGCCGCGCTCTGCCGCCCCGGCACCTCGAACCACGGCAGCCAGCCGGCCGGCTGCGTGCCGGGCGCCCCCTTGTGGTGGAATTCCATCTCGCCCGCCGGCGTGCAGTAGCGCAGCCGGGTGAAGGCGTTGACGATCACCCGCAGCCGCTCGATGCCCTGCAAATCCTCATCCCAGGCCACCGGCGCGTTGCCGTACATCTGCGCGAAAAAATCGCGGTAATGCGCGCCCTGCAGCGCGGCCTCGGCTTCGGCCGCCCACTGCATCGTGTCGTCCACCGTCCAGCCCGGCAGCACGCCCGCATGCACCATCAGAAAATCGCCTTCGCGCCAGGCCAGTTTGCGCTGGCGCAACCAGGCCAGCAGCTCGTCGCGGTCGGGCGCCGCCAGAACCGCATCGAGCGTGTCGCCCTTGTGCGCGCGGCCGTAGCCTTCGGCCAGCGCCAGCAGGTGCAAATCGTGATTGCCGAGCACGCTGATGGCTGCGCTTCCCAGGCTTTTGACGAAGCGCAACACCGCCAGCGAATCCGGCCCGCGGTTGACCAGGTCGCCGACCAGCCACAGCCGGTCGGCTGCCGGGTCGAATTTCACTTCATCGAGCAAACGCAAAAGGGAAGTTTGGCATCCCTGAGGATCGCCAATGGCATAGGTGGACATATAAAATACGCTTTGAATGTTTGTACGCTGTGTTGACCCGCATCATAGCGCTCCCGCCTGAACCTCTTGTGACGCCTGCGCCATGAAACCCCTGATCCGCCTGTTTTTCAAAACCCTGCGCGCCATCCTCGGCCCGTTTCTGCTGCTGGGCGACTGGCTCACCCGCCCCAAGGGCGTCGTGCGTCCGGCAGTGGCCCAGCACGCCATCGATGCCAGGACGCAAAACCTGGCTTTGTACCACTACCCCACCTGCCCGTTCTGCATCAAGACCCGGCGCGCGATACGGCGGCTGTCGCTCGATATCGAGCTGCGCGACGCCAGAAACGACGCCGCGCACCGTTCCGCCCTGATCGCAGGCGGCGGCAAGCTGCAGGTGCCGTGCCTGCTGATCGCCGACGCCGCAGGCCGGCAGACCTGGCTGTACGTGTCGGACGACATCAATGCCTACCTGAACCGCGAATTCGGCGCGGCATGAGCCTGCTTGCAGCCCTGAATCCGCCGCAGCGCGAAGCGGCGAAGTATCTCGACGGCCCCTTGCTGGTGCTGGCGGGCGCCGGCTCGGGCAAGACCCGCGTCATCACCCACAAGATCGCCTACCTGATCGGCGAATGCGGCTACAAGCCGGGTTCGATCGCCGCCATCACCTTCACCAACAAGGCCGCGCGCGAGATGGCCGAGCGCGCTGCCAAGCTGACCTCTAACGTCAACACCAAGGGCCTGATCGTCACCACTTTTCACTCCATGGGCCTCAGGATGCTGCGCGAGGACGCGAAATTTGCCGAGCTGAAGCCGGCGTTTTCCATCCTCGATTCCGCCGACGCCGCCGGCATCGTTTCGGAGATCATCAAGACCACCGACAAGCAGGAAATCCGCCGCGCGGTGTCGCGCATCTCGCTGTGGAAGAACGAGCTGAAGTCGCCCGCCGCCGCGCTCGCCAGCGCCGAGGACGACAATGCACGCGTCTACGCGAAAATCTACGACCGCTACGACGCGACGCTGCGCGCCTACCAAGCGGTCGATTTCGACGACCTCATCCGCCTTCCCGCTGAATTATTGGACACCCACGCCGAATTGCGCGAAAAGTGGCAGAACCGCCTGCGCCACATCCTGGTCGACGAATACCAGGACACCAACGTCGCGCAGTACCGCCTGCTGCAGAAGCTCACCGGCGTGCGCGCGGCGTTCACCGCGGTCGGCGACGACGACCAGGCGATCTACGGCTGGCGCGGCGCCTCGGCCGACAATCTGCGGCAGTTGAACGAGGACTACCCGCATCTGCACGTGGTCAAGCTGGAGCAGAACTACCGCTCGACCATCCGCATCCTCAAGGCCGCCAACAGCCTCATCGCCAACAACCCCAAGCTGTTCGAGAAGCGCCTGTGGAGCGACCTCGGCGTGGGCGACGCGATCCAGGTGATGCCCACCAAGGACGACGAACACGAGGCCGAATCGGTGGTGATGCGCCTGCTGTCGCACAAATTCCAGCACCGCACCGAGTGGCGCGACTACGCGATCCTGTATCGCGGCAACTACCAGGCGCGCGTGTTCGAGCAGGCGCTGAGGAACGAGAAAGTGCCGTACCAGCTGTCGGGCGGCCAGTCGTTCTTCGACCGCGCCGAAATCAAGGACGTGATCGCCTACCTGCGCCTGATTGCCAACAGCGACGACGACCCGGCCTTCATCCGCGCCGTCACCACGCCGAAGCGCGGCATTGGCGCGGCGACGCTGGAAAAGCTCGGCCAGGTCGCCGCCACCCTGCACGTGAGCCTGTTCGAGGCGGTGTTCTCCGCCGCCGCCGCGTCGCAGATCGGCGAGCGCCAGTTGGCGCCGCTGGTCGAGTTCTGCAACTTCATCAACCGCTTCGAGGAACGGGTTGTCCGCGAACCGGCCGGCGAACTGCTGAACGACCTGCTGAAGATCATCGACTACGAAGTCTACCTGTTCGACCAGGACGACCAGCGCGCGGCGCAGAGCAAGTGGAACAACGTGCTGGAGTTCGCCGCCTGGATCGCCAAGAA
>NZ_JANJXQ010000228.1 GCF_024708915.1 Thiobacillus sp.
CCAGTTCGACCAGCAGCGCCACCACCAGGCATGCCCAGTCGAGGCCGAACAGGCCCGGCACCACCCGGCGCAGCGGCTTCACCGCAAAATCGGTGATGGCGACGATGAATTGCGCGAAGGGATTGCGAAACGGCACCCGGAACAGCTGCATCATGAAGCGCAGCAGCACCGCAATCACGAACAGGTTGCCCAGCGTCTGGACGAGGAAAGCGAATGCGCCCGAAATCATGCGAGCCGCCCCAGTTCGTCGCCGAGCTCGGCGCTGCGCCGGCTGGCCGCGTCCACTGCCTGGCCGATGGCCTGTTTGACCGCCGCCGCCTCCAGCGCGGCAATGCCGCGTTCGGTGGTGCCGCCCTTGGAGGTGACGCGCTGGCGCAGCACGGCGGGTTCCTCGCCCGACTCCAGCGCCAGCTTGGCCGCGCCGAAGAAAGTCTGCAGCGCCAGCTGGCGCGCGGTGGCGGGTGCCAGGCCCTGGGCCACGGCTGCGGCTTCGAGCGATTCGATGCAATAGAACACGTAGGCCGGGCCGCTGCCCGAAACAGCGGTGACCGCATCCAGCTGCGGCTCGTCCTCCACCCACACCGCGCCGCCGACGGCACGCAGCACCGCCTCGGCCTGCGAACGCGCATCCTGGCTGACCGCAGGCGGCGCAAACAGCCCGGCGACCCCGGCCTGCACCAGCGCCGGAGTGTTGGGCATGGCGCGCACGATGCGCTCGTGCCCTCCCAGCCAGCGAGTGAGATCGGCCACCCGCACCCCGGCGGCAATCGACACCACCAGCTGGCCGGCAAGGCGCGGCGCCAGTGCCGCCGCCACCTCGGGCAGGGTCTGCGGCTTCACTGCCAGCACGACCAGGGGATGCAGCCGCGCCTGCGACAGGTCGGTACGGGTCACGACGCCGAAACGCGCGGACAACTGCGCCCGCGCATCGGCGTTGATTTCCACCACCTCGATGTCGGTGGGCTGCGTACCGCTGGCGATCAGGCCGCCGATGATGGCTGCGGCCATGTTGCCGCCGCCGATGAAACTCACTTTATGCATTTTTTGTCCTCTCACCAAAGAGTGCCGTGCCGATGCGCACGATGGTCGCGCCTTCCAGTATCGCCGCCTCCAGATCGCCCGACATGCCCATCGACAGGGTATCGAGTGTGTGGCCGCGCGCACGCAGCGCATCGAACTGTTCACGCACCAGCCGGAATGCCGCACGCTGCGCCGCCACTTCCTGCGCCGGCGCCGGAATCGCCATCAGTCCGCGCAATCGCAGGCCTGGCAGTTGCGATACGGCCCCGGCCAGCGCGGGCAGTTCAGCCGGAACCACGCCGCTCTTGCTGGCCTCGCCACTTACATTGAGCTCGATGCAGACCTGCAGCGGTGGCAAGCCGGGCGGACGCTGGGCGGACAGCCGTTCGGCTATCTTCAGCCGGTCGATACTGTGCACCCAACTGAAATTCTCGGCGACCACCCGCGTCTTGTTGCTCTGGATCGGTCCGATGAAATGCCATTCGAGTGGCAGATCGCGCAAGGCTGCCTGTTTTTCCAGTGCTTCCTGCACATAGTTTTCGCCAAACTCGCGCTGGCCGGCATCCGCCAGAGCACGCACGGCAGCATCGCCAAAAGTCTTGCTCACCGCCAGCAGACACACCGCCGCAGGCTCGCGTCCCGCCTCGGCTGCGGCATCTGCAATCCGCGCCTGCACGGCATGCAAACGCTCAGCTGGCGTGGAGTCCGCAGTCGTCATCCCGGACTCAAGTTTGCGTGTTTTCGGGCCGTTATCCATAGCGCTTATTATTGAACACAAACCCTGTTCAATAACAGCCGTTTAATTGTTATCGATCCGAAACGCAGCGCAGCTTTCAGGGTATTTCGTCACTGACAGGCCCGACGGTTTTCAAACGGTTTCGTTTCGGATCAATAAAGACAAAACCCCATCCAACACTGAACGAGGCACGCGTGGATATTTCCGAACTGCTGGCATTTGCCGTCAAGAACAAGGCGTCCGACCTGCACCTGTCGGCGGGTCTGCCGCCGATGATCCGCGTCAACGGCGACATCCGCCGCATCAACCTGCCGCCGATGGAACACAAGGACGTGCACCGCATGGTGTACGACATCATGAACGACAGCCAGCGCAAGGTGTACGAGGAAACGCTGGAGATCGACTTCTCGTTCGAGATCCCGTCGCTGGCGCGCTTTCGCGTCAACGCCTTCAACCAGCAATACGGCGCGGGGGCGGTGTTCCGGACGATTCCGTCGAAAGTGCTGACGCTGGAGGAGCTCAACGCCCCGGCCATCTTCAAGGAAACCTCCGACCAGCCGCGCGGCATCGTTCTCGTCACCGGCCCGACCGGTTCGGGCAAGTCGACCACGCTGGCGGCGATGATGGACTACGTCAACGAAAACCAGTACGCGCACATCCTCACGGTCGAGGACCCGATCGAATTCGTCCACCAGAGCAAGAAATGCCTGATCAACCAGCGCGAGGTCGGGCCGCACACGCTGTCGTTCAGCAACGCCCTGCGCTCGGCGCTGCGTGAAGACCCGGACGTCATCCTGGTGGGCGAA
>NZ_JANJXQ010000006.1 GCF_024708915.1 Thiobacillus sp.
TTGAACATCGCCTGGTGCAGGCGGTTCTGCAGCAGCAGGTGCTCGTGCGCCTGCCGGTTCATCTGCTCGTCGAAGAAGCGCCAGGTGTTGCGGCCGGCGTCCTTGGCGTTGTACATGGCGACGTCGGCCTTCTGCAGCAGGGTGTCGAAGTCGTCGCCGTCGTCGGGATGGATGGCGATGCCGATGCTGCAGGACGCGTTGAGGACATGGCCCTCGATTTCCGCCGGTTCCGCGATGCGGGCCAGGATCTCGTCGGCGATCCGCTCGACCGCCTCGATGTCGGGGACGTCGTTCAGCAGCAGGATGAATTCGTCGCCGCCCTGGCGGCAGATGGTGTCGGTCTCGCGCGTGCAGTGGCCGAGGCGGTTGACCACCTCGAGCAGCAGCTTGTCGCCGGCGGCGTGTCCGAGCGTGTCGTTCACCCGCTTGAACTTGTCGAGGTCGAGAAACATCAGCGCCACCCGGTCGCGCGCGCGCTCCGCCATCGCCAGCGCGTGCACGAAGCGGTCGCGCAGCAGGATGCGGTTGGGCAGACCGGTGAGCGCGTCGTGGTGGGCCAGGTACTCGATGTGCTCCTCGGCCATCTTGCGCTCGGTGATGTCGCGGTCCACCCCCTGGAAGCCGACCAGCCGGTCCTCTTCGAACAAGGGCGAGGCGCTCGACTCGAAGGTGCGCTCGCTGCCGTCGCGATGGCGCCAGCGCAGGCTGACGCCCTGCCAGCCCGCCTTGGCGGCCACGGCGTCGGTGAAGGTCCTGTCGAACAGCGCGAGATCGTCGGGATGGATCAGGCTGGCAGGGTCCAGTTCGAGGAATTCCTCGAGCGTGTAGCCCAGTGCGTTCGCGCCCTTCCGGTTGCTGTAGGTATGCCGGCGCTGCAGGTCGATGGCCCAGATCCAGTCGGCCGACTGGTCGGCCATCGCACGGAAGCGCGCCTCGCTCTCGCGCAGCGCGTCCTCGGCATGCTTGCGCTCGGTGATGTCCTGGCAGGCGCCGTATAGCCGGTGCTCGCCGTTCGTCCCCTGCACGGCCCGGGTGTAGGCGCGGATTTGGCGGATCGAGCCGTCGCGGGCGAGGATGCGCAGCTCGCACTCGCTGTGCTGCCCCGGCGGCAAAAACCTGATGTTGAGGTCGAACGCGAGGCGGTCGTCCGGGTGCACGTGGCATCGCCAGCAGCCGCGCTCGAGGATCTCGTCGACCGAATAGCCGAACGCCCGCCCGGCGGATGCCGTCGCCCAGTCGACGACGAGCGCGCCCTCCGTGGTCTTCACGCAGGAATACAGCAGATCGGTCGCCACGCTCGAGATCAGCCGCAGCCGCTCCTCGCTCTCGCGCAGGGCCGTCAGCGCCGCGCGATGGTCGATGGCCATGCCGAGGTCGGCGGCCAGCTTTTCCAGCAGCACGACCTTGCCCTCCCCGAAGGCCTGCACGTCCTGGCTGTAGACGTTGAGCGTGCCGATGACCCGCCCGTGCGCGCACAGCGGCGTCGCGGCCGACGAGCGGATGCCGTGTGCCTGCGCCTGCTCGCGCCACGGCGCGAATTGGGGATTGCTGTCGGTGTCGTTGTTGACGACGGTGCGGCCCTGGCGGATCGCCGTCCCGGTCGGCCCCTGGCCCTGGGGCGAGTCGTCGCAGCGGATGTCCGCGTGCGCCAGGTAGCCCGGCTCGAACCCGGCTTCGGCGGCCGGCTGCACCGTTACGCCGTCCTCGGCGACCAGCCCGATCCACGCCATGCGGAACAGGTTCTCGCGCACCAGCTCCTGGCAGATGCGCACCATCAGGTCGGCCTCGGACAGGTCCGCCAGCAGCATCTCGTTGACCGCCGCGATGATCTGCAGCAGCAGGTTGCGCTGCCGCATGCGCAATTCGCCGCGCTTGAGCCCGGTCACCTCGCGCAGGCTGCCGAGCACGCGCACCGGCCGGCCGTCGGCGTCGCGCTCGACCACCTCGCCGCGGTTCCGCACCCAGATCACGCTGCCGTCCGCATGCCGGATGCTGTGCTCGCACTCGAAGGCCGACTGGCCGCCATGGCAATCGCGGACCCCGGCCAGCATCCCACTCTGCTCCTCGCAGCTCAGGCACGACTGGGTGTCCTGCCAGCCGTGCTCCAGCCGGCTTTCGTCGAGGCCCATCAGCCGCGCCCACTGCGCGTTGTGGCGCACCCGCCCGGTGCGCAGGTCCCAGTCCCAGACCCCTTCTCCGATCAGGTCGACGGCGCGGGCGAGATAGTCGGTGTCGCCGCCGCGGCGCACCGTGGGGTCGCCTTTCTGCGCCTTCTTCACGGCGCTCGGGTCCTGCCCCTCGGCGAGCAGGGCCTTGGCTGCGCGCCGCCGCTTCCGCGCCTCGGCCAGCGTGACCTCCGGATAGACGCCCAGCGCCAGCGTCTTGCGCTTGCCATCGAAACGGTAATCCAGCCGCCAGTAACGCGAACCGTCCGGCCGCAGCAGCAAATACATGCCGCCGCCATCGGCCAGCTTGGTCGGTCTGTCGGCTGCCGGGGTCTGACGGATACGACTCTCGGTAAGGGGGGCGGCACTACGGGCCATAAGGCAGGCGGTCGGCTATTTTCGAGCCGGCATCCTACCCGCCAGATGCCGTCACGAGTACCGCCAATAAGGCCCGCAGCGAATAGTACAAACGACAGCAAAAAACCACATAATAATTAATGTTTTCATCACGATAGAGCTGTCGAACACAGCGCCATTCCATTCCTCGACGGCGCGCGGCACACGCCCGGCGAATGGCTGCGCCGCCGCTTCAGCGCGGCACCACGCGGGCGTTCTCGCCGCTGCCTTCGACGCGCACACTCATGCCATCGCGCAGGCGCCCATCCATCGGCTGCACGATCGTCACGCGTCCTCCGGTCTTCATGTCGACCGTAACGCGCTGCGCATCCGCCTTATGGATTTTGCTTTCGGCATAGGTTCCGGCCAGGCCGCCCAAGACCGCCCCTGCCACCGTGGCCGTGGTGCTGTCGCCCACTCCCGCGCCGAGAATGCCGCCCGCCACGGCGCCCGCCGCCGTTCCCACCCCCAGCTTGTACTTGTCGTCCACCTCGATGTTTTCCAGCTTGGCTATAGTGCCGTCGCGATCCGTCTGGCTCGCCACGGCACCGTCCGTCGCGCCATATTTCGGCCCGCCCAGGCTGCCCATATCAGCGCAGCCTCCCATCAAGGCAACCGTCAAGACAACGGGCAATGCGATCCTGTGGTTCATGGCTCGACTCCTTGGGATTTTGGACATTCAGTATAGGAAATGGGCTGCACAAAGGACCCGCCGGGGCAGATCGATTTCCGGCTTTGCACTAGAATCGGCCGGACACCACCCCCCTCCCTCCCCACATGAGCGATCTGGCCAAACAACTCGGTTTCGAATTCCTCGCTGCTTCCTGGCTACCCCAGGTTCTGACGGTGATTGCCGCGATCCTCGCCATCAACATCGGCGCCTACTACCTGCTGCGTCATATCGAAAAGGTCGCCGCACGCTCCACGGCCATTTGGGATGACGCCCTGATCAAGGCCAGCCGCAAACCGCTGACGCTGATCCTGTGGGTGACAGGCACGGCCCTCGTCATCCAGATCGTGCATCAGCAACACGGCATGCCCGTTCCCGACTTCGTCGGACTTGCCCGCGACACACTGATCGTCGCCGCCTTCGCGTGGTTTCTGTGGCGCCTGATTGGCAATGCCGCGCGCAACATCCTGGTGCGCCGCGCGGCGGCGGGCAAGGAGGTGGACCGCACCACGGTCGATGCGCTGTCCAAGCTGGGCCGGGGCAGCGTCGTCATCCTCGCCGCCCTGATCATCCTGCAAACGCTGGGGTTCAGCATTTCCGGCGTGCTGGCTTTCGGCGGCATCGGCGGGATCGCGGTGGGGTTTGCCGCCAAGGACATGCTGGCCAACTTCTTCGGCGGCCTCACCATCTATCTGGATCGCCCCTTTATCGTGGGCGAATGGATCCGCTCGCCGGACAAGCAGATCGAAGGCACGGTGGAACACATCGGCTGGCGCCACACCCGCGTGCGCGCCTTCAACAAGAATCCGATCTACGTGCCGAATGCCCTGTTCTCTACCATCGTGGTGGAGAACCCCACCCGCATGACCCACCGGCGCATCAAGGAAACCATCGGCATCCGCTACACCGACCTCGACAAGATGGCCGCCATCGTCGCCGACGTGAAGGCCATGCTGCAGGCCCACCCCGAGATCGACTCCGATGCCACCCTGATCGTCAATTTCAACCAGTTCGGCGTGTCGTCGCTCGATTTCTTCGTCTACACCTTCACCAAGACCGTCCAATGGGTGCACTACCACGAGGTCAAGCAGGATGTGCTGCTGAAAATCGCCGCCATCATCCAGGCCCACGGCGCGGAAATCGCCCTCCCCACCCGCACCTTGCATATCGAATCCGGCACGGACGAGCCGCAACCCGTTCTCTAGAAAGGGGCTTCCTGCCTGCCGCGCCGCCGTTTCGGGCACGCGGCAGCGCCACACGCACACCTCGCCAGCCTTGCCAATACGGGCCTTGAGGCCCATACTGCCCTGCAAATCGATCTTTGGTCAGTCTCCTCTGCCCCTCGCGGGTACCTTGTCGGCTCTCCTCTTTGGCATTTTCACCGCGCGCCACGGCGCGGTTGCCGCAGCCCCCAACTGCGATCTTTTGCACACCCATTCGCCGGCGCACGGCAATCCGCGCCTCCGGCCCATCATGAGGAACACATCCTATGTCGAAAGAAGAACTTGTAGAAATGGAAGGCGTCGTCAACGAAGTGCTGCCGCAGACCCGTTTCCGCGTCACCCTGGATAACGGCTTCGAGATCACCGCCTACGCTTCCGGCAAAATGCGCAAGCATCGCATCCGCATCCTGGCCGGCGACAAGGTCACCATCGAAATGTCGCCCTACGATCTGACCAAGGGCCGCATCAACTTCCGCCACAAGGACGCCACCTCCGGGCCGCGGCCTGCCCCCCAGAAACGATACTGAATTACGCGGGAAAGCCCCCAGGGCTGTTTTTCAGCTGCCCCGACGGCAGCCTGCCTCATGCGCTGATGCGCACCACTGTCCCCACCTTCACCAGATCGAACAGTTCGGCCACGTCCGCATTCTTCATGCGGATGCAGCCATGCGATGCCGGCGTGCCGAGCTTGTGTTCCTCGTTGGTGCCGTGGATGTAGATATAGCGGTTGCGGGTGTCCACCGTGCCGCCCTGGTTTTTGCCCGCTTCCAGACCTTCCAACCACAGGATGCGCGTCAGGATCCAGTCGCGCCCGGGGTTCGCCGCGTCGAGCTCGGGGGTCCAGATTTCGCCTGTCGGTTCGCGTGATTTGAAGGCCGCACACAGCGGCGCGCCGGCGCCGATCTTTTCCGCGATGCGGTGGCGCCCGCGCGGCGTGCGATAGCTGCCGTTCTGCTCCCCCGCCCCGCTGGCCGCGGTGGAAACCGGATACTGGCGGATCAGCATGTCGCCGTCGGGAAAGGGCTCCCACAGGTACAACTGCTGCAGGCGCATATCCACCTCGATCACCAGATCGCTCATTGCGCTGCCTCCTTTTTCTGCTGCCGGCGTGCCTCGAAGAAGCCCGAGATCACCGCCGCGCAGTCGTCCGCCAGCACCCCGCCGGAAATCTCGCAATGGTAGTTGAGACGCGGCTCGGCAAAGATGTCGACGATGCTGCCGTGCGCGCCGGTCTTGTACTCCTTTGCGCCGTACACCACCCGCGCCACCCGCGCATGCAGGATCGCCCCCGCGCACATCACGCACGGTTCCATCGTCACGTACAGCGTGCAGTCCACCAGCCGGTAATTGCCCAGCCGCCCGGCCGCATCGCGCAATGCCATCACCTCGGCGTGCGCCGTGGGGTCATGGCTCGAAATCGGCTGGTTGAAGCCACGGCCGACGATCTCGCCACCGCACACCACCAGCGCCCCCACCGGCACCTCGCCCGCCTCCCAGCCCCGGCGCGCCAGTTGCAGCGCGGCACGCATGTAGTCTTCGTCTACGATCATGCTGTTGTCCGATCTAATGTATTACGCTATGTTAGTGTAATACGTAAGGAGTTTTGTATGACAACCATCACCGTTTCCACCAAATTCCAGGTCGTCATCCCACGCGATCTACGTCTCCAGCTGAACATCCAGCCCGGCCAAAAACTCAAAGCGCGCATCCAGGGCGACCACATCGAACTGATCCCCGAACAGCCTATCTCTGCCGCACGCGGTTTTCTGCCCGGGATCGACACCCATATCGAGCGCGAGGACGACCGCGTATGAACGTGGTCGACTCCTGCGGCTGGCTGGAGTATTTCGCCAACGGCAGCAATGCCGGTTTCTTCGCCCCCATTCTCGAAGCCACGGAATCCCTCATCGTTCCCAGCCTGTCCGTATTCGAAGTCTGCAAGCGCGTTGCCCTGTTGCGTGGCGAACCGGCTGCCCACCAGGCGGCCGACTTCATGTCGCGGGGCGAAATCGTCGGCCTGAATGCCGATACCGCGCTGGCCGCCGCACTCTACTCGGCCAAGCACCAGCTTCCCATGGCCGACAGCATTATTCTGCTCACCGCCTGGGAATACCAAGCCATCCTGTGGACACAGGATGCCGACCTGAAAGGCCACAAGGGCGTCAAATACAAGGCAAAAAACGCCTGATCCCGCCGGCTCCAGGTTTACCCATCCAGGGGGCTCAACACCCCGTGCCCGCCCTTGTTCAATACATGGGTGTAAATCATCGTCGTCGCCACATCCTTATGGCCCAGCAGTTCCTGAATCGTGCGGATGTCCTGCCCGCGCTCCAGTAGATGCGTGGCGAACGAATGCCTCAGCGTATGCGGCGTCGCCGGTTTGGCCAGGCCCGCCGCCTGCACCGCCCGCTTCATCGCGCGCTGCAGCAGCTTTTCGTCGAGATGATGTCGGCGTTCTTCGCCACTGCGCGGGTCGATCGAATAGCTGCCCGAAGGAAACACATACTGCCAGCCCCACTCCGTCGGCGCATTCGGATACTTGCGTGCCAGTGCATCCGGCAGATAAACCGCGGCCTTGCCCGCCTGCAAATCCCGCTCGAACACCTCGCGTCGCCATGCCAGATGCGCCTGCAAATCGGCCTTCACCGATTCGGGCAGCATGGTCACCCGATCTTTCGCCCCCTTGCCATCGCGCACCACGATCTCACCGCGCGTGAATTCCACATCCTTCACCCGCAACCGGATCACCTCCATCAAGCGCATCCCCGTGCCGTAAAGCAGACGCGCCAGCAGTCCGTACACTCCCTCCATTTTCCCCAGCACCGCCCGCACCTCGTCGCGCGTCAGCACCACCGGCAAATGCCGCGGGCGCTTGGCGCGCGTCACCTTGTCCAGCCAGGGCAACTCGATACCCAGCACCTCGCGGTACAGAAAAAGCAGCGCCGACAAAGCCTGATTCTGCGTCGCCGCCGCCACATTGCCCTCCACCGCCAGATGCGTCAGAAACGCTTCGACTTCCTGCGTGCCCAGGTCACGCGGATGGCGCTTGCCGTGGAACAGAATGAAACGCCGAATCCACTGCACATATTGCGTCTCGGTGCGAATGCTGTAATGCTTGACCCGAATCCGGTCACGTACCTGATCGAGAAGTTTGGGGGATGGGGAGGACGGTGTGTCTGCTGGCGACATATATCCCCCTATTAATAATGAGAAACCATACAAATCAAATATATCATGAAGCCTGCTCCTGTTTTATACACCTTGTTTGAAACTATATATACACCTTACAAGGTGTATATTGCACGTTAGGCATCATTGGAGAGCACATGCACGGTCAATGCCTATGCGGACAAGTTGAGTTTGAAATTGACGGAAGTCGTTTCAAGCTTTATCAGTGCCATTGCTCACTTTGCCGCAGGCAGGGCGGGTCAATGTCCAATGCGGCCACTATTGTTGCCAATAACCACTTTCATTGGCTTGGCGGTGCTGAGTTAATTTCTTCGTGGAAAAACGAAGGCCGGTTTCGCTCCGACTTTTGCTCTACCTGTGGTTGTCCAGTACCCAATCCACTCCGGAACATGCCCTATTTCTGGATTCCCGCCGGCTTGCTTGAAGACAGCGGCAAGCTGGAAGTCGTTGCCCACCTGTGCGTTGCATCCAAAGCCTCGTGGGACTCCGTTCCCCTCCAAGGAGCTCTTTATGACGAACTGCCAAATCTATCTGAGTTCATCAGCCTTCTGCATGCAGACAACGCCTAACATGGCGTTCGAGAGGGACGCGCCAAAAGCGGCGCGCCCCTCAGCTTTACGTTAGGCATTCACCCAAAGGGGGTACTTGATGGACAACATAAGCAAGGCAATTCTCTCTGTTATTGCAGTGGCTCTTTGCGTCATTGCTTTCAAACTTTTGAACCCCGGCGGCTCATTTGTAGGTGCCCCTACCTTTGGTGATTTCATTGCTTTGAGAGACATCAAAGACCCAGAACAGCGAAAAGAAGCACATCTGAGGCTTATGAAGAGCCTTCCTCTGGTTCGTGTTCAGGGCGGGACAATTGATGCTGATGTTTCCGGCAACGTCAGCATTGATAACTGATAGAAGAAACGGGGGTACATAAAATGCCTAACACTGCATTCGAGCGGGACGCGCCAAAAGCGGCGCGCCCCTCAATTTGAACGTTGGGCGTCACAATAGTCAGCGCGCATACCTACTGAGGCTTAAAAATGACCAGTACTCCCGTCTTCTTCGTTCCAGCAGCAACCGCCGAGACTCAGGAGCAAGTGTTCGGTG
This sequence comes from Thiobacillus sp., assembly GCF_024708915.1. The sequence continues at coordinate 8,742 of NZ_JANJXQ010000006.1, forward strand.
AGTTCGCAAAGTGGTGCGGTGTTTCGGCGCCGCCAGCCGAAAGGCGCATCTATTCCATAGTGTTTGTCCACGACGGCGACGTCTGGACCGCCACAGTTGGCGAATCACTTCAAGGAGAGCGCACTCGAACAACGAAAGTTCGGGGGCAGAAAGTTGAACGAACCAGTCACGTCAGTGATCCGGCGCTCGTCTTAGCCATCTTTCCCGGCTCGCCGTTCATGGTCGTGACGAACCACAAGATTGCGGGCAACGTCGGGTCACGCTGGGAAAATCCCTTTCTCGCGGGCCAACCCAGGTCCGTAACGTACTTCGCGGTCCAACAGTGACGCCCAACCCTGCGGTCCACCGGACGCTGCGCGATAAAGCCGCGCAGCGCCGGTGACCTCCACGTTAGGCGCATCTATTGTGGAAAACACTCCAGGCCATCACCTCTGCCAAAAATGTGGCGCTGCAATGGAACAAGAAGCGCGCCAGCAGCGTAGCTTGATCGATGTAATCGGGGCGTCTGTCCTATCGCTTCTAATCCTTGGTTTTGCATTTCTTTTCTTGAGCGTCTTTGGCATAGGGGGCGGGCGTTACGGAGCGGTTGTTATCCTCGGGGTACCAGCGTTCCTAATCTGGGCGATATGGCACATGGTGGGTTCGCACCCAAAGGTTTCATGGCTCTGCCCGTCCTGCAGTCCGAAGGAATGATGTTGCCAGCTCTCATCTCCTTCACGCCTAACCCACCATTCAAGCGGGACGCGCTAAAGCGCGCCCCTTAATTCAAACGTTAGGCGATTAAATGAAACTCTGGCGCGATCAGCCCAACAATTGGAATTGGAAGCCATCCGTTAAGGAAATGACTTTCATTTGGCTCGGCTTTGGGGGCGTCTTTTATCTACTGGCCTTTTCTGCTTATTCATCGCCATCGCAATCCTCTCGTACTGGGCGCTGGGGTTGGCTGCATGAAATATTTTTCAACGCATTCGGTGCCAACGGAGACATAGTTCTGTACTCCGCCGCTGGAACCGCATGCGTTGTGGCTAGCATTTTTGTTTACAGGAAAGCGTGATATTCATGCGCTCATCGCCTAACCCCTCGTTCGAGTCGTTCGCTTCGCCCACTGGGACTGGCCGCCTGCGGCGTCCAGCCCCTCAACTCGAACGTTAGATTGCTCAGGAGAGATCAACGTGCGCATAGCTCTTTTCAAAGACAGCCAAGCGTCCTTTCTCCAAGACCTTGATGGCGCTGGCGTTCCCTACGAGGAGCTGAGGGTTCCACCAGGTCAGGTCATGGCTTCGGGAACTATGATCGTCATTGCACAAACCGCTGCAATAGCTGGCTCAATCGCTGCGGTTCTTGTTGCATGGCTCAAAGCACGTGCGAGTCGCAAGGTGATGCTCACGCTTCATGACAAGACGATTGTCCATCTAGAGGGCTATTCCGTAGAGCAGGTCCGGGAGCTGCTGCCGCTGGTGGATCACGGAGCAGCAATTGACACTAAACCGGCTGAGCAATCTAACAATTCATTCAAGCCGAACCCGCTTCGCGGGTCGGCTTAATTCAGGCGTTGGGCGTCATGAAAACCGTATTGGCTGCTGCTACTCAAAAGCTACGAAAAGCCGAGCGCGCCGGGTACATTCGCCGGGTTATGTGGCTGAGCTTTGAAGACAGGCTGCATTCCGTATTCTCTGAAATTGACAGCCAAGGAGTCGACGCAGGCGAACTTGGCAACTTCTACCTATCATCTTCCAAGCAGTCGTTTCCTGCATACGGCCAGCCGTATGTGTTCCGTTTCAACTCGCTGAATCAGGCCCAAGTTTCTGTGGGTTGGCGGCGTATGGGCGTATGGCACAGCCTTGGGAACGGAGAACTGCTGAAGCCTAATGAAGCTATGGAGAACGGTGCAGCCATTTCATTCTCTCAAGACATTACGGGGAAGATCATGGTGCTCCTCTCCCCGTACAAATCGGATGTTGCGAAAGTCAATGAAGACAATTTCATTCTCGTCTTTGGGGTCGAGCCAAATGACCTCACGGAAGAAAGAATTCGGAAGCTCTTCAAAATATTCTTTCGGTACTGTGCTGCAACCAGCATGGTGTCAGTCGGCTCCTACAGCGACTATGTTTTCAGGCTGTGGTTGGGGCTTCGAGATATCCGAAACAGAAAGATTCAGAAGGTCGCGATCCTCCGCTTCTTCGAAAAGGTGCTGATTGTTGGCCTTGCCGCCGCTGGAGTATGGGCAACGCTATACACGAGTTCAAAATGGCCCATCCACTGACGCCCAACCCGGCAGTCGAGCGGACCAGCGCGAAAAGCCGCGCAGGCCGCTCACTTCTACGTTAGAGGTTCCCTATGGGCGTTCTACTGATTTACCCACTTCTCTTCGTGTGCTTGGTCGTGCCACCCGTTTTGATCTATCGCTCGCCATCTTCAACTGGATGGCGAAAAACGGCGTGGGTGTCGGGGTGTTTCTTTTCTGCATTTGCGCCAATTGTTCTTTCATCTGTTGGGCTCGCTCTTGCAGTGAAGGTCGGCGGCTATGAGCGCTCTGTAAAGTCAATGCTTCACGGCCCAGAGGCCTCTGTTATGGCCATATCAAACATCGCCATGTTTGTTTTGCCTTGGGTCATTTATCGCATCTACAAAGCCAGATATGCGAAAAGCCACCCCTAACCCGGCGCTCAACCTCGCTCCCTTCGGTCGCTGGACGGCGCTAAAGCGCCGCCGGTTAGCTCTACGTTGGGCGTCTCAGTAATGGAAACGCAATTGGGCTATTTGGAGTTGGTCGCCTTCTACCCGATACACCATGCGGTGCTCATCCGTGATCCGGCGTGACCAAAATCCTGAGAGGGCATGTTTCAGCGGCTCGGGTTTGCCCACGCCGCTGAATGGTTCTCGCTGGGTTTCGCGAATCAGCTTGTTAATCCGCTCCACCATCTTCCTGTCCTGCTTCTGCCAATACAGATAGTCTTCCCATGCCTCGTCTGCGAAAACCAGCTTCACTTGGCCAGTTCCCGCTCAACGCCATTGCCGGCGTTCAATTGTGCTGCAGCCGAGAGAAGGCGCTTCGCGTTGGCAGGTGTGCGCAGCAGGTAGGCAGTTTCTTCCAGCGCCTTGTAGTCTTCGAGCGAGAGCATCACCACAGACTGCTCTCCGTTGCGGGTGATAATCAACGCTTCGTGGTCGTTGCAAACCCGGTCCATCGTGCTCGCCAAGTTCGCGCGCACCGTCGTGTAGGTAATCGCATCCATTTCGGGCTCCTTATATGTACATACTACTGTACATGCTTGCCGGCCGCTTGTCCACTGTTGGCGGACAGACGCCCACCCCCTCCGTCAACCGGACGCCCTAACCCGGCAGTCGAGCGGATCTGCGCGAAAGGCCGCGCAGGCCGCTCACTTCTACGTTGGGCCTAAAGAAGAACAGCGCACATGAAGCCACGAATCACAGTCATTACAATCGGCGTCAACGACCTCGAAGCGTCACTTCGGTTCTATCGTGAGGGTTTGGGTTTTCCCACCGAAGGCATCATTGGCAAAGAGTTTGAGTATGGGGCTGTTGTATTCATCCAACTTCAGCCCGGCTTGCGTCTAGCTTTGTGGCCTCGCAAGAGCATCGGGCATGACGCTGGGCTCGTCGTAGGCCCAATAAGTCCTACCGAAATGACGCTCGGCCATAACGTAGCGTCAAAAATGGAAGTAGATGCTGTAATGGAAAAAGCAAAAGCAGCGGGAGCCGTCATCGTCAAGGCTGCGCACGACACATTCTGGGGCGGCTACTCCGGTTACTTCCAAGACCCAGACGGTCATCTCTGGGAGGTCGTCTGGAATCCCCAATGGTCAGAGTGAGCATTAGGCCAAACAAGTCGCTCCAGGCGGCGCCAAAAAACGGCGCGCCTGAGCTTGGACGTTGGGCACCAAGAACATGAGCGAGAACGAGTACCGTCCGCCGGTTGGCGTCGCGCATGTAGTTCTGCATACGGACCGCATGGAAGATTCTGCTGAGTTCATGCGCACAATTGGTATGCGGTCCATATTCGATGGACCGGAAGTCTCCGTTTATGAAATGCGCGGCGGCACGCATTTAATCCTCATGCGGAAAGAGAAGATCGCTGCGGGTGAGGCACCGTTCGACCTCATGGTGGATGATCTGCACGCGACTCATCAGCGCTTTACGTCTTTGGGGCTTGCGCCGTCGCCGATTGAAGCCCGCCCAGCAATTGACCATGAGGTTTTCACGGTCCGCGAGCCTGCAGGACATGTCATCACATTTTTCTCAAGCCATGCTTCCGGCAAACCAACATGATGTCGAGCTTGGTGCCCAATAAAGCGCTCCAGCCGGCGTGGAATATCTGAAAGTCTTCGGTCTCTTTTCCTCACTGCTGTCGCTCATCAAACTGCTTTCTGCCAGGCAGCTTGCGGCACGGCATTCCCCCTCCGCAAGCGAGACATTTTGTAATCAAAAAAACACATTATGATCCGAATCAGGTATTTCGCGACGGCAGTTGCGCCTGGGGTTCTGCACGCGGAACCGGTTCGTATCGCGCCTTAAGACACACCTCGCGGCGGGTGCTATTGGCACCAATGATTCGCCGCCGCCAGATATAAATTTTCCAAATATATCAATAAGCAACAACGAAATTGAATTGGATTTCGTCTTGTCCAACCCCGGATTTTGCGGGTTCATGTTTACGCTTTATTCATCCCCCGATGGTTGCTCCGAAGGTTTGCGCACCCTTGCCCATGTAGCCTGGATGGAATTGGCATGTCTTTCGCTTTACGGAAATTACCATGCCATATTCGCATGGTTTTATCCTGAATCATTCAACATGAAGAGGACAATGCTATGTCACGCAACAGCCAACAGTGGGCACAAAAGCCCAGCCTTCCGCCGACGCATTACGCGGACCCGATGATTTACTCCGATCCGGCCATTTTTGAGGAGGAGAAAGAAAAAATTTTCAAGAAAGTCTGGATGCTTGCCATCCATGAAAGCGAAGTGGCCAATGCCAATGATTTTCGTACCTATCAACACCCGGGCGGCACTCGACTTGTGATTATGCGCGGAGAGGATATGAAGATCCGCACCTTCTACAACATCTGCACTCACCGCGGCAATCTCCTGGCTTATGAGCCTTCCGGCAACGCCAAGAAGCTGGTTTGCATTTTTCACCAGTGGGCATTCGATTCAAAAGGCGACTGTGTGGATATTCCTCGCGGGAAAGCCGGGTACCAGGAGCGCGTCTGTGAAAGCGATGTCGGCCTGAAGGAAGTGAGAACGGAAGTGGGCTACGGCGGTTTCGTGTGGGTCAACCTCGACGATTCCTGCGGCCCGCTTTCAGAGCATATCGGCTCGTCTCTGGATTACATGCTGCCGGAGCTGGAGGCGGAACCCCTGGAAGTATTGTGGTACTACCAGGCCACGCTGCGTACAAACTTCAAGCTGATCCACGACACCAACAGTGAGTTTTATCACGACTACCTGCACTACCATAATCGCATTACCGGCATGCTGGATCCGAAGTCGGGGTATTTCCAGCGTAAGTACACGGCCTTCCCCAACGGCCACGCTTCGGTCGGCTCAATGAATGTCTCGTACGACGCGTACACTGGCAGCGGCCATTCCAAGCTTGGCTGGCCAAAATTGCCTACCAATGGCTGGAAGCTGGTGGACCTTTTTCCGTGCATCACGTTCAACCTGCGCACTTCCGTATTACGGATCGATTCCTATATTCCGCTCGGCCCGGATCATGTCATTCTCGAGTTCCGCATACTGGGCCTCAAGAGCGATACCCCGGAAATACGCCAACAGCGCGAGAAAGATGCGGCCACGATCTGGAGCCCATTCGGTCGCAACCTGCACGAAGACCTGCTGGCTTCTTCCGGGCAGGGGATGGCCATGGCCAAGGGCAGCGATCCCATGCATGTGCTGCATGCGCGCGAGGAAGACCTGACGATCCACGACGAGGTCGGCATGCGCCACTATCTCGAGGAATGGAGTAAGCGGATGGGCCGCAGCTCCTCCGATCCAATGCACCCGGCAACAGCGCCAAAGCAGCAAACGGCCGCTCCAATGCCCCAAACGAAAGACGTTGCGCAACCAGCCTGACGTCCTGCCAGTTTGAATGATGGACGTTTTTAAAGTCCGATCCGAAGGGCAGGAAAACTGGATACAGCAGCAACTACACAGTTATTTTCAAACGATATTTAAGGAGCAAATCATGAACGCTGACAGAGCTACCGTTGAAGAGCTGGTTTATCAGACGTGCACAGCACTGGATCGGAACGACTATCCGGAGTTCCTTGGGTTGTGCGATAAGCAATTCGAATACAAAGTCACCACTTTCAGCCCGGAAATCAAGAGGGACATGACGTGGCTGGACCATAACCGGGCCGAGATGGAGGAGCTTTTCCATACTTTACCCAAGCACAACAGCGACCACGCACCGCTTACGCGCAATGCGGTCGTATATAAGGTCAGCTACGACGAAGGCAAGAAGCAGGCAAACGTAGTGACTGCCCTGCAGATATTCAGAACCAGTCTGGACGGGGGCGCGACCCAGCTGTTCGCAGTTGGAAAGTATTACGACACGGTCTCGCTCGATAGTGAAAAACCCATCCTGGTGAAGCGGCACGTCAAGCTCGATACCCGCGATCTGGGCTGGGGAAACCACATCCCGTTCTGACTTTTTCTGCGTATGTCCAAGCGGTCACGTGCACTCCCGGTACGCGCATCCTGGTCCATAGCCCTCGCCATCGAGTACGGTGTCGAGGGCGTTCTCACGGACCCTGATCTCAAGTTCATTGCCGCCCCCTGCCCGGCTGGACGTAGCGTCTTTCATGCATGGCCGCATTGGAAGGCGCGAAATCATGCCACATGAAGTGAATACACGGTATGCCGTGCAAGGGATGCCTGGGGGAGCCGCAGCCTCAGGTGACAGCCCGCCGGTGCATCCCTCAAGACACACGGCGGGCATTGCAATTGGCCGGGCAGCCTCCAAAAAGATGAGCTAACCTTCGGAACGCAAAACTGTCGGCAAAGGGTGAACGATGAGTTCTGAACGGCAAACGCCAGGGATCGCCTGCCCGCCCAACTGGCCGTACTGCCTGCTCAACGAAGCGACTCCAGCTGCTGTGCCCGATTTGCGCCGTCCGGATGGCGAGTCGTGTTTCAGCGTTCGAGGGATAACAGAGCGCTTATCCACTTTCGAGGAGACGGCAGCATGAGCAAGACCACCCACCACGCTCACGGCCACGCAGCCGGGTCGAGCGCGGGCCATGAGGCACACGGCGGACACGGGAAAACAGCCGCCAGCCATGCGGGCCACGACCGGCACGCAGGCCACACCCCGGAGATGTTCCGCGACAGGTTCTGGCTCTCCCTGATCCTCACCATTCCGGTCGTCATCTGGGCAGAGCATATCCAGATGCTTTTTGGCTACGTCGCCCCCGTGTTTCCCGGATCGGCCTGGATATCCCCGGTGCTCGCCACCATCGTCTTCCTCTACGGCGGACTGGTCTTTCTGAAAGGGGCATGGCACGAGCTGAAGGCGCGGTTGCCGGGGATGATGACCCTGATATCCCTGGCGATCACGGTGGCGCTGGTTTTCTCGTGGATCGTACAGCTCGGCCTGATCCAGGCGGACCCCATCTGGTGGGAGCTGGCCACCCTGGTCACCATCATGCTGCTGGGCCACTGGATCGAGATGCGCTCGATCTCGCGCGCGCAGGGTGCGCTGCAGGAGCTCGCGAAGCTGCTTCCGGACACCGCGACCCGGATCACCGATCAGGGCGAAGAGACGGTTCCGGTCAGCGCGCTGCGCGAGGGCGACATCGTGCTGGTCCGCCCCGGCGAGAGTGTGCCCGCCGACGGCGTGATCCGGAAAGGCACCAGCGACCTCAACGAGGCCATGATCACCGGCGAATCCAGGCCGGTGAAAAAGCAGGAAGGTGATGGTGTCATCGCTGCAACGATCAACGGCGAGGGGTCGCTGCGCATCGAGGTCACGGGCACGGGTGAGAAGACCAAGCTGTCCGGAATCATGCGGCTCGTGGCCGATGCGCAAACGTCCAAATCCAGGGCACAGCATCTGGCCGATCGCGCAGCCCGGGTGCTGACCGGGGTGGCCATTGCCGCGGCGGCGCTCACGCTGGTTGTCTGGCAGGCGCTGGGGGCGTCCCTCGATTTCTCGATTGTCCGGGTGGTGACCGTCCTGGTGATTGCCTGTCCGCATGCGCTCGGCCTGGCGGTGCCGCTGGTCGTCGCCATCTCAACGACCCTGGGCGCACGAAACGGCCTGCTGGTGCGGGATCGGCGCGGCCTGGAAGAAGCCCGCAACCTGGACACCGTAATTTTCGACAAGACCGGCACGCTCACGCTGGGGGAATTCCGCGTGGTTGAAATGGCGGTTGACGAAAGCCTGTCGAGGCAGGATGCGCTCCGGATCGCGGCCGGGGTGGAGTCCGAATCCGAGCATCCCATCGCCCGCGGGATCGTCAAGACGGCAGAGGAGCAGAAGCTCGACCTGCCCCCGGCGGATGGCTTCCGGGCGGTGACGGGGAAAGGGGTCGCCGCCTCGATCGAGGGGGTCGAATATCACATGGGCGGCCCCGCGCTGCTGACGGCAGAAAACGCGCAGGTGCCGGAAGCGCTCCGCACGGCCGCCGAAGCGGCTGCCCGTCGCGGGCAGGCGGCCATCTATCTGCTGCGGGACGGCCAGGCGCTGGCGGTTTTCGCGGTGGCCGATGCCATCCGCGAGGAGAGTCGCGAGGCGATACGCGCACTGCACGAGCGGGGAATCGAAGTGGCGATGCTCACTGGCGACGCACAGGCGGTGGCGGACGCCGTCGCCGCAGAGCTGGGGATCGACCGGGTGTTCGCCCAGGTCCTGCCCGAGGACAAGGCCTCGAAGGTGCGCGAACTGCAAGCTCAGGGCAAGAAAGTTGCGATGGTGGGTGACGGAGTGAACGATGCCCCTGCCCTGGCCACCGCCGATGTCGGGATCGCAATCGGCGCGGGGACCGACGTCGCGGTGGAAGCCGGACACATCGTGCTCGTGCGCTCCGACCCGCGCGACATCCCGAAAATCGTCGAACTGTCGCGTGTGACCTACCG
>NZ_JANJXQ010000035.1 GCF_024708915.1 Thiobacillus sp.
GCCGCTGATCGTCAACGACGACCTGCGGCTGGCCGATCTGGCGGATGCCGACGGCGTGCACCTGGGACGCGACGACGGCAGCCTGCGCGAGGCACGCCTCATCCTCGGCCGCGACAAGCTCATCGGCGCTTCGTGCTACCAGAGCCTCGAACTGGCGCAGGCGGCGCAGGCCGCGGGCGCCGACTACGTCGCCTTCGGCAGTTTCTTTGCATCGCCCACCAAGCCGGCGGCGCCGCGCGCCAGCTTTGACCTGCTGCACGAGGCCGCGCCCGTCATCCGGGTGCCACTGGTCGCCATCGGCGGCATCACGCTCGCCAACGCGCCGCAATTGCTCGACGCCGGCGCCGACAGCCTGGCCGTCCTGTCGGCACTGTTCGATGCGCCCGACATCCGCGCCGCCGCGCATGACCTGAATCAATTATTTGCAACCGAATCTGAAGAGTGAACCGAACCATGAACCGCAACGAACAGCTTTTCGAACAATCGCAGAAAGTCATCCCCGGCGGCGTGAATTCGCCGGTGCGCGCCTTCAAGAGCGTCGGCGGCACCCCGGTATTCTTCAGCCGCGCCCAGGGATCGCGGGTGTGGGACGCCGACGGCCGCGAATACATCGACTACGTCGGCTCGTGGGGTCCGGCGATCCTCGGGCACGCGCATCCGGGCACCGTCAAGGCGGTTGCCGACGCCGCCGCCAACGGCCTGTCGTTCGGCGCGCCGTCCGAGGCCGAGCTGACCATCGCCACACGCATCACGCAATTGCTGCCGAGCATCGAGAAAGTGCGCCTGGTATCGTCCGGCACCGAGGCGACGATGAGCGCGATCCGGCTGGCGCGCGGCTTCACCGGCCGCTCCAAGTTCATCAAGTTCGAGGGCTGCTACCACGGCCACGCCGATTTCCTGCTGGTGAAGGCCGGCTCCGGCGCGCTCACCTTCGGCAACCCCACCTCGGCCGGGGTGCCGCCGGAAACCGCGGCGCAGACCATCGTGCTCGACTACAACGACGTTGCCGGCCTTGAGCGCACCTTCGCCGAGATCGGCAGCGAGATCGCCTGCATCATCGTCGAGCCGTTCGCCGGCAACATGAACCTGGTCAAGCCGACCGCGACGTTCATGGCGGCGATGCGCCGGCTGTGCGACCAGCATGGTTCCTTGTTGATTTTCGACGAGGTGATGACCGGCTTCCGCGTCGACCTCGGCGGCGCGCAGAAGCTGCTCGGCATCAAGCCGGATCTGACCACCCTCGGCAAGGTGATCGGCGGCGGCATGCCGGTGGGCGCCTTCGGCGGCCGCGCCGACGTGATGGACGCGCTGGCGCCGACCGGCCCGGTGTATCAGGCCGGCACGCTGTCGGGCAACCCCGTCGCGGTGGCGGCCGGGCTGGCGACGCTGGATGCGATTTCCGCACCCGGCTTCCACGCGAATCTCGGCGCCAGCACCGAGCGGCTGGTGAAGGGCCTCTCCGCTGCGGCCGACGACGCCGGCGTTGCCTTCTGCGCCGACTCGGTCGGCGGCATGTTCGGCCTCTATTTCGCCGCCACGCCGCCCGCCAGCTTTGCCGAGGTGATGGCAGGCGACCGCGAAAAATTCAACCGCTTCTTCCACGCCATGCTCGACCATGGCATCTACCTCGCGCCATCGGCATTCGAGGCGGGCTTCGTCTCGGCCGCGCACAGCGACGCCGACATCGACGCCACCATTGCCGCCGCGCGCGAAGTGTTCAAATCGCTGTAAAAACATTTGTCCGCGAAGGACGCGAAGTACCGCGAAAACAAGATGTGCTTTGATTTTCTTCGCGGTACTTCGCGTCCTTCGCGGATGAAAAAGGGTTTCCCCCATGAACGACGAACTGTCCCCCGAAGACGAATTACGCCTCAACGTCCTCTTCAACACCGAACTCAAAGCCGTCCGTATCGACGAGTCGACCATGACGCTGTGGGCGCTGACGCCGCAGGGCGAAGCCAGCGTGCCGCTGAAGCCAAACGAGCGTTCCGACCGCTACCTGAAGCGGGTGCGCGAGCAGCTGTCCGGCCACGCGCTGGGATCGCCCGGCGGCTACCCGGTGCATCTGACGCGCTGGACGCGGCAGTCGCAGGCCGGGCTGTCGGCCCAGCACCTGGCGCAGCTGCTGCTGATCGCCGAAGAGGAAGCGGTGGTCGCGGTGGTGCACTCGCCCGCGCTGACCGACGAACTGGCGCGCTACGCATGGTGGTGCATGCCGACCATCGAAAACGCGCGGCTGATGCTGATGCGCGACGTGGTATGCCATGGCAGCATAGGCCGCACGCTGGCGGAATTCCTGATCGAGCACCTGGCCTTCCTGCACGAGGACGATGTCGGCATTCTCGATACCGTGGCGGTGATGCTGGTTTCGGGCGTGCTGACCGACGCTGAACGGCTGTCGATCTGGAAACGCGGCAGCAGCCGTAATTCGTATTACGTGGCCTTCCTCGAATTGCAGCCCGATGCGCTGCCGAATCCGCGCGGCGCGCGCGCCGACCACGCCAGCGTACCGGAAATTGCCGGCAATCCTTACAGCGCGATGCTGGAAAAGGCGCTGTCGGGGCAGGGACAGACCTTCCTCGCCACCACCGCGCTCGTCCTCGACCGTCCGGAAATCCAGGAAGTGGTCAACCACGCGCTGAACGCGCTGGCGCAGTGGTGCGCACCGCTGCGCCAGGCCGACGAGGCCGCGCGCGGTGCGGCGCGTGCCGCGGTGCTCGCAGCCGCACCGCTGCTGGAGCCGGACTGCGCAGCGCTCGATACGCTGGCCACGGCGGATGCCGACAGCGTGCGGCCGATCTTTCTCAAGACCACTGCAATCGGCTCGCTGATGCGGCGCAAGATCCAGCCCATCGTCACCCCGCTGCTGGACAGCATCGCGGTACTGCAGCGTCAGCCCTGAAGGGCGTCACCGCGCGCGAAAGCGCGTGGGAAGCCGGCCGTCCTGAAACGGCCAGGCGACGTCAGCGTCCCAGTGCCGAGTCGATGCTCGACAGGAATTTTTCGGCTTTCTCGAACCCGATTACCTTGTAATCCGACTGCGCGCCCGCGCTGTTCCAGAAAATCAGTCCGGGCGGGCCGAACAGCTTGAAGCGCTTCAACAGCGCCTTGTCGGCTTCGTTGTTGGCGGTAACGTCGGCCTTCAGCAGGACCACGTTTTGCAGCCGTGCCTGCACCTTGGGATCGCTGAAAGTAAAGCGTTCCATTTCCTTGCACGACACGCACCAGTCGGCATAAAAATCGAGCATCACCGCGCGTCCATCGGCCTTCGCCGCCGCTAGGCGCGCGTCGAGTTCGGCGACATCCTTCACTTTCTCGAACGTCAGGCCTTTCTGCTCGGCCGCGACCGCCACGCCGCCAACGCCGCCCTTGAACACGTCGAGCGGCTGCAACAGGTTGCGGCTGCCCGCCAACATGCCAAGCAGGATCGCCAGGCCGCCGATGAGCAGCACCACACCCAGCCCCTTCCACAGCCGCGACCAGCCGGATGCGTGGGCCGGCAACGGATCGAGCGCATGCAGGTAGATTGCGCACGCGATCAACAGCAGTGCCCACAGCAGCATGCCGACCCAGCCCGGAATGACCGGCGAGATCAGGTAGATGGCGATCGCCAGCATCATCACGCCGAAGAAATACTTCACCGCATTCATCCAGCCGCCGGCACGCGGCAGCAGCGCTCCGGCCGACAGGCCCACCAGCAGCAGCGGTACGCCCATGCCCAGTGCCAGCACGAACAGCGCCACGCCGCCGAGAACGGTGTTGCCGGTCTGCGCGATGAAGGCGAGTGCGGCGGCCAGCGGCGGCGCGACGCAGGGGCCAAGAATGACGGCCGACAACGCACCCATGGCGAACACGCCGAAGAAATCGCCGCCTTTCATCTTGTTGGCGCGCTCGGAAAACTTGCTCTGCAGCGCACTCGGCAATTGCAGCTCGTAAAAGCCGAACATGGATAGCGCCAGGCCAACGAAAATCAGCGCGCCGATGCCGAGCGCCCACGGGTTCTGCAGGGCGTTGGAAATAAGGGTTCCTGACAACGCCGCCGCCACGCCGGCCACCGCATAGGTGATCGCCATTCCCAGCACGTAGGCAAACGACAGCAGAAAGCCGCTGGTCTTGGTCACTTTGGTGTTCTGCCCGGCGATGATGCCCGACAGGATCGGAATCATCGGGAACACGCAGGGCGTCAACGCCAGCAGCAAGCCGAGACCGAAGAAGGTGGCGATCACCGGCCAGAAGCTGCCGTCTTCCAGCACGCGTTCGATGCGCGAAGTGTCGTCGCTCGTCGCCTCGACCGGAGTGCCGGCCGCGGCCAGCGGTGTGGCAGCGCCATTGGCCGCCAGGGAAAATTCGCGCTTGATCGGCGGATAGCAGATGCCCACCGCTTCATTGCAACCCTGCCAGGTTGCCTCCAGCAGCAGAGTTTCATTTGCGGCGAGCGCGCGCGACAGCGTCACGCCGGCGGCAAAATCACGGTGATACACCTCGGTACGGCCAAAGGTCGGGTCGTCCTCGATGTCGCCTGCCGGCGTGTCGACACTCGCCACGCTCACATCGGCCGGCGACTTGACGGCAAAGGCGAGTTTGTCGCGATACAGATAAGTGTTTGCGGTCAGCGTGTAGTCGAACTTGACCGTCTGCGTATCCGGCATGGCGGCCGCGACGAGGAAGGCTTCGTCCGGCGGCAGCACGTTCGGCATCCCGTTATCGCCGGCCAGGCTGCGCAAGCCATCCAGCGCGGCAGTCGCTATCGGCGTGGCCACGGCTTCCGGCGCGGCCACAGGGAGTACAGCCAGCGGCGCCGGCAGCTTGATGGTCGCGCTGACCGTTTGCGGGGTGTAGCACAGCCCGGCGTCGGCGCAGCCCTGCGAGGTGGTTTTCAGCGTGACCGATGTGGCGCCCGGCGTGCGCTGGATCGGCAGCGCGATACGCACGTCCTTGAGATAGGTTTCGACCTTGCCGAAATATTCGTCCTGCTTCATCTTGCCTGGCGGCAGCTGCGGCGCGCCCAGGGTGGCGCCGGCAAGCTCGAACTTGAACTTGTCGCGGTACATGTAATAGCCGTCCGCAATCTGCCAGCGCGCTTCCAGCGTGTTGGCATCGAGCGCGCGCGCCGAGAACTTGAATGCAACTTCGGGATCAAGAAATTCTTCGGCGTGGGCCACTGGAAAGTGCGCAAATGCACCCCAAAGTAAAGGTAATACGCCGAGCAAACGAATCCACTTAATCATGTTTTTCAGTCTCCTTGGCCACCCAGTCGAGATAAGCGGGCAGGCCGTGCGTTATCGGTACGGCGATCAGTTCGGGTACATCGTCAGGGTGTTGCGCGCGGACAATGGCTTCAATCAGCGGGTAATTCGCCGCGGTGGTTTTGATCAGCAAAGGGATTTCATCCCTTGCTTCCACCGCGCCCCGCCAACGGTAGATGGAGTGGCATGCCGGCAAAACGTTCACGCACGCCGCCGCGCGGCGCTCGACCAGGGCGAGCGCCAGTTTTTCGGCGGCGCCCCGATCGGGTACATTGGTCAAGACTAACAAAGGTTTCATGTCATGCGCTTTGGTTGGTTTGTGCTACTGCTGTTGTCGTTTCCGGTACTGGAAGCCATCGGCATTTTCTGGATGGCCGACGCCATCGGCGGCTGGGTGCTGCCGTGGCTGCTGCTCGACGCCATCGCCGGGGTCATGCTGATTCGCACCGAGCGCGTTGCCTGGGGCGCGCGCCTGCTGTTCTCGGTACAGTCGGGCACGCATCCGCTGGCCGCGCTGTTCGCCAGCGGCCGCATTCTCCTCGCCGGCGGCCTGCTTGTCTTCCCCGGCTTCATCAGCGATGCTGCCGCGCTGCTGCTGTTGCTGGCTCCCGGCACCTGGAGCCGGCGCAAGGCGGATCCGCTGCGGCCGGCCAACGACGATGTGCTGGAAGGCGAGTTCAAGCGCGAACCCGACGATTTGCTGCGTTAGCAAAAACGGCGTCACGATGATTCAGGCCGCGCTGCGCCAATCAAAACAGCTTCATCTGCC
>NZ_JANJXQ010000073.1 GCF_024708915.1 Thiobacillus sp.
TCGACCAGATCCTGGCGCGGCCCGCCCTGCTTGTGGACGAGCTCCTCCACCAGCCGCATCTTGGCGAGCAGCGCCTGCACCTGCGCGAGGCTGGTTTCCAGGTTGTCCTGCGACTGGTTTTCGAGGTTTTCGGTCATGGGGCGGATGTCAAAAAGCCCCGCGATTGTAACGCGCCCTACGCGAGTGGTCGCGGCGACTTGCCGGCACGGACGCTATTTGAAAAACCCGAAGCGCGAAATGCTGGATTTCAGGGCCATTGAGCGTGGCGTGATGAGGGACGCGCGGGAATATTTTGGCTCTTCCAGACACCCGACGGGAAGCCCCTGCCGCGCCCATCTCCTTGTCGCTCGACTTGCCTGAAATGAAAACAGAGGACATCCTCGAAGGCGGTTTGGGAGACGACCTGCTGGCGAGTGGTGCCGGCAGCGACACCATCTACGGCGGCGCCGGGCGCGACATGATCCTCAGCGCCACCGGCTTCAACCTGCAACCGCAGCGCAACCGAGACAACGACGGCGTACTCGACGACTGGGCGCCGCTTGCAGGGGCGGGGGCGGTGCGGACCAGCAGGCGGCTGTGGGGCATCTATGCCGACAATCAGGGCAGCGAGACCATCGAGGGCGGCGGGCCGGAAAGCCAGGACCGCGCGGGGGGGGCGCGGAAGACGGCGACGACAAGGTGATTGGCGGCCTGGGCGACGACTACATCGACGGCGGGCCGGAACGCCAGGACAGCGCGCCCAATATCTCGATTTGCCCGCTGGGTAAACTAAATAAATTAAAAATCATAATCTTACGCGCGCCTACAATTAAAGTTGTATATCGAGCGTGCGCACAGTCTGTCAGGCTCCGAACTGATGCTTTCGCGGCCGAAGACACTTCAGAAAAATCGGGCAATACGAACGTGAAAAGGGGAGACATGAAATTGAGTAGATGGGCACGTCTTAAAGCATTGGTTTTCAATAATTAGCAATAATTCAGGAAACAGTTGGCCGTTTCCAAGTTGCCCGAAAGCAGCTGCGTATTCCAGTGAAAACCGCCACTCATTCTGATTCAAACCCGCCACCCGTTCCAATTGAAACCCGCCACTTGGACGGGTGGCTGTGGCGAATGCACGACCTGTCACCTGTCGCCCATGAATCATCAGCAATTTAATAATTGCGTAACGTGCTGGGGTGTCTTGTGGCAACGAATTCAGTCAAATACAAGAATAATTTACTGTGTAAACAGTTGGTTATGTCCAACTACAACTAAAGTTGTATAGACAGGCGGCAAGCCAGCAAGTCACAGTCCGGGAACACCCGTGCGCAACACTCGGGATCAATAAACAGGGGGAGTCATTTTGTGCAATCACATGACCGCATGGAGAGCCATGCGGGTCGGACAACTGTGGGTTGTGATGCGATCTTTGCCGAGCGCTTTAACGTGAGTGCCAAGCGTGCAGACCTACCAGATATTTCCTCCGCTTATCCAGCGCCTGCCCCGCTCATCACCGGCAATGAGGCTGCCATCGACATGGACTGAAACGTGCAGCCTGAGATTTACGATTGCGTGATTTACCTCGGGGAAAATTACGATGCCGCACACGACAAAAATCATGAAGAAGACGACAGAACAATGCAGAACAATGATCAGCAGACATCCTTTCACCAGCAAGGTATGAAACAAAGGGGGGCGTCCCTGAGTCCTCGGGCAGCGTCGCTTTTTTCCTGGATGAATCTGCGCGTCGTCGGGATGCCATTCCACAATTTTTGTTGTTCCTTTTGCGTGGCCGCGCTTTCCTTACCCTTATTGACTGGATGCAACATGAATGACCCGATGATTCAAGAGATGGACGGTGCGTATGCTGTTAAGGAAAGCAACGAAGATGTCACGCGCGTAGTGCAGAAATATTTTCCTCCGGGAATGCAGATGGAAGACGCATTCAAGCTCCTGCATCAGCTTAAAGAACAGGGGTTCGAAATAGGCGAGTACCGACATGAAGGTGTTCGCAAGTGGCCGGAAGGGGGAGAGTTACTCATATATCGTGACGAAGCATCCAAACGTGCTTACCAACCGCCTGGATCAATGGTTGATTACACAGCTCGAAAGCGCTACGAGCACCGTCTGTTTGTTTTTGAGAAGCATGCCTTTATCACTATTCGAACAGACGGCGAGAAGATAATTTCCACTGAAGGGCGTATCTGGCCTCAGACGAATGTGCCGTAATTCTTTTTACCGAATTGAGAATGCCGGACAAAGGATTTAGACGCGCTTTAGAGTGCTTTGCGATCAATAAATAGGGGGGTGGTAAATGACTGAATCAATCAGAGTCGGGTACAAGCCTGTTGGGGAGAATAACCTTGGGATCTACCACAAGTACCTTGTGTACACGAATAGTGCCGGTCAGGAATCATATATAGGAATTTATCCCCAAAACTACACCCTCTCAGAATATGTTGGTGCCGGTGCCTCATTCGGCAAAATCGACTATGAAACTGGCGTCTATGACCAAAATTCGCGGGATTGGGATCCTTCTCGTGATCCATCAAGCACTGCCACCCCCCATCCCAGTGAAACCATCAAAACAGGCGACAACCTGTCTTCAGAATGGCAGAGCATCCAAGACACCGTGGGTGACATCTATACAAGAGGTATTGATTATGGCCCGACAAACACTAACTCCAACGCGGGTATTGACGAAGCTCTGCGGGGCGCAGGTCTACCTCCAGCATCACAGGACGGCCCATCGGGTAACTGGGCACCCGGCTCAGATTTTGATTTGCCGGGTGGCGATGTCGCTCCAGGCGGAAAGAGTTTTGGCGAGGAACTGGGCGACTGGTTGTGGGGCAAATTAGGCCTGGATGATTTGTCCGACGCCATCTCCGACCTCTTCAAAGGCGCCCAACGCTTCTTCCCTCGTTACGACCCCCTCACCCTCGACCTCGACGGCGACGGCCTCGAAACCGTCGGCTTCGACCCCAGCCGTCCCGTCTACTTCGACCACGACCTCAACGGCACCAAAGAAGGCACCGGCTGGGTCGCCCCCGACGATGGTTTCCTGGTTCTGGACCGCAACGGCAACGGCGTCATCGACAACGGCGCCGAACTCTTCGGTGACCACACCCCGCTTGCCGGTGGCGGCACTGCCGCCGACGGCTTTGCCGCATTGGTGCAGGAAGACACCAACACCGACGGCAAAGTTGATGCGTTGGACGCCCGCTTCGCCGATCTTCGCGTCTGGCGCGATCTGAATCAGGACGGCATCAGCCAAGCCGGCGAACTCACCGCCCTGACCGACGCCAGCATTGCCGCCATCAACGTCGCCAAGACCGCCAACAGTCAGGCCCTTGCCAACGGCAACCAGATCGCTGACCTCGGCACCTATATCAAAACCGACGGCAGCACCGGTGGCCTGGGCGAGACCCACGGTCTCGCCGACATCAACCTTGCTGCCGACACCTTCCACCGGCAGTTCACCACCACCATTCCGCCCACCCCTGAAACCGCTGCCTTGCCCGACATGCGCGGCAGCGGTGCGGTACGCGATCTGCGCGAAGCCGCCACCCAGTCGGGCACCCTGCAAACCCTGCTCACGCAATACAGCGCCGCCCCCACCCGCGACAGCCAGCTGGCGCTCATCGATTCGATGCTCGACGCCTGGGCCGACACCAGCGGCTATGCCGAAACCCTCGATACACGGGCCGGTACCCGCTACATCGTCCGCTACGACTCATTCGGCAATATCACCCGCTCTGCGCATCTGGTCAGCGGAGCCGCGCCCGCGGGCGGCCTCACCGCCGACGTGGACAACCCCCAGCTCGACGCCGCCTACCGCGACACCATCGCGCAATGGAACCAGCGCATCCACATCCTCGAAGCCTTCAACGGACGGCACTTCTTCAACCTGCCCAGTGAGGCGCAGGCGGGCGGCGGGGCGGTGATGGGGATGAACTTCAGCACCGCCACCACAGGCGGCATAGCGGGGGTCACGCTTGGCACGCTGGCTATCAACTACACACAGGCTCAGCTCGATCTGTTGAGCCAGTCGTACGACGCGCTCAGGGAATCGATTTATGATGCGCTGATCATGCAAACCCGTTTCAAATCCCTGCTCGATAGTATCGACCTCATCTCCACGCCCAATGGCGTTGTGCTCGATTTCAGCGTTGCGCAGCAAGCCCTGCAGAACGCCATCGCGGCCAACGCCGCCAACGGCATCAGCGACCTGATCGAATTTAACCACTACGGACAGAGTACTTTGGCAGGCCTGGGCTGGACCGGCTGGTCGATGCTGGAAAACGCCATCCGCACCACCCCGGTCACGCCCGAACTGCAAGCCGTGTACGACACCTTCGGCGTCAAGATCGACGGCACCGCCGGGTTCTCCAGCAGCGGCACGGACAAGGCTGACATCCTCGTGGGCGGCGCGGCGGCCAACACGCTCTATGGCAACAACGGCAACGATGCGCTCTATGGCGGCGACGGCAACGACGGCCTCTACGGCGGCAATGGCGACGACGTGCTGGCGGGCGGCGCGGGCAACGACAGCCTGAACGGCGGTGCGGGCAACGACCTCTATCTGTTTGGACGTGGCGCCGGGCAGGACAGCATCAACTACGCTTACGACAACACGGCGGGTCGCGTCGATACGGTGCAGATGAGCGCCGATGTCGCCTCCACCGATGTCACCCTCACGCGCAGCGGTAGCGATCTGGTGATCGCCATCAACGGCACCACCGACAGGCTCACCGTGGGCGGCTATTTCTATGGCGACGGCGCCGGTGGTTACCAGATCGACTCGCTGGGCTTTGCCGACGGCACCAACTGGACGGTGGCCGACATCAACCGCATCGTGTTGCAAGCCACGGCGGGCAACGACACGCGCCAGGGCTATGCGTCGGCGGATACGCTGGACGGGCTGGATGGCAACGACACGCTCTATGGTGGCGGCGGCAACGATACGCTGATCGGTGGCCTCGGCAACGACACGCTTCAGGGCGACGGCGGCGCGGATACCTACCGATTCGGCCGGGGCGGCGGCAGCGACACCATCAACAACTACGAATACCTGGCGGCGGGCGCAGCGAATCCGGTGGATGCGATCGTGTTCGATGCGGGCATCGCGCCTGCCGACATCGTGGTGACGCGCAATTGGTATGGCGACCTCACGCTCGGCATCAGCGGCACGACAGACAAGCTCGTCGTTACCGGCTATTTCCAGAACGATGCTGCCACCAGCTATGCGGTGGAAGAAATCCGCTTTGCGGATGGCACGGTGTGGACGATAGACGCCGTGAAGGCGCTGGCGCTGGTCGCCAATGAAGCGGGCTCTACCTTGTATGGCTTTACGTCGGACGACGTGATTACGGGGGCGGCGGGTAACGACATCATTTATGCCCGTGAAGGCAACGACACGGTGGACGGCAACGATGGCAACGATGGCCTCTACGGCGAAGCCGGAAACGACACCCTGCGCGGCGGTGCGGGACGTGACTATCTTGTCGGCGGCGATGGCAACGACACGCTCGACGGCGGCGTGGGCGACGATCAGCTCACCGGCGATGTCGGCGCGGATACCTATGTGTTCGCGCGCGGATACGGCAAGGACTCGATCAACAACTACGAATATATCGCCAACGGTGCAAGCAATCCGGTCGATACCATCGCCTTCGCTGCGGGGATTGCACCGGCGGATATCGAGGCGCGCCGCTCGGCGTGGAACGAACTGGTGCTCACGATCCGGGGCACAACGGATACGCTGACCGTTTCGCAGTATTTCCAGAACGACGCGACTACGCCTTATGCGGTGGAGCAGATTACGTTTTCCGATGGCACGGTCTGGGATGTCGCCACGGTCAAGGCGCGCGTGCTGGACGCTACCGATGGTGCCGACGTGTTTACCGGCTACGCCACCGACGACACGCTGGCCGGCGCGGGCGGCAACGATACGCTGAGCGGCGCGGGCGGCAACGACGTGCTCAATGGCGACGACGGCAACGATGTGCTGAACGGCGGCAACGGGTTCGACACGCTGCGTGGTGGAGCCGGTGCCGATACGTTATATGGCGGTAACGGCGACGACATCATGCAGGGCGGTGATGGCACCGATTACCTGCTTGGAGAACAAGGCAACGACACGCTGGAAGGCGGGCTGGGCAACGACGTGCTGAACGGCGGCGAAGGCGACGATACCTACGTGTTCGGCTATGGCGACGGCACCGATACCGTGCTGGAACAGGGCTATTTCCCCAACGGCGCGGGCAACGACACCATTAGCATGAGAGCGGGCGTGCTGGCCGCCGATGTGAAGATCAGCCGTGCCGGCAACGACGTCATCCTCGCGCTGCCGGGACAGATCGTGGGCGAGTATTACATCTACGACAGCCTGCGCCTGCAAAGTGTGCTTGATAACGACGGCGATAACGTGCAGAAGATCGAACGCGTGGTCTTCAACGATGGCACGATCTGGACGCTGGAAGACATCAAGACCCGTCTGATGGGGGGCACCGAAGGCAATGACATCCTGTACGGATTCGCCACGCCGGATTCGATCAGCGGCAACGGCGGCGACGATCTCCTGTTCGGGCTGGCGGGTGCCGATACGCTGCTCGGAGGCGCGGGTAACGACACCCTCGATGGCGGCGACGGTGACGACTTCATCGACGGCGGCGCGGGTAACGACACCCTCAAAGGCGGCGCGGGACAGAATTTGTATCTGCTCGACACGGGCTCCGGCCAGGACAATGTGATTCGCAATCCCTTCGACGGTCTGGCGGCGACCGATATCGTGCTGGTCCCGGAAGCCATCGGCCTCGACAACGTTGAGTTCATCCGCGAAGGCGCGGACGTGCTGTTCCGTATCAAGGGCAGCACGGACAGCATCCGCTTCAACGGCATCATGGCCAACGACGGCGTGTTCGCATCCTACAGCTTCGGCTTCCGGACGGTGAACGGCACAACCACGCTGGATTTGAATGCGCTGAAACTGGCCATGCTCAATGGTGGGACGGGCAACGACACCCTGACCGGCTATGCGACCGACGATGCGATGACCGGCGGTGCGGGCGACGATACGCTCGATGGCGTGGCGGGCAACGACACGCTGGCGGGCGGCGACGGCAACGACAAGCTCTACGGGGGGGCAGGCGACGACACCTTGACGGGTGGATTGGGGAATGACGTGCTCGACGGCGGCGCCGGTGCGGACAATCTGGCAGGCGGCCTGGGCGACGATACCTATGTCGTCGATAGCGCGGGCGATAGGGTGACCGAAGCCGCAGGCGAAGGGATCGACACGGTCGTCAGCACAGTCGATTTCACGCTCGGCGCCACCGTCGAGAATCTGTTCCTGTCGGGAAGCGCGGCGATCAACGGTACCGGCAACGCGGGTGCCAATCTTCTGGTCGGTAACGTCGCGGCGAATGTACTTTCGGGCGGCCTGGGCAACGACGAACTGGACGGCGGAGCCGGGTCGGACACGCTGCGGGGCGGCTCGGGCGATGATCTCTACCGCGTGGACAACACCAGCGACATCGTCGAGGAAAACCTGGGCGAAGGCGTTGATACAGTTCGCGCAAGCGCCAGCTTCACCCTGTCGGCCAATATCGAGAATCTTGTGCTCGAAAACACGGGCGGTTATATCGACGGCACGGGCAACGCGGAATCGAACCACATCACCGGTAACATCTACGGCAACCGCCTGGATGGCGGCGGGGGTGCGGATATCCTGGAAGGCGGCGACGGCGACGATACCTACGTGATCGATAGCGCGTCGGATCAAATTGTGGAAGGGGTGTCTGGCGGTTACGACACGGTGGAAAGCGCCATTACCTACACGCTGGCCAATACGCTGGAAAATCTCACCCTGACCGGCACCGCCAACCTCGACGCCACGGGCAACGATGGCGCCAACCAGATCAACGGCAACAGCGGCAACAACCGGATCGACGGCGGGCTGGGTGCGGACACCATGGCAGGCGGCGAAGGCAACGACCTGTATATCGCCAATGAACAGGGCGACAGCATCAACGAGTCCTTCGGCCAGGGCATCGATACCATCGAGCGCGGCTACGACACGCTCTATATCCTGGAAAGCGATGTCGAGAATCTGGTGCTGACGGGGGATGTCGTCCACGGCAACGGCAACGACCTCGACAACGTCATCACCGGCAACGCCGCCAACAATACCCTGCTTGGACTGGGCGGCAACGACACGCTCATAGGCGGTGCGGGCGACGATGCGCTGTTCGGCAGCGAAGGCGCGGACACGCTGATCGGCGGCGCGGGCGACGATTACTACGAGATCGACGATGCCGGTGATGTCATCGTCGAAAACCTCAACGAGGGCGACGACTTCGTGCGCAGCACCGTCAGCTTCACGCTGGGCGACAACCTGGAGCGCCTGGCGGTGGATGGCTTTGATGACCTGACCGTAACTGGAAACTCACTCAACAATGGCCTGTGGGGCAACCTCGGCAACAACATCCTCACCGGCGGCACCGGTAACGACTACTTGTTCGGTGATGCGGGCGACGATGTGTACGTATACAACCGGGGCGATGGTCAGGACTCCATCGACAACACCGACCTGCTGGGTGCCACCGATACGCTCCGCTTTGGGGCGGGCATTGCCGATACTGATGTGCTGGCTTTCCAGTACGGCACCAGCATGTTCCTCAAGATCAAGGGCACGAGCGATCAAGTCGGCTTTATCAATTACTACGGGGCCAACACGGTCAACGGCAGCGAGGTTTCCGATCACAAAATCGACCGCGTGGAATTTGCCAATGGTGCAGTGTGGGACCAAGCCATGATCCAGACCGTGGTGGACCGCGCCAATAACAATAGTGCGCCGACGATCAACAGCTATCTGCCCACTCTGCAGGCCCGTGCCGACTCCACGTTCAGTTACACGGTGGAAGCCAACACGATTACCGACCCCGACCCGTGGGATTCGATCACTTACAGCGCGACCATGTCGAATGGTGCAGCCTTGCCATCCTGGCTCTCCTTCGATTCGGTCACGCGTACATTCAGCGGTACCCCGACTGTGGGTAATGTCGGGTCACTGCAATTCGTGCTGTGGGGCACGGACAACTATAACTACTCGGCAGGACAATACGTCAATCTGAATGTCGGCTCCCCCAACCGAGCCCCCATCCTCTCCACTGCGTTACCTGACCAGACAGCGCCCCAAGGCGGTGTCTTCAGCTATACCGTCGCGTCCAACGCATTCACCGATCCCGATGCGGGCGACACGCTCGCTTACAGTGCCACTCTGGCGGATGGCAGCGCATTGCCGTCATGGCTCAGTTTCAACGCCACGACTCGTACCTTCAGCGGCACCCCCAGCACCTTGGGCGCGATCAGCGTGCGCGTGACCGCGAAGGACACCGGCAACCTGACGGTATCGGACACTTTCGACATCACCGTCAGCGTGCAGAACCTGACGCTTAATGGCACCTCAGGCGTGGACACGCTCAATGGTGGCGACGGCAACGACACCTTGAACGGCCTGGCGGGCAACGACACCCTCAACGGTGGGGCCGGCAACGACCGCCTCGATGGCGGCACCGGCAACGACACCCTGCGAGGCGGAACGGGCGACGACACCTACATCGTCGACAGCACCACCGACGTCGTCACCGAAAACCTCAACGAGGGTCTCGACACCGTGCAGGCCAGCGTGACCACCACCCTGGCCGCCAACGTCGAGAGTCTTATCTTGACCGGCACCACCGCCATCAACGGCACCGGCAACGCGCTCGACAACGTGCTCACCGGCAACAGTGCCAACAACACCCTGACCGGCGGCGCGGGCAACGACCGGCTCGATGGCGGAACCGGCAACGACACCATGCTGGGCGGTGCCGGAAACGACACCTATGTCGTCAACGTGTCCACTGACATCGTGACCGAGAACGCCAACGAGGGCACCGACACCGTCGAGTCCAGCGTCACCCTGACGCTCGCCAACAACGTCGAGAACCTCGTCCTCACCGGCACGTCGGCGATCAGCGGCACCGGCAATACGCTTGCCAACGTTCTCACCGGCAACAGCGCCAACAACACGCTGTCCGGTGGCACGGGTGCCGATACGATGATCGGCGGCGCGGGCAACGATACCTATGTCGTCGATAACGCCCTCGATGCCATCACCGAGAACCTCAACGAAGGCACCGACCTGGTTCAATCCAGTGTCACTTACACGCTCGCCAACAACGTTGAAAACCTCACGCTCACTGGTACCACTGCCATCAACGGCACCGGCAATGCGCTGGATAACACCCTCACCGGCAACAGCGCCAACAACACCCTGACCGGCGGCGCTGGTAACGACCGCCTCGACGGCGGAACCGGCAACGACACCATGATCGGCGGCACCGGCAACGACACCTATGTCGTCAACGTCGCCACCGACATCGTCACCGAGAACGCCAACGAGGGCACCGACACCGTCGAATCCAGCGTGACCCTGACTCTGGGCAACAACGTTGAGAACCTCACGCTCACCGGCACCACTGCCATCAACGGCACTGGCAACACGCTGGACAACGTCCTCATCGGCAACAGCGCGGTGAACACGCTGACCGGTGGAGCGGGCAATGACCGCCTCGACGGCAAGGCGGGGGCAGACAAGATGTTCGGCGGTACCGGCGACGACACCTATGTCGTCGACATCAGTACAGATGCCATTACCGAGAACGCCAACGAAGGCATCGACACCGTCGAGACCGGCCTGACCTACACCCTGGGCACCAACCTGGAGAATCTCACCCTCACTGGCACCAGTGCGGTCAACGGCACCGGCAACACCCTCAACAACGTTCTCAAGGGCAACAGCGGCGTCAACAGCCTTTCCGGCTTGGCCGGCAACGACACCCTGGAAGGCCTGGGCGGCGCCGACACCCTCACCGGTGGCACCGGTAACGACACCTACGTCCTGGGTCGCGGCTACGCTGCCGACACCGTCGTCGAGAACGACGCCACCGCAGGCAACACCGACATCGCCCAGTTCCTGACGGGTGTGGCGGCCGATCAGATCTGGTTCCAGAAGGTCGGCAACAACCTGGAGACCAGCATCATCGGCACCAGCGACAAGCTGGTGATCAAGGACTGGTACCTAGGCAATGCGTATCACGTCGAACAGTTCAAGACCACCGACGGCGGCAAGACTCTGACCGACAGCAACGTGCAGAACCTGGTCAATGCCATGGCCAGCTTTGCGCCACCTGCTGCCGGTCAGACCACCTTGCCGACCAACTACCAGAGCAGCCTGGCACCGGTGATCGCGGCCAACTGGCAGTAATAATAATGAAGCGGGCCGCGCCTCGTGGGTTTGAAGCGCGGTGAACGAACAACCTGATTTGTAAAGACACACGCCCTGACACGTTTAAGTGTCAGGGCGTGTGCGTGTGTACTGCCATGAATGACACTATCGAGTCCTCGCAACCATCCAGCCCGCCGGTGCTCGACACCGGCCTTGCCTGCCTGGTTATGCTCGCGCGCTTCCACCAGATAGCAGTTGATCCCGAACAGCTCGCGCATCAATTCAAGGTGTCGGGTGAGCCCTTTGCACGCCCCGACATCCTCCTTGCATCCAAGCAGCTGGGGTTGCAGGCCAAGGTCGTCAAGACGACGATTGACCGCCTCGACCGTACCCCACTGCCCGCCATAGCCGTGGACAACGATGGCGGCTACTTCATCCTCGCCCGCTTCGATGCCGACAAGGCGCTGATCCACGACCCCAAGGCCGAGCGGCCCCAGATCGTATCGCGCGATGAGCTGCTCGCCAGATGGAGTGGCGAACTCATCCTCTTCACCTCGCGTGCCTCGCTGATCGGCGAGATGGCCAAGTTCGACTTCTCCTGGTTCATCCCCGCCGTCGTCAAATACCGCAAGCTGCTCGGTGAAGTGCTGCTGGTGTCGTTCGTGCTGAACCTGTTTGCCCTCGTCACACCGCTGTTCTTCCAGGTGGTGATGGACAAGGTGCTGGTGCACCGGGGGCTGACCACGCTGGACGTCATCGCCGTCGGCCTGTTGGTGGTGTCGATCTTCGAAGTGATGCTCTCGGGCTTGCGCAGCTACGTGTTCGCCCACACCACCAGCCGCATCGACGTTGAATTGGGCGCGCGGCTGTTCCGCCATCTGCTGCACCTGCCGCTGGGCTACTTTCAGGCGCGCCGCGTAGGCGATTCGGTGGCGCGTGTGAGGGAGCTGGAGAACATCCGCGCCTTCCTCACCGGCAATTCGATCACCGTGGTGCTCGACGTGCTGTTCTCTGCTGTGTTCATTGCCGTGATGCTGTTCTACAG
This sequence comes from Thiobacillus sp., assembly GCF_024708915.1. The sequence goes on from NZ_JANJXQ010000073.1 coordinate 12,296, forward strand.
CGGCTGGCTCACGCTGGTGGTGCTGGCGTCCCTTCCGCTGTATTTCGTCATTGCCCTCTTGGTCACGCCGCTGTTGCGTGCGCGGCTGCACGAGAAATTCAACCGCGGCGCCGAGAATCAGGCCTTTCTGGTCGAAACCGTGTCCGGCATCGACACCCTCAAAAGTATGGCGGTGGAGCCGCAGATGCAGCGCCGCTGGGATGCCCAACTGGCAAGCTATGTGTCGGCCGGATTCAAGTCGGCGATCGTTTCCACCCTGGCGCACGAGAGCACCAACCTCATCGGCAAGCTCGTCACCGTCGGCACCCTGTGGCTGGGTGCCAAGCTGGTGATCGAAGGCCAACTCACCGTCGGCCAGCTCATCGCCTTCAACATGCTGGCCGCCCGGGTGGCCCAGCCCATCATGCGGCTGGCGCAACTCTGGACCGACTTTCAGCAGACCGGCATTTCGGTGCAACGCCTGGGCGACATCCTCAACGCGCCCACCGAAGCGGCCGGCGACAAGAGCAGCCTGCCGCCGATCACCGGACGCATCACCTTCGACCAGGTGCAGTTCCGCTACCGGCCCGATACCCCCGAAGTGCTCAAAGGCATCACCCTCGACATTGCGCCCGGCGAAGTCATCGGCATCGTCGGCCGCTCGGGTTCTGGCAAGAGCACGCTGACCAAGCTGATTCAACGCCTGTATGTGCCGGAACGCGGCCGAGTTCTGATCGACGGCATGGATTTGACCTTGGTCGACGCATCCAGCCTGCGTCGCCAAATCGGCGTCGTGCTACAAGAGAACGTGCTGTTCAACCGCACCCTCAGAGAGAACATCGCCTTGGCTGACCCCGGCGCACCCTTGGAGCAGGTGATCCAGGCGGCCAAGCTGGCCGGCGCGCACGAATTCATTCTGGAGCTGCCCGAAGCCTACGACACCATGGTCGGCGAACACGGCTCAACCCTCTCGGGTGGCCAGCGGCAGCGCATTGCCATCGCCCGCGCCCTGATGAGCGAGCCGCGCATCCTGATCTTCGACGAGGCCACCAGCGCGCTGGATTACGAATCCGAACGCATCATCCAGAACAACATGCAGGCCATTTGCCAGGGCCGCACCGTCATCGTCATCGCACATCGCCTGTCTGCGGTGCGCCATGCGAACCGCATCCTGGTGATGGATCATGGGCAAATCGTCGAGGCCGGCACGCACGCGGAATTGCTGGGACACGAGGCAGGGCATTACTCCCGCCTGCATCGGCTGCAAGCGGGATGAGGGGATCAGGTGGGTGTGTGGGTTTTGAGCCAGTCCTTGAGCGCGGCGTCGAGCCGGGTCTGCCAGCCATCGCCGGTGGCGCGAAACGACTCCACCACCTCGGGTGAGAGGCGGATGGTGACCCGTTCCTTGAGGGGCGTCTTCTGCGGACCACGGGTACGGCGCGCCAGCGTATTGCGCAGCGATTCTGGCAGGGCAGAAAACGGAACGGCGCGCTTGAAGTCTTCAGCCGTCCACTCGGGGTTCTCGTCATCGATCAAATCAGGTTTTGGCTTGCGATTCATAATGGGCTACCTCGCGGTTGTTGGCCTTGCGAAAGCTGATGACCCGAATGCCATCGGGTATCTCGACGAACACCATCGCATGCAAGCGTTCATCCAGATAACCCAAAGCCCGGATGCGTGTCTCGCCGTAATCCCGCCGGTCATCAATGGTGTAGATCGCGGTATCGAAATTGAATTCTTGCGCACGCTCGAAAGACAGGTCGCGCTCGTGGATGTTCCGGACGTTCTTGGCCGTATCGTATTCGATACGCATACTCAAATTGTATGTACATAATAAGTTGGAGGCAAGCTGTAAACCTATGAAACGCCAAGCCCTCGCCGATCTCTTCAAGCGCTACGCCAGAATCTTCCGCCACGCCTGGTCGCAGCGCAAAGAGACCGACGCCCCTGCGCTGCAAGCCCACGAAGCCCAGTTCCTGCCCGCCGCGCTGGCCTTGCGCGACACGCCGGTCCACCCCGCGCCGCGCATCACACTCTGGCTCCTCATGGCGTTTGCCCTGATTGCGCTGCTGTGGGCCACCTTTGGCCGCATCGATGTGGTCGCCACCGCCGTTGGCAAGATCATCCCCAACGACCGTACCAAGCTCATCCAGCCAATGGAAACCGCCGTGGTCAAGGCCATCCATGTGCGCGACGGGCAAGCGGTCACGCCGGGGCAGGTGCTGATCGAGCTCGATGCCACCACTGCCGCTGCCGACAGCGAACGGTTGCGCAACGAAGCCCTGACTGCGCGACTGGAGGCGTTGCGCGCAGAAGCCCTGCTGGCGGCATTGGCTGGCGGCAGGGCACCCCGGCTGAAACCGCTGGAAGGTGCCGATGCGGGCCGCCTGCTTGCCGAGCAAAGCCAGGCATCCGGCCAATACCAGGAATACCAGGCCCGCCAGCTGCAATTGCAGGCCGAGATTGCTCGCCGCCGGGCCGAGCTCCAGGCGACACTGGACCAGGTCGTCAAGCTCGAACAAACCGCGCCGATCGCCCGCCAGCGCGCGCAGGACTACCAGAAACTGGTCAAGGAGAACTTCATTTCCCAGCATGGCTATCTGGAACGCGAACAGGCACGCATCGAGCAGGAACAGGATCTGGCCAGCAGCCGCTCCAAAGTCGCGGAAATCCGCGCCGCCCTGATGGAAGCGCAACAGCAGCAAGCCACGCTTACTGCCGAGACGCGGCGGCAACTGCTGGATCAGCACAATCTGGCCGCACAGAAGGCCGCTTCGCTGGAACAGGAATTGATCAAGGCCGACCAGCGCGGCCGCCTGATGCACATGACCGCGCCGGTGGCGGGTACGGTGCAGCAACTCGCCGTGCATACCGTGGGGGGTGTCGTCACGCCCGCCCAGCCCTTGATGGTGATCGTGCCCAAGGACAACGTACTCGAAGTCGAGGCCATGCTGCCCAACAAGGACATCGGCTTTGTGAATCCCGGGCAGGATGCCGAAGTGAAAGTGGAGACCTTCCCCTTCACCAAGTACGGCACCCTGCACGGCACCATCACCCAGGTGTCATCGGATGCTATCCAGGACGAGAAGCTGGGGCTGATCTATTCGACGCGGGTGAAGCTTGCCAGGGACACGCTGCGTGTGGAGAACAAGACGGTGCGGCTAACACCCGGTATGGCGGTGACGGTCGAGGTCAAGACCGGTAAGCGGCGGGTGATCGAGTATTTCCTGAGCCCGCTGATGCAGGTGACGAGCGAGAGCTTGCGGGAGCGCTGAGGAAGGTCTCTAGCGCGGCACCTGCGCGTAGCCCATGTAGCGGCTGATGGCAGCGACGCGGCGCTGATAGGCGCGCGAGCTGCGATGGTTCTCGTACCAGCGCGGATTAGGCACCATGGCGGCCATGCGGGCGGCCTGGTCGCGGTTGAGGTTGGCGGCGGAGGTCTTGTAGTAGCGGCGGGCGGCGGCTTCGGCGCCGTAGATGCCGTTGCCCCATTCGATGACGTTCAGATACACCTCGAGGATGCGGCGCTTGCTCCAGGTGGCTTCGATCATCAGGGTGATGACGGCTTCCTGGCCCTTGCGGATGAAGCTGCGTTCGCCGGAGAGGAACAGATTCTTGGCGAGCTGCTGGCTGATGGTGGAGCCGCCGGCGACGAGGCGGCCTTTCTTCAGGTTCTTTTCGACTGCTTTCTGGATGCCTTCGACGTCGAAGCCCTCGTGTTCGATGAATTTGGCGTCCTCGGCGGCGACGATGGCGCGCTTCAGGTGGATGGATATGCGCTCGTAGGGCACCCACTGGTGGCGCAGCCCGGCGTCGGGGTTCTTGTCCTGCTGGCGCGCCAGGCCGGCTTGCATGAACGCGGTGGAGGTGGGGTTGTGATCGATCCACCACAGCACGTGGGCGAAGATCCACAACTGATACAGCAGCACCAGCGCGATCGCCGCAACGATGCCCTTGCCGAGCCAGCGCAATGCGGTGCGGATCACGTGCGCAGCCCCCGCAGGGGGGGCGCCGCCAGACTCTCGCCTTCCAGGCGGTCTTGGCGCAGGTTCGCGATGACGGGCGCGGTGTCGGGCCGCACGCCGCGCCACAGGTAAAACGCTTCGGCCGCCTGCTCCACCAGCATGCCGAGGCCGTCGGCGGTCGCTGCGCCGTGCGCGCGGGCGAAGCCGAGGAAAGGGGTGTCGCGCCCGTACATCATGTCGTAGGCCAGCGCGCCCGCGGCGAACACGCGCGGCGACAGCGGCGGCAGCTCACCGGCGAGGCTGGCGGCGGTGGCGTTGATGATGAGGTCGAACGGGGCGTCGAGGCCGTCGAAGCCGCAGGCGGCGACGCCGCGGCCGAACAGTCCGGCGAGTTCCTGTGCCCGGCTGATGGTGCGGTTGGCGATGACGAGCGCGGCGGGCGCCTGCTCCAGCAGCGGTTCGATCACGCCGCGCGCCGCGCCGCCGGCACCGAGCAGCAGGATGCGCTTGCCGGCGAGCGCGCAATGCAGGTTGCGGGTGAGATCGGCCATCAGTCCGGCGCCGTCGGTGTTGTCGCCGCGGATGCCGCCGCCATCGAACGTCAGCGTGTTCACCGCGCCGGCACGTTCGGCGCGCGGGCTGAGGCGGTTTGCCAGGGCAAACGCCTGTTCCTTGAACGGCACCGTAACGTTGGCGCCGCGCCCGCCCGCTGCCACGAACTGCGCCACGCTGTCGGCAAAGCCGTCCTTCGGCGCGAGGATCGCCTCGTACGTCATGTCCTGCCCGGTTTGACGGGCAAACGCGGCGTGGATCAGCGGGGATTTGGAATGGGCAATCGGGTGCCCGAATACGGCGTAACGGTCGGTCATGGCGGCCGTATTCTAACTGTTGATGCGCGCATTGCCTCCTGCCGCGGTGCCGGCGATCAGGCTTGCGCCCAGGGCAGATCGCGCCGTTTCCAGCCGTTCAATTCGTTGCGGTGGCCGGTGGCCTTGTTGAGGTCGCCCTCGAAGCCTTCCAGCACGTTGTAGCAATGATTGCGGCCGGCTTCGGTGCAGGCGGCGGCCGCCCGGTGCGACCGCACGCCGGTGCGGCAGATGAATATCAGCAGGGATTCCGGGTCGGTGGCCTGCGCCAGCTGAACCAGAAAATGGGGGTTGGAAACCCAGCCCGGCCAGGATTGCCACTCGACGTGCAGCGCCTCGGGAATGACTCCGTTCAGTTCGAGCTCGGCCCGCGAACGCACGTCGATCAGACGTGCCCCCGGCGCACGCTGCCACAATTCATGCGCTTCGTGCGGCAACAGGGCGCCGGCGAAAGGCCAGGCATGGGTTTGACTGCGGCTGTGGGCGGCTTCGAGCAGGTCGGTGATGTGTCCCATGACGGACTCCTTTTTTATTGCTTCAGTATATGAAAGCCGGTGCCCGATGCAATTCGCACCAATATGGTGCTCTACAGGATGGTTGTGCGCTTTTGTGGTGCATGAATCCCGGCGGATGCTGCACTATCCTGCTGCGTAGGCCTTATGGCACAATGGTTCGACCCTGATTTTTCGCATGGCACGGTTGCTGCTAACAGTCTTCCGTGTGGCGTTTTGATGTAGCCGGTCCCGGCGGACGCAACGCCGTCATTCAACCCATTTCAGTTTGAGGAGTTCAGCATGGCCGTGGCCAATGTGATCAAGATGATTCAGGACAACGAAGTGAAATTCGTTGACTTGCGTTTTACCGATACCCGCGGCAAGGAACAGCATGTTTCCATTCCCTCGCGATTCGTCACCGAAGAATGGTTCGAGGATGGCCATCCCTTCGATGGCTCGTCGATCGCCGGCTGGAAAGGTATTCAGGCGTCCGACATGCTGCTGAAGGCCGACCCGGATACGGCCTATATGGATCCCTTCTTCGACGAGCCCACCCTGATCCTGACCTGCGACGTGATCGAGCCGTCCGACGGCAAGGGCTACGAGCGCGACCCGCGTTCGGTGGCCCGGCGCGCCGAAGCGTATCTGAAGTCGACCGGTATCGCCGATACCGCCTACTTCGGCCCGGAACCCGAGTTCTTCATTTTCGATTCCATCACCTGGCACGACGGCCTGTCGGGCTGCGGCGTGAAAATCAATTCCGAGGAAGCGTCGTGGTCGTCCGCCGAGAAATTCGAGAACGGCAACACCGGCCACCGCCCCGGCATTAAGGGCGGCTATTTCCCGGTGCCCCCGGTCGACAGCCTGCAGGACATCCGCGCCGCCATGGTGCTGGCGCTGGAAGAAGCCGGCGTTCCGGTGGAAGTGTTCCATCACGAAGTGGCGACCGCCGGCCAATGCGAAATCGGCACCCAGTTCAGCACGCTGACCAAGCGCGCCGACTGGACGCAGATCCTGAAATACATCGTGCACAACGTCGCCCACGCCTACGGCAAGACCGCGACCTTCATGCCCAAGCCCATCGTCGGCGACAACGGCTCCGGCATGCACGTGCACATGTCGCTGTGGAAGGACGGCAAGAACCTGTTCGCCGGCAACGGCTATGCCGGCCTGTCGGAGCTGAGCCTGTACTACATCGGCGGCATCATCAAGCACGCCAAGGCGCTGAACGCGATCACCAACCCGTCGACCAACTCGTACAAGCGTCTGGTGCCCGGCTTCGAGGCCCCGGTGATGCTGGCCTATTCCGCGCGCAACCGCTCGGCCTCGATCCGCATCCCGATTTCCTCCAGCGAAAAGGCGCGCCGCATCGAAACCCGTTTCCCGGATCCCACCGCCAACCCGTACCTGTGCTTTGCTGCGCTGATGATGGCCGGCCTCGACGGCATCCAGAACAAGATCCACCCCGGCGATCCGTCGGACAAGGACTTGTACGACCTGCCGCCGGAAGAGGACGCGAAGGTACCGAAAGTCTGCCACAGCCTGGAAATGGCGCTGGACGAGCTCGACAAGGATCGCGAGTTCCTCACCCGCGGCGGCGTGTTCACCAACGACATGATCGACGCCTACATCGAATTGAAGATGCAGGAAGTCACCAAGTTCCGCATGACCACGCACCCGGTCGAGTTCGCGATGTACTACTCGCTGTAAGTTTTGCGCGTATCGCAAATAGGGGCGGCTTCGGCCGCCCCTTTTGCGTCGTCCGGCGGGACGGTCAAGATTGCCCGGTTGGGGCCGTTAACGAACGGGTACGTTACACTCGATCCTATGCAAACTGCCCGCTTGTTCTTTCTGTTGTGCCTGATCCCGGCTGCGCCCGCGCAGGCGGAAATCTACAAGTACATCGATGAAAACGGTCAGGTGACGTTTACCGATGTCTACAAGAAGGGCGCCAAGCGCATCGATCTGCCTGGTGCCCCGGCGCCGCTGCCGGCCGGCAGCAAAGCGCCCCGGCGCGCCTCCTACAATCCCAGCCCGGCGGATTTTCCGCGCATCGACGCGGGCACGCAGAAACGCCGCGACGACATCCGCCGCCAGGTGTTGCAGGACGAAATTTCCGGCGAACGCCGCAACGCCGACGAGGCGCGCCGCCAGTTGGCGCTGGGCGAACGCCTGCAGCCGGGCGAGCGCGTGACCGACGCCACCTACCTCAATCGCGTGAACAGGTTGCGCGCCAGCGTGCAGCAGCACGAACAGAATATCGCCTCGATCCAGCGCGAGCTTGCCAATCTGAAGTGAGCCGGCGCGGGGGCCGTGGCTGCAAAGAGCTAAAGCACCAACAGCCACGCTCCACTCGCAAGGAGTAGGCCGTGGCTGTAAAGGTGCTAAAGCACCAACAGCCACGCTCTGGCACAATCGGTGCTTCACTGTGCGTATGAGCGCGATGCCCCCGACCGTCCCCGACTTTTCCGGTCTCGACTGCCTGTCCACCGGCGCGCTGGTGCTGGATGCCGACGGCAGGATCGTGTATGTCAACCCGGCTGCCGAGACTCTGCTTGGCGTGTCGGGCGTGTTGCTGGCGGGCGATCATGTCGAGCGGGTGTTCGAGCGCAGCCCCGAACTGCTGGCGGCGATCCGGACCGCGCGCAGCGAACTGGAAACAGTGGTCGAATACGAGCTCGATGTGGCGGCGAGCGGCCATCCGCCGATCCGCCTCGGCTGCAGTATTTCGCCGCTGGATACGCCAGCGCATGCCGTATTGATCGAAATGCGCGCGGTCGATCCGCATCTGCGCATCGCCCGGCTGGAGCAGACGCGCCTGCAGCAGGAGGCCAACCGCGAATTGCTGCGCAACCTGGCGCACGAGATCAAGAACCCGCTCGGCGGCATACGCGGCGCGGCGCAATTGCTGGAACACGAACTGCCGCGCGAGTCCCTGCGCGAATACACGCAGGTCATCATCAAGGAATCCGACCGTTTGCAATCGCTGGCGGAGCGTTTGCTGACGCCGCACCGCATGCCCCGTTTTGGTGCGGTGAATATTCATGAGGTGCTGGAACGGGTGCGCAGCCTGATCCTGGCTGAAACGCCGAGCGTGGTCGTGCAGCGCGACTACGACATCAGCCTGCCGGAAATCCGCGCCGACGCCGAACAGCTGATCCAGGCCACGCTCAATATCGCGCGCAACGCCGTACAGGCAATGCACGGTAACGGGCATGGGCACGGTAACGGGCATGGGCACGGTAACGGGCATGGGCACGGTAACGGGCATGGGCACGGTAACGGGCATGGCCGGGGCGAGATCGTTTTCAAGACCCGGGTGGCGCGCCAGATTACGCTGGAGAGCCGGCGTTATCGCCTGGGCCTGCGCGTCGAGATCATCGACAATGGCCCCGGTGTGCCGGAGGATATCCGCGAGCAGATTTTCTATCCGCTGGTGTCGGGACGCGAAGGCGGCAGCGGTCTCGGGCTGGCGGTCGCGCAGACGCTGGTCGTGCAGAACCACGGCACCATCGACTGCGAAAGCCGGCCCGGCCATACCGTGTTTGCGATTTTTCTACCTTTTCCTGCCTGAATATCATGCCGAAGCGAACCTGTGTCTGGATCATCGACGACGACCGCTCCATCCGCTGGGTGCTGGAAAAAGCCCTGCTGCGCGAGGACATTCCGTGCATGACCTTCGGTTCGGCCAGCGATGCGCTGCGCGAACTGGAGCGCAGCCAGCCCAGCGCGGTATTGTCGGATATCCGCATGCCGGGGGTGTCCGGCCTGGAATTTCTGCAGGCGCTGAGAGAGCGGCTGCCCAAGGTGCCGGTCATCGTCATGACCGCGTATTCCGACCTCGACAGTGCGGTGGCGGCATTCCAGGGCGGCGCGTTCGAATACCTGCCGAAACCCTTCGATGTCGATCAGGCGCTCGACCTGGTGCGCCGCGCGCTGACGGAAAACGCCAGCCGCGACGTGCCCGCCAGCAGCGATGCGCCGGTGCCGGAAATCCTCGGCCAGGCCCCCGCCATGCAGGAGGTGTTCCGCGCCATCGGGCGGCTGTCGCAGTCGCATGCCACCGTGCTGATCACCGGCGAATCCGGCAGCGGCAAAGAACTGGTGGCGCACGCCTTGCACCGTCACAGCCCGCGCGCCAGCGGGCCGTTCATCGCCTTGAATACCGCCGCCATTCCCCGGGACTTGCTGGAGTCCGAACTGTTCGGCCACGAGCGCGGCGCCTTCACCGGCGCGGCGGCGCAGCGGCGCGGCCGCTTCGAACAGGCCGACGGCGGCACGCTGTTTCTGGACGAGATCGGCGACATGCCGGCCGAACTGCAAACCCGCCTGCTGCGCGTGCTGGCAGACGGCCAGTTTTACCGGGTCGGCGGGCATTCCCCGATCAAGGTCAATGTGCGGGTCATCGCCGCCACCCACCAGGATCTGGAAATGCGGGTGCGCGAGGGCCTGTTTCGCGAGGATCTGTTCCATCGCCTCAACGTGATTCGGCTGCGCCTGCCGCCGCTGCGCGAACGGCGCGAGGACATCCCGCTGCTGGTGCGGCATTTCATGCAGAAGAGCGCGCGCGAACTCGGGGTGGAGGTCAAGGGGGTGTCGGAAACCGCGCTCAAGACCCTGGTCAATCTGCCGTGGAGCGGCAACGTGCGCCAACTCGAAAACGTCAGCCATTACCTGACCGTGATGGCGCCCGGCCAGGTGGTCGAAGCGGGCGACCTGCCGGCCGATCTGATGCAGGGTATGGTCGCGCAGGCCGGCAGCGACTGGCTGCATGGGCTGGCTGCCGAGGCGGGCGCGCGACTGGCGCGCGGCGAAGCGGCGATTCTCGATGAACTCACTCAGGCTTACGAAAAAACGCTGATCGAAGTGGCGCTGCGCCATACCGGCGGGCGCCGCATCGAAGCCGCGCATCTGCTCGGCTGGGGGCGCAATACCCTGACGCGAAAGATCCACGAGCTGGGGATGGACGACGCAGCCGGGGCGGACGAAACCGGATGATTCGCCGGCTGCTGGCGTGTTCCGAGGCGATCGCCATGGCAGCACGCTTTCGCTGCGCCACGACGAAACGTCCAGTGCTGCGCAAGCGTTTGAAGCAACAAACTACTTGTTCTTGACGGTGTAGCGCAGCCAGACGCTGTCCCCCAATCCTTTCTCCACGCTTTTCAAGGCAAACTCGACTGGCGCTGTCTTGGGCAGAAAGCCGGATTGCTCGAACAGCGTCGGCGTACTGTTTTCGCCGTCGGCCAGCGGCGCGATGACGAGGCTCAACTCATCGACCACGCCGGCCTGAAGGAAGGACCAGTTGACGAACCCGCCGCCCGACAGCATCAGCGTCTCGATCCTGAACAAAGCCTTCAGCTTCTCGGCGGCGAGCTTGCAGTCGAGCTGGTTCTTGCCCGCGACGATGTAGGAGATTTCCATCCGGCGCAGGAAGGCCCGGTAGGCATTGCTCGCCTTTTCCGTCAGCACCTCGATGACGTGCGCGGCAGGCCGATCCTCGTACTTCAGGGTATTGCTCTCCCAGCCGATCCGACCCGACGCATCCACCGACACGTAGTACATCCCGGCGCCCTCGACGGCGACATAGTCGCCCTGCGGCACGGTGGGCGCGTTCTCGTCCAGCGCGGGTTTTTTGTAGAAGGTGAAGTTCTCGTCGGTGGTGACGCGGCCGCACAGCCAGGCTTGCGGCCGGTAGCTGGCATTGGTGCGCTCGTATTCCTGCGCCGGCCCCTTGATGGCTGCGGTATTCATGTACGGGCCGGTGATCTTGCCGTCCAGCGCGGTCATCATGTGACAGACGATGTAGGGTCGGTTCATGGTGAAATCTCTCCTGGGGTGCGTATCGGCCTGGCGCCCTTCAGAAACGTCTGCGTCGCGGCGGCCAGACCGATGCCGCTTGTGCCGCCGGTGACGACGGCAGGCTTTCCCGTCAGCAGCCTGTTCATTTCGTGCACATTTACGCTCACCATGCCTGATTCGCGGGACCGATGGTGAACTCGTTGACCGTCGTGTCCTCGGGCTGGTCGATCGCGAAGGCGACGACGCTGGCGATCCGGTCGGGGGAAATGCCGTAGGTGTCGTAGGTGCCCTGCATCTGCTCGCGCGACGCCTTGTCGCTGATCGTCTCCAGCAGCTCGGTGTTGATGGCGGCGGGGTAGATCGTCGCGGTGCGGATGTGGGTGCCTTCCATGGCGGATTCCATGCGCAGCATTTCCATGAAGGCGCGGACGAACCACTTGGTTCCGCCGTAGACGGCGCCGCCCGGATAGGCCTTGAGTCCCGCCACCGACGAGGTGGCGACGACGTGGCCCGATTTCTGTGCGATGAACTCGGGCAGCACGGCGGCCACGCCATTCAGGACGCCCTTGACGTTGACGTCGACCATGCGATGCCACTCGTCGGTCCTCAGCGCCGACAGCGGCGAGTTCGGCATCAGGCCGGCGTTGAGGAAAATGACGTCCACGCGGCCGAAGCTGTCCTTGGCCAGCTTGACGATGGCGTCGTTGTCGGACTGCTTGGTGACGTCCAGTTCCTGGTACACGGCCTGGCCGCCGGCCTGACGGATCGTCTCGGCAATCGCTTTGAGCTTGTCCTCGCGCCGCGCGCCGAGCACGACCCGGGCACCCTGGCTGGCGAGCAGCCTGGCCGTCGCCTCGCCGATGCCGGACGACGCGCCGGTGATGACGACGACTTTGTCCTTGATCATGATGGTTCCCTTCTTTTACGGTAAGCCCGCCGCCTTGCCGCCCTTCATTTCGACGCGGGTGCCAGCACGCGCGCCAGCGCCTCGCGCGCACGCTGTCCGCTGTCGGCGCCGACACGCTCGTCCAGCATCTCAACGGCCTGCTGCATCTGCCGGGCCGTCAGGCCCGTGTTCATGCTCATCGCCATGTGCGACTGCAACTGCGCCTCGGCGCCCGGCAATGCCGACAGCATGGCGACGGTCGCCAGCTCGCGGCTTTGCCAATCGAGGTTGTCGCGCTCGAAGATGGCGCCGAACAGGTGACTTTGCAGGTACTCGCCGATGGCCGGGGCGAACTCGAAGACCGGCCCGGCCACGGTCTGGCCGACGAGCCGGGTCTGGTTAGCCTGGCCTGCGGCGCGCAGCGCATCGCCTTTGGGGATGACGTGGCTGGGTTCGCGGCCCGGCGCGTCACGGATGCCGCGTTGCCTGCGTTCATCCACCACCTTCATCAGCTCGGTCAGCGCGTTCAGGCTGCGCGGAAAGCCGGCGTAGGCGTAGAGCTGCACCAGCACTTCGCGCGCATCGCTGATGCTCAGGCCGGCATCCAGCCCCTGATCCAACGCGCGATTGAGCCTGGCCATGTCGCCCACGGCGGCAAACGCCGCGATCGGCATCAGGGCCTGCTGTGTGGCGGAAAGCTGTTCCTGTGCAGTGTTCATCGTTGCCTGCCTTGGCTGGGACGGGCTCGTCGGTTCAGCGGCCCGGCCTGCCGTCGCCCCCAGGAGGGCAACGGCGGCCGCTGCGGTCAGTGCGGCTTTCATGGCCACGCTGCTCACGGTTTGACCGGCGTCGGGTATTGCGCGTCGCTGACCTGCTCCATCCAGTCGACGGACTTGCCGTCCAGCGCCTCGGCGACGGCGATATGGGTCATCGCAGTGGCGGGCGCGGCGCCGTGCCAGTGCTTGACGCCCGGCGGTATCCAGACCATATCGCCGGGATTGATCGTGCGCGCCGGGCCGCCCCATTCCTGCACCAGGCCCGAGCCGGCCGTGACGAACAGCGTCTGGCCCAGCGGGTGGGTGTGCCAGGCGGTGCGGGCACCCGGCTCGAAGGTGACCGTGGCGCCGCCGACGCGCGCCGGTTGCGGCGCCTGGAACGGCGAATCGATGCGGACGGTGCCGGTGAAGTATTCGGCCTGGCCCTGGACGGAAGGCTGCGAGCCGATCGGGGTGACGGTGATCATGGGCGATTTCTCCTGTGCGGATGCCGCTGAAACGATCAGTGCGAGGGACAAGGCGGCGGCTGCAAACGGCTTCATGGGCTTCATGCGGAATCCTTCGTCGAAGGCTTGTGTTCAGGGCGCTTGGCAGATCAACGCTTTCACTCTAGCTCGCATCGGATTGGCTGATAAGAGAGAAAGATAGCGACGATAGCGCCCGTCGACGTTCTGTTTCAGGCACACGCCTTCATCTCCCGCCGAAGCCCGCCAAGGGCTCGGCCCGGGCTCAAAGCCCGGTTCATCGCATCGCAAACAGTTCCTGGTGAAACCGCTCCTGCACCGGCAAGCCCTGCGCGGCAAAGTCCTTCCTCAGCGCTTCGCCGAAACCTGCCGGTCCGCAGAACCAGATGCTGGCGGCGCGCCATTCCGGCACCTCGGCCCGGATGCGGTCGCCCGTCAGAAACCCATCGCGCGCGTCGACCAGGACGTGCATGCGAATGTTCGCAGCCTCGGCGTCTGCCGTGAGCTTGGCGATGGCCGTCTCGTCGTACTCGGCGGTCGTATGAAACAGGTCGATCTCCGGTGATGGCCGATCCGGCGTTGCGTGCCGCTCCTGTGCGATGTGCTTCATGCCGGCAATGAACGGCGTGATGCCGATGCCGCCACCGATCCAGATCTGTCGGCGCTGGCCGTGGTCGAAGTCGAAGCAGCCGTAGGGACCTTCGATCTTCACCTCCTGCCCGACGTGCAGCGTCTCGCGCAGTCGGCTGGTATGGTCTCCCAGTTCCTTGGCGACGAAGGTGATCCGACGATCGTTGTCGTTCCAGGCCGAGGCAATGGTGTAGGGATGCGCGCCTTCGGCGCTGTCCGATGTCTTGAAGGCGAACTGACCCGGGTTGTGGCCGGGCCAGCCGTGCGGCACTTCGATCTCGGCCTCGAGGGCGTGCACGCCGGGATAGTACTGGAGCGCAACGATCCTGCCCTTGACCTGCCGGCCCGCGCCAACGCGACGCAGCAGGACGACGATCGCCGCATATGTGCCCCAGGCGAGGAGCAAGGCCATGACCATGCCAATCGGCGAAGTCCAGTAGCTGAAGTCGGTCAGCACGACCGAGTGGAACACCAGCACCAGATAGGCAACAGCCAGCAGGCGATGGGTCTTGTAGAAGAGCCGGTAGGGAAAAGACTTGATCAGTGCCAATGCAATCAGCAAGACAGCGGCATAGAAGGCCCATTCGCCCACGCCTTCCGCAGTGCCGCGCCAGCTCATGAAAAGCGCCTCGACCGGGTTTTCGATCACGGGTTTTTCGCCGCGCACCGGGCGTTCCAGCCAGCCCCATCCCACCGCCCATTTGGGCCCTTTGCCCCAAAGCCAATGAACCACGGAAACAGCCAGGGCCGCGATGCCGAGCCACTTGTGCAGCCGGTACATCTTGTCCAGCCCGCCGAACCACCGCTCCGGCCAGCGCGGCCGCAGCGCCAGGATCATGGCGACGCTCATCGCACCCATGGCGATGATGCCGCTGTACTGGACTATCGCACCGCGCACGGCGAAAAAGCCCGTCAACTGAAACACCGAAGGGGCTGCGACAAACCACAGAACCGTCAATAGCGCCAGCATTCCCCACAAGGCGCGCTTGATATTTCGCATACTCCCACCCTACTCAATATGGATTCTTCCGAGAAACAACTCGGCTATTCCGATATATATATCCCAACACAGGGGATCACGGTAGGAATGGAATGTACGCTGCGCGAAAAAAATGTGCGTCCAGCATGTCGATTGCGGCAATGAGCTGCATCAACGCTCGTTTGTGATGCACCGGTTGAAGCGCATCGTGCAGGGATTGATCAAGCGCGGCGCAGGAAGCGGACAACGAATACCCCATGATCGATGCATGCCACCATGCGCACCCGCCAGCACAGCGCCGGTGCAAAAAGGGGCGTGCGCGCAAACCCCCCGGACGCAGCCGCGGGGCTTGAGCCCCAGGATCAACGCCACCGTGGACGCCTGGGTAATCCGCCGGGCTTTTGTTTCACCGCAGGTTGGTGTCGTGACTCAGAAATATCGCAACATGAAACGGCATTTTTTTCCGCATGGCGACGTTGCTCGCCAGCAATACCCCGCGATTGCCGCGCGCTACGGGAAAACCGCATCTGTCTTCCCCGGCGCCATTCACCTGGCGGACGCTGTCGCTTGGCTCAATGGATGACACTCACAGGCCTTCGCCCTCGCGTCTGGCAGCCCATGTGCGCCGTCAACCCTTGAGCTTCTGTTTCAACGCCGTCCACTGGTCCTGAATCTCGTCCTTCCAGGACTCGTACTTGGCGCTCCACTCGTCCTTGCGCTTCTCGCGCAGCACGCGACGCGCCTCCTTGGCGGCTGCTTCCTCGGCATCGCGCAGGGCATCCACCTCGGCCATCACGGCAGCCGCAGGGCGGCGCAGCACCACGCCATCCAGACTGGCGACGAGACCATCGATGACCTCCTCGGCGAATTCGCCTACCGTGGCCACCACCGCCGTGGCACCCGGCGGCACAGCGCTCAGCATCTGGTCGATCAGGCTGGTACGGTCTTCCAGCCGGCCGCCCGACACCACCGTGCCCACTAGCGCTCCCGAGGCGCCCCCCAGCAGCACGCCCAACGGCCCGCCGAAGATGCCGATCAACGATCCCAGAAGCGTGCCCACCAGCGGGCCATCAGCCGGTGCGCCATCGCTGAAACCGTCGCGCGCACGAAAGCCGCCGGCGTCGCGGTCGATGACCACCGCGTTGACCAGCTTCAGACGTGTCTGGGTAGCTGCAGCCTTCAGTTCGCTCAGCGCCTGATAGGCCTTGGATTCTTCGGCAAAGGTGAGGACGACGACGTTATCTTGCATGGTAAGAGCCTCCTGAAAATGGGGTAGGATCGGGACGACTTGCTTAAAGCAATATAAGTGCGGTCCACCCGATGTCAATGGCGTTTTGCGCCAGCCGGGCCACTGAAAAGCAGCTTGCCTTCATTCACCTCGATTCTCCGTGTCTTTGAAGTTTCCAGCTTCCTGCTATAAACCGAGACAGGGTCGGACCAAGACGAGGCGGTAACCGCACAGGCCATGGGTATCAGGGCTTGACCGGTAGCCGTTCGATGTAGGGCAATCTTGGCTGATCAGGGAGTTCCGCATAACTGTAGCCGTAACATTCGCGTACATCAGGCATTGGCCCTGGATGCGGTGTTGTTGAGCGGTTGTTCCTGTGGGCATGTGCAGGGGAAAAGGACGATGAGCGGCGGATCCCTCAGTTTGATTGCTGGCGCAGCGTTGGGCTTGACGACGTCAACCGCGGCGCATTCCGTTTCGCTGTCCCCGGCGACGATGCCCCGTATCGGCACGGTCGACGTGCGCTACCAGTCGTACAACGTCGAGATGCTGGAAGTGACGGGCGGCCGCTTCTGGAAGCCGTACCACGACATCGCGCAGATGCCGGCGCAAGCGGCCGGCGAGACGGGAACCCCGGGCGGCGATACGCCGGCCGGGATGAGTGCGGATCTCTACCAATATCGTCCCCCCATCGATCTGGCGAACAAGCGGCTGCGCATGTTGGCCAAGGCACTCGGTCCGGCCTATGTGCGGATCAGCGGCACTTGGGCCAATACGACCTGGTTCGCCGACACCGACACGCCGCCCGAGGATCCGCCCGCGGGCTATGGCGGCGTGCTCACGCAACAACAGTGGCTGGGCGCGATCGCGTTCTCGAATGCGGTCGATGCGCCGATCGTCACCTCGATGCCCGGTGGCGACGGCGCCCGCGGTCCGGATGGCGTCTGGAAGCCGGACCAGGCGCGCCGCTGGCTCGACTTCACCAAGGCGCATGGCGGAAAAATCGCCGCCGCCGAATATTTCAACGAGCCGACGCTGGCGTCGATGGGCGGTGCACCCAAGGCTTACGGCGCCGCGGACTATGGGCGCGACCACACGATCTTCGAAGCCTTCATCCGCAAGGAAATCCCCGGCATCAAGATCCTGGCACCCGGATCGGTGGGCGAATCGACCGCCGAATGGGGCGTCGCCCATGGCGGATATGGCGACATGGCGGTGCTGACCGCGGATGCCCTCGCCGCCTACACCGGCAACGCGGATGCGTTCTCCTATCACCACTACGGCGCCGCCTCCCGGCGATGCGCCGCGATGGGCCACCAGACCAGCGCCGAGCAGGCGCTTTCGGAAGACTGGCTGGGCCGAACCGACCAGACCCTGGCCTATTACCGCGCCGTGCGCGACCAGGCCATGCCGGGCAAGCACTTCTGGAACACCGAAACGGCGGACGCGGCCTGCGGCGGCAACCCGTGGGCCGGCACCTTCCTGGACAATTTCCGTTACCTCGACCAGCTCGGCCGGCTCGCGCGCCAGCAAGTTGACGTCGTGTTCCACAACACCCTGGTCGCCAGCGATTACGGCATGGTCAACGAGGACACGTTCGCGCCCAAGCCCAAGTATTGGGCGGCCTTGCTGTGGCGCCGCCTGATGGGCACGACGGTGCTCGATTCCGGTGTCCCCCTCGCCGAAGGCCGCCACGTCTACGCGCATTGCCTGCGCGGCGTGCCCGGCGGGGTGGCGATCCTCGCGATCAACACCAGCCGCTCGCAAGCGACCGTGATCGAGCTGCCGGCCGCTGCGGCGCGCTACACTCTGTCCGCGCCGTCGCTGGATGCGACTCAAATCCAGTTCAACGGGCAGGAACTGAAGCTCGGCCGCGACGACGCGCTGCCCACACTACAGGGCGAGCGCGTCGACGCTGGCAAGCTCGCACTCGCGCCGGCGAGCATCACCTTCCTCGCGCTGGCGCAGGCCGGAAACGCGGCTTGCCGCTAGCCGCATTTCCGGTGCGCAGCGCGAGGATCGACATTCCACTTTTTTGCCACGAAGGAGAACGCATGAATACCAATGCCACGCAATCACCCTTTTTCCAGGACGCGCTGGATTTCGCCAAAAGCAACTGGTGGCTGTTCCTGCTGGGCGGGATCCTCTACATCCTGTTCGGCGTCCTGGCGCTGATGCGGCCGGCCGAAGCGCTGCTCGCGCTGGCGGTGCTGTTCGCCGCCTTCCTGCTGGTGGACGGCATCTTCGGCGTCGTCCGCGCACTGGCCGCGAAGGGTGCAGAAGGCCGCTGGTGGGTGTTCTTCGTGGGCCTGATCAGCATACTGGTCGGGCTGTACGCGCTGTTCGGGCCGGTGAACACGGTGCTGCTGTTCGTCTTCGTGGTCGCCTTTCAGGCGATCCTGTTCGGCACGGCGATCTTCATGTTCGGCGTCAGTATCCGCAAGGCCGTCAAAGGCGAATGGGTGCTGTACCTGACCGGCGTGCTCTCGGTCGCCTTCGGCGCGCTGCTGCTGTGGGCACCGGGTTTCGGCGGCCTCAGCGTGTCGCTGATGATCGGTGCCTGGGCGTTGGCGATCGGCCTACTGCGCGTGGTGTTCGCCTTCCGGGTGCGCAGCCTGGCACGCGACGTGACGACCTGAGCCCATCGAAAAAGGAAACACCATGATGCTGCAGAACAAGACCGCGAGCGCCACCAGCGCCCGGCCAGGCTGACCCGCATCCACACCGGACGAGCGACTTCGCCGATGGAAAACGCCCAACTTCCTGTCGATCTGATCCACTGGATCCTGGCGCTGCTGCCGATCGTGGTGCTGCTGGTATTGATGGTCAACCTGCGCTGGACGGCGCCGCAGGCCGGGCCAATGGGGATGTTCACCGCCGCGGCGGTGGCCCTGCTGGCCTTCGCCACGCCGTGGGAGACCGTCGCCGTCGCCAGCGCGAAGGGCGTGTGGGACGCGATCTTCATCCTCTACGTGGTGTGGCCGGCGCTGCTGCTGTACCGGGTCACCGACCAGGCCGGCGGCTACGACGCACTGCGTCAGGGCATCACCCGCTTCAGCCGCAACGAGCTGTTCATCGTGGTCGCGCTGGGCTGGGTGTTCTCGTCGTTCCTGCAGGGCATCGCCGGCTTCGGCACGCCGATCGCCATCGTCGCGCCGCTGCTGGTGGCATACGGGGTGCGGCCGGTGTATGCGGTCGCGATCCCGATCATCGCGCACCTGTGGGCGAAGTTCTTCGGCACGCTCGGGGTGAGCTGGTTCGCCACCCAGCAGGTGGTCGAGCTCGCCGACCCGGCGACGACCGCGTTCCAGTCCGGGCTGCTGCTGATCATCCCCTGCGTGCTCGGCGGCTTCACCGTCGTGTGGATGTACGGCAAGTGGCCGGCGGTGCGCCATGCCTGGCCGCTGGTGCTGATCATCGCCACGATCCAGGGCGTGGGGCAGGCGCTGCTGGCGCCGGTCACCCCGGTGCTGTGCACCTTCCTCGCCGGCTCGGCGGCGGTGCTGGCGCTGTATCCGCTGTCGCGCTGGAAGCGCTACGCCGAGCCGCCGCAGGGCATCACCGAACGACCGGCGATGCGCGACGACGGGCCGGCGAATCTCGACGACCGCCCGGCGCCGATGAGCCTGGCGATGTCATTCGTGCCCTACGTGATCCTCAGCGTGGTGGCGGTGGCGGTGCTGGCGATCAAGCCGCTCAACGAGGCCCTGGGCGCCTTCCGCATCGGCATGCCGTTCCCGGCAGTGGATACCGGATACGGCGTCGGCAACGCGGCGGTGTCCGCCTATTCCCCGTTCGCGCCGTTGACCCACCCGGGCACCTTCCTGCTGGCGACCGCAGCGCTCACCTGGCTGGTGTTCCGCGCACACGGCTACTACCGGCAATGGTCCACCGGCGAAGGCCCGTCGATCCTGCGCGGACTGGTGTCCGACGCGGTGCCGGCATCGGTGCCGGTGATCGCGTTCCTGGCGATGGCGCGGCTGATGGACCACTCCGGGCAGAACGAGGTGCTGGCGCTGGGCATCGCCGCAGTGGCGCCCGCCTATGTGTTCGCCTTCGTGGCCAACGGCATCGGTGCACTCGGCGCATTCATGACCTCCAGCAGCACCTCGTCGAACGTGCTGTTCTCCAACCTGCAATCGACGGTGGCCGAGCTGAAGGGCTTGCCGCAGTCCGCCATCATCGCCGCACAGAGCGCCGGCGGCTCGATCGGCAATGCGATCGCGCCGGCCAACGTGGTGCTCGGCGCGAGCACGGCGGGCATCGCCGGGCAGGAGGGCGCCATCCTGCGCAAGACGCTGCCGTGGACGATCGTGGCGGTGATCGTGACCGGCATCGCCACGGTGCTGCTGGTCATGCTGACCGGCGGAGTACGGCAGCCATGACCCGCCTCGGCGCACTCAGCCTGTCGATGCTGCTGATGCTGGCGGCGTTCCCGCTGATCAGTCTGGGCACCGCGCAGGGGCACCCACTGCTGTGGCAGTTGGGGCTGCTCGCGCTCGGGCTCGGCGGCCTGATCCCTCCGCTGGGACGCTACATCGCCGCACGCAAGCCAGAACCGCCACCGACCCGGGCGGGCATGGTCGAAGACGAACGGGTTTCCTGACCGAGAGGACGACACCATGAGCCACGCCAATGGGCCGCGCACCGGCCGCCCCCCGACCTACGCACCGCGCGGCATGGTGGCCGCGCCGCACGTGCTGGCCAGCGCCGCCGGTCTCGATGCCCTGCAGCGCGGCGGCAGCGCGGTGGATGCGGCGATCGCGACCAACGCCGTGCTGTGTGCGGTCTACCCGCACATGGCGGGTCTCGGCGGCGACGGCTTCTGGCTGATCGCCGGCCCCGGCAGCGACGGCGTGCAGGCGCTGGAGGCCAGCGGCCCGGCGGCGCGCGCGGCGACCCGCGCGTACTACCGCGAGCGCGGCTGCGAGCGCGAGATTCCCGCGCGCGGCGCGCTCGCCGCACTCACCGTGCCGGGCGCGGTCGACGGCTGGCGCGCGGCCCACGAGCGCTTCGGTCGCCTGCCCTGGGCCGATCTGTTCACCGCCGCGATCGAGTACGCGCGCGACGGCATGCCGGTCAGCCGCTCGCTCGCCGACTGGCTGGTGCAAGACCTGCCGATCCTGCGCAAGCAGCCGGACACCGCCGCCGTCTACCTGCCCGGCGGCGAGCCGCAGCGCGAAGGCACGCGCCTGGTCCAGGCCAACCTGGCGCGCTCGCTCGAACAGCTCGCCCGGGCGGGCGGGCGCGATTTCTACGAGGGCGACATCCCGACCCGTATCTGCCGTGCACTGGAAGCGGACGGCTCGCCGCTGCGGCCGGAGGACTTCGCCGCCTACCGGGCGCGATGGGTGGATCCGATCACCTCCACCTACCGCGGCCGCGACATCGTGCAGATGCCGCCGAGCACGCAGGGCTTCGCCGCGCTGCAGATCCTCAACCTGCTCGACGGCTTCGACGTGGCCGGCTGGGGCGAGGGCACGGCCGACTACTACCACCACATCGTCGAGGCGGTGAAGGTCGCCTTCGCCGACCGCGACGAGTGGCTGACCGACCCGGCCTTCGTCGACATCCCGCTCGGGCACTTGCTGTCGAAGGACTACGCCGACGAGCGCCGCAGGCTGATCGATCCGCGCCGCGCGAGTGATCAGTTCGAACCCGGGCTGCGTTTCGGCGACGCCGCGCGTCGTCAGCCGCCGGGTGGCGACACCTGCTACTTCTGCGCCGCCGATGCCGATGGCCTGGTGGTGTCGATCATCCAGTCGATCTACCACGACTTCGGCTCATCGGCGGTCGGCGGCGACACCGGCATCCTGATGCAGAACCGCGGCTCGTTCTTCTCGCTCGACGACAATCACCCCAACCGGCTGGAACCCGGCAAGCGCACCTTCCACACCATCATCCCGGCGATGATGCTCGAAGGCGGCAAGCCGGTGCTCGCCTACGGCACCATGGGCGGCGAAGGCCAGCCGCAGACGCAGGCGGCGATGCTCACGCGCATGGTCGATTTCGGTTACGACGTGCAGCAGGCGATCGAGGCCCCGCGCTGGCTGATGGGGCGGACTTGGGGCACGGCGTCGAGCAACTTGTCGCTGGAGTCGCGCATTCCCGAGGAGGTCACCCGCGAGCTGACCCTGCGCGGCCACCCGGTGCAGATGGTCGGCGGCTGGAGCGGCACCATGGGCCATGCGCAGGCGATCCGGATCGACCGCGACAGCGGCTTCTACGAAGGCGGCGCCGACCCGCGCGGCGACGGCGCGGCGCTGGGTTACTAGAGCCCCGGAGGCGACATGGACCTGCCGCTGACCCTCGGCCTGTGGCTTGCCGCGGCGGCGCCGCTGGCGGCGGTGCTGATCCTGCTCATCGGCCTGCGCTGGAAGGCGACCAGCGCGGCCGCAGTCGGCTACTTCCTGGCCGCGGCGCTGGCGCTGACGCTGTTCCAGTCCTCGCCGGGCCTGGTCGCGCTGCAGTCGGTGAAGGGCGTCTGGGACGCGCTGTTCATCGCCTACGTGATCGCGCCGGCGCTGCTGCTCTACGAGATCAGCGACGAGGCCGGCGCCTTCGGCGCGATCCGCCGCGGCATCGAGGCGATCACCCCCAACGTGCTGCTGCACGTGCTCGCCTTCGGCTGGGTGTTCCCCTCTTTCCTCCAGGGCATCACCGGCTTCGGCGCACCGATCGCGGTCGCCGCGCCTCTGCTGCTCGCGCTCGGGCTGAAGCCGGTGTGGGCGGTCGCGATCCCGATCATCGGCCACGCCTGGGCCAAGACCTTCGGCACCCTCGGCGTGGCCTGGGAAGCGCTGGCGCGGGTGACGGAGATCTCCGATCCGGCGCTGACGCTGCTGGCGACCAGCGTCATGCTCGGCGTGGCCAACCTGCTGGCGGGCATCGTCATCGCCTGGGTCTACGGCCGCTGGCAGGGAATCCGCGAGGCCTGGCCGGCGGTGCTGGTGCTCTCTGCGATCATGGCGCTCGGCCAGCTCGCCATCGCCCAGGTCGCGCCGAACCTGGCCAACGTGGTGCCGGGAGCGGTCGCGCTGATCGTGGTCAGCCTGCTCGCGCGCAAGCGCTACGCGCAGCGCTCGGCCGTCGTCGACAGCCCGCTGCTGCGCAAGGACGATCCGGCGCCTGCCGCTACCGGCGATGCGCCGGCAGCCGCCCATCCCGGCCACGACATGCCGCTGTGGCTCGCGTTCGGGCCGTACCTGCTGCTCACCGCGCTGATCATGGTGGTGGAACTGGTGCCGGCCATCGGCGGGCCGCTGGACGCGGTCCGCTTCGGGCTGCCGTTCCCGGCGCTGGAGACCGGCTACGGCGTGGCCACCGCCGCCACCGCCGCGTACAGCGGATTCTCGCCGCTGACCCACCCGGGCACCTTCCTCCTGGTGTCGTCGATCATCGCGTTCTGGGTGTTCCGGAAACGCGGCTACATCCCCGCCGGCCGGCTGGACGAGATCGGCGTCGACACCCTCAGG
The DNA here is from genome assembly GCF_024708915.1 of Thiobacillus sp. Next base: position 35,837 of record NZ_JANJXQ010000073.1, read on the forward strand.
ACCTCGATCCCGACGATCATGGCGCTGATGGCCTTCGTCCCGCTGGCGCTGGTGATGGAGGGCTCGGGCATGGTGCTGGAGCTCGCCGCCGGCCTGGCCGAGGTCGCATCGGCGCCGGTGTACGCGCTGCTGTCACCGCTGATCGGTGCGTTCGGCGGCTTCCTCACCGGCAGCAACCTGTCGGCCAACATCCTGTTCGGCCCACTGCAGGAGCGGGCGGCCGAGGCGCTGGGGCTCAACCCGGCCTTCATCCTGGCCGCGCAGACCTCCGGTGCGGCGATCGGTTCGTCGATCGCCATTTCCGCCGTGCTGCTCGGGCTGGGCGCGGTCGGCGCCAGCGGCCAGACCGCGAACACCCTGCGCGCCATGATGCCGTTCGTGGTGCTGGCGCTACTGGCGATGGCCCTGATCACGCTGGGCGGGGCCTGGATGTTCCCGCCGGTCGGCGCGAACGGAACGGGAGGCTGACATGGGCTGGCTCAAGGATGCCGTGTGGCAGCAGGGGCTGGCGATCGTGCTGGTGGTCGCCGGCGCGGTCCTGATCCATCTCGATGCAGCGGGCAGCGGCGCACTCGGCGGCGGCGGCTGGGTCGGCTTCGCGCTGCTCGCCGCCGGCGTGGCGCTGCCGCTGCTCGGCGAACTGCACCGCAGCCACCGCGAGTACGCGGCCGGGGGCGAGGATGTCTGAGCCTCGCACTGCGCAGCCTGGGCACGCTGTCCGCCGCCACCCCCGCGCATGATCGACAGCACGCTCCCGGTCTCGCCGGCCTCGGTGCTGGCCGCGTTGCTGCCGATCCTGGTGCTGCTGGCGCTGCTGATGTGGCGCGGCTGGTCGACCTCGTCCGCGGCGCCGGTCGCGCTGGCGGTGGCCGCGCTGGTCGCGGTGACGCTGTTCCGCACGCCGCTGGAGGCGATTGCGGTCGCGTCCGGAAAGGGCATCTGGGATGCGATCTTCATCCTGTACATCGTCTGGCCGGCGCTGATCCTGTACCGGGTCGCGAACGGCGCCAACGCGTTCCAGGCGATCCAGCGCGGCGTGCTGCGGCTGATTCCCGACCGCCTGATGGTGATCCTGGTGTTCGCCTGGCTGCTCACTTCCTTCATCCAGTCGATCGCCGGCTTCGGTGCGCCGCTGGCGGTGGTCGCGCCGATCCTGCTCGGGCTCGGGGTGAAGCCGCTGCATGCCGTGCTGCTGCCGATCATCGGCGGCGCGTGGGCGAACGCCTTCGGTTCGCTCGGCGCGCCGTGGATGGCACTGGAATCGGTGGTGGAGGTTGCCGATCCGACCGCCACCCTGCGCAGCGCCGTCGTGCTGGTGTCGATCGCCAACCTCAGCGGCGGACTGATGATCGCCTGGCTGTATGGCGGCACCTGGGCGCTGCGCCGCGGACTGCCGGCGATCCTGGCCATTTCGCTGCTGCACGGCGGGCTGCTGTGGCTGCTGCTGCCGACGCTGCTGCCCATTGCCATGTTCATCGCCTGCGCGGCCGGGCTGGTGGCGGCGCTGCTGCTGTCGCAGTGGCGCTTCTACCGGCAGGAGGACGACGACGAGCCCGACCGGATCTTCGACCGCGAGGAACCGGAACCGTCGGCCGACGCGGGCGGCGCGCAGGGAGAGCGGCCGCCGATGACGCTCGCGCTCGCGTTCGCGCCCTACCTGTTCCTCGGCGTGATCGCGGTGGTCGTGCTGACCGTCGCGCCGCTGCGCGAGGTGCTGGAGACGGTGAGCGTCGGCCCGCCGTTTCCCGCCACGGAAACCGGATACGGCATCGTCGAGGGCGCCGTGGACGCCTATGCGGCATTCACGCCGCTCACCCATCCCGGCACCTTCCTGCTGCTGGCAGCATGGCTCGGCTACCTGCTGTTCCAGCGCGACGGCCGCTATCCGCAGGGCACCCGCGTCGCCGGTCTGGTGCAGCGTGCGGCAGGCGACGCCCTGCCGGTGACGACGAGCGTCACGGCGTTGATGCTGATGAGCGCGGTGATGAGCCATTCGGGCGAGATCGCCGTGCTCGCGCTCGGCCTGAGCGCCGTGGCCGGCAGCACGGCGTATCTGGCATCGGCGAACTTCATCGCCATGCTCGGCTCGCTGGCCACCTCGTCGAGCACCGCATCGAACGTCCTGTTCGGCCCGCTCCAGGTCACCGGCGCCGAGGCCGAAGGCGTCCCGGTCCCGCTCGCCCTGGCTGCGCAGGTGGCGGGTGGCGCGGTGGGCAACGCGATCTCGCCCGCCGACGCGCTGCTCGGCGCGACCACGGTCGGCGATCCGTCCCTGGTCGGGGGCGTGCTGCGCAAGGCCGTTCCGTGGGCCGTCGGCACCGGTGCGCTGATCTCGCTGGCCACGCTCGGGCTGTACCGGTTCGCTGGAACGGGGGCCTGACCGATGAGTATGCGCGGACTGCAGCTCGGCGCCAGCGCCCTGATCGCCGTGGCGCTGGGCTTGATCGTGTCCGGCCTGGCGCAGGACCGGGCGTGGGTCTGGGGACTCGGCCTGATCGCCGTCGCAGCCGCGATGGTGATGTCCCTGGCCACGCGCTGGGCCGGGGACGGAATCGGGTAGGACGCGCGCATTGACACCGGCAAGGTTAAACTCAAGCCGGAAAGCATCACCTTATCGTTGCACCGCTGCTGGCCAGGAGATTTCATGAACGTCGCGATCATCGGTCTGGAACACATGGGCATGGGCAAGAATCTGGTGAGAGCCGGCCATCGCGTCACCGCGTTCGATCTGTCCCGAGACGCCATGCAGGCCGCCGCCGAGGCCGGAACAGCAACGGCCGCATCGGGCCGGGAAGCGGTGGGCGATTTCGCGGGCCAGGACTTCAGCGGCATCATCAACTATCTTGCTTACGAAAACACGAACGAGGAGACACCATGATGCTGCAGAACAAAACCGCGATCGTCACCGGCGCGGGCGCGGGCCTCGGCCGGGGCATCGCCCTGGCGTTCGCGCGCGAAGGCGCCAGCGTCGTCCTGGCCGACATTGCCGCCCAGGGCGGGCAGGAAACCCTCGATACGATTCACGCTTCCGGCGGCACCGCAATTTTCGTCCAGGGCGATGTGGCCGACCCCGCCTACCACGTGGAACTCGTGGCGCGCGCCAAGGCCGAGTACGGTCAGCTCGACATCGCCGTCAACAATGCCGGTATCAGCCACGATCTGGCGCCAGCGGCCGAGATTCCGATCGAGACCTGGGACCGGGTCATCCGGATCGACCTGTCGGGTGTGTTCTACGCGGTACACGCGCAGATTCCGGCCATGCTGGAGGCGGGCGGCGGCGCCATCGTCAACATGGCCAGCGTGGGCGGCGCGGTCGGCTCGGCTGGGCTCAGCCCCTATTGCAGCGCCAAGCACGGCGTCGTCGGTTTGACGAAGACGATCGCGCTCGACTACGCCGAACAGGGAATCCGCGCCAACGCGGTCGGCCCCGGCTTCATCAAGACCGATCTCATCAACTTCTTCCCGCCGGAAGAGCGCGCCAAGCTCGACAAGATCCATCCGCTCGGACGGATGGGCGAAGTGAGCGAGGTCGCCGAAATGGTGCTGTGGCTCGCCAGCCCCAAGGCCAGTTTCGTCACCGGTGCGTTCTTCCCGGTCGATGGCGGCACGCTGGCGCGCTGACACCGGGAGAATCGCAGATGATCACACGCAGACGTTTCCTCCAGAGCGGCCTCGCGGTGAGCGGGCTGGCGTTCGGCGGGCCCGCGCTCGCAAGCTGGGCCGGCGCCGCCGGCCCACTGCCGGACGCATCGACGCCGCGCTTGGACGCGGCCCTCTACCAGCCCGACCTGCCGGCCAGCGCGGCCTTCGGCGCCGCGGCGCGCAGCCGCGGCGTCACCGCCCACGCCTTCGACGGCGACATCTCCGGACTCTGGACCGAAGGCGTGCTCGACGCCTGGTGGGCGCAGCCGACGGTGATCGCAGGCCTGACCACGTACCCGGCCTTGTTCCTGCTGGAACGGATCGGCTGGGACCACGGCATGCGCGTGATCTCGCGCGGCGAGCCCGTGAGCAGCGGCGGCGAACAGCTCCATCCCTGGGTGATCGCGCCGCGCATCTCCAACCTCGCAAGGAACCCGCGATGAAACTGCCCGCAGGCGTCAGCACGAAGGACTTCAATGCGGCGATGGCCGCGTTCCGCCGCATCGTCGGCGAGCAATGGGTGTTCACCAGCGACGAGGACGTGGCGCTCTACCGCGACGCGTACTCCGTGTCGTGGGACGAGGCCGACGAACTGGTGGCCTCCGCCGCCGTGGCGCCGGAAACGGTCGAGCAGGTGCAGGCGGTGGTGCGCGCCGCGAATCAGCACAAGATTCCTCTGTTCGCCATCTCCACCGGCAAGAACCTCGGCTACGGCGGCTCGGCGCCCAACCTCTCCGGCAGCGTCATCGTCGACCTCAAGCGCATGAACAAGGTGATCGAGGTCGACGACAAGCGCAACTTCTGCATCGTCGAGCCGGGCGTGTCCTACTTCGACCTGTACCGGTACATCCAGGAACGCGGGCTCAAGGTGATGATGGACATCCCCGACCCGGGCTGGGGCAGTCCGCTCGGCAACGCGCTGGATCATGGCGTCGGCTACACCTGGGGCGAGTTTCGCGACCACTTCGGCGCCCACTGCGGCATGGAGGTGGTGCTGCCGGACGGCGAAGTCATGCGCACCGGCATGGCCGCCGTGCCGGGCGCCAAAACCTGGGGCGAAAACAAGTACGGTTACGGTCCCTACGTCGACGGTCTGTTCGCGCAATCGAACTTCGGCATCGTCACCAAGATGGGCTTCTGGATGATGCCCGAGCCCGAGCACTTCCTCTCGTGCCAGGTCTCGGTGCCGCGCTACCGCGACATCGTGCCGCTGGTCGACATCGTCAACTACCTGGAGGACCAGGGCCTGATCGGGAACCCGCGCTATTCATCGCCGCTGGACCTGATGACGCTGATGATGGAGCCCGAGCGGGTGCAGGCCGACCAGGAACTGCTGGACATGCATGCCAGGCCGGGCGGCGCCAGCGCGGAAGAGTTCGAGAAGTACGCGCGCAGCCGCGGCATGGAGTACTGGCGCGTGCTGCTCAATTTCTACGGGCCGAAGGAAACGGTCTACGCCAACTGGAAGTACGCGCAGAAGAAGCTGGCCGGCATCGACGGCGTGAAGTTCGAGGAGGTCGAGTCCTACGCGCTGCCGCTCGACGAGGCGACCAAGAAGAAGGTGCACCACCAGGTCGCGCTCGGCATCCCGAACATGTCGATCTTCTCGATCGGCGCACGCTCCAGGGTCGTGCCGGACCCCCAGGATGGCCACGTCTGGCTCGGGTCGATCATCTCGCGCAGCGGCGAGGAACTGATCAAGGCGCACCAGGTGTTCGGCAAGGCGGTGCAGGAACTGGGCATCACCCCGGCGATCGTCGGCCCGTTCACCGCCCCGGCGTACTGGGTGCACCGCACCTTCATCTTCATGGTGCCGTTCTTCGTCTCGCGCAGCGACAAGGCGCGCAACGCCAAGGTCCGCGAGCAGTACGTGAAGCTGGTGGAACTGGCGGCACAGCACGGCTGGACCGAGTACCGCACCGGGCCGGCGTTCCAGGACGTCGTCGCCAAGACCTATTCGTTCAACGACAACGCGCTGCTGAAATTCCGGACCAGGCTCAAGGACGCGATCGACCCCAACGGGATCATCGCGCCCGGACGCGGCGGGATCTGGCCGAAGCGGTTCCGGGGGAAGGCATGATGAAATCGGCACTGCTGATCGCCGCCGCGGCGGCGCTGACCTTCGGCTCGTCGCCGAGCCTGGCACAGGAAGCCGCGAAGCCGCACGACCCGGCGCAAATCGAGCGCGGCCGCGCGATCTACCAGCAATGGTGCGTGTCCTGTCACGGCGCCGGCCCCGGACATCCCGGCACCCAGGCACTGGAATTCCGCTACCAGGGCGCCGTTCCGGCCGCACTGGCCGAACGCCCCGGACTGACGCCGGAGCTGGTCGCGGTGTTTGTGCGCCACGGCATCTCGATCATGCCCTTCTTCCGCAAGACCGAGATCAACGACGCGGAACTCGCCGATCTCGGTGCCTATCTGGCACGCGACACGGCCGGCACGGAATAGGGTCTGTTTCGTTCTATTTGGAACTGACTCACCGGTCGCCAAATATAGGCGACCGATGTCGGCCCAATCGGCTTGCAGACGCTCAGGGCCGGAGGTCTGCCGCGTCCGTTCGTGCGCCGCCCTGATCTCGACTTCCAGCCGCGCATTGGCCTGCGCTCGGGTGACGGCGGGCGTATCCGCCAAGCGCGGTAACCGCTCTCCGAAACATCCAGCACCCGGCACATGGCCGCCCGCACCCAGTTGTCCAGGCTGCTTTCGGGATCGAGCGCCGCTTCGCCGCCCTCCCTGCCGGCATGCCTGTCGCCTCCACCCGCTTGACGGCCGCCGCCCGAAATTCGGGCGTGTAGTTCCCCTTCGTCTCCGTTCCATTCTCGCCCTCCGGATCGTCAATTACACGATCCGCCGGACGCCATCCTTTTCGGCTTGCCTCACACATCGGGGCCGGGCTGCGGGCGTCAAGCCTCTGGAATTTGTATCACAGTGTGATATAAATAAAACCGGCAGGCCAGGGGCTGGAATTCAGGGGTTGCGGATCAGGGGAGACAGAACGGTAGCGCCGCGTTTCATGAATGCATGAGGCGCGGCGCAACCGCACGGAGGAACACGTATTCATGGACAGTGCCATTCTTAGCCTCCTGAGCGCCTTCCTGATATCGATCATCGCCCTGTTTGCCTTCATCTGGTCGCTGCGCAAGGGCCTGCTGGTCGAGAATCCCAAGGCTGCTTCCGCCATCTTCGTCTCCGGCGAAATCGGCCATGCCGACGATCCGGCGCTGGGCCAGGTCGGGCACAGGCGCTTTCAGGCCGTGGCGGCCGAGCCAGGCGACTCCGTCCACCCGCCGGACGCCCAGGAGATCGAGGACCGCATCGTCGCCGACCGCTCCAGCGCGTTTCCGGTTTTCATGTTCGTCGCCTTTGCCTGCATGTGGCTGTTGTTCGGCGGCATCGCCGGCCTCACGGCCTCGCTCAAGCTGCACTGGCCCGACTGGCTGGTGAGCGAGGCCTGGATGACCTTCGGGCGCATCCGCACCGTGCACCTGACGGCCGTGCTCTACGGCTGGATCACCAACGCCGAGCTGGGCATCATCATCTGGCTCATGCCGCGCCTGATGCGCCGGCCGCTGATCGGCCCGATGTGGATCATGATCGGCGGCGCGCTGGTCAACGTGGCCGTTGCCAGCGCCGTCGGCGCCATCGGCATCGGCTGGACCGATGGTCTGGAGTATCTGGAGATGCCCTGGCAGATCGGCATCTTCTTTGCCGCCGGCATGGTCTGCATCATCGGCCCGGTGCTCTACACGCTGGTCAACCGCAAGACCGAGTCGCTGTACGTGACGAGCTGGTATCACATTGCGGCCCTGCTGTGGATCACCACGCTGTTCATCGTCGGCAAGCTGCCGGGGGTGCACTTCGGCGTGCAGCAGGCGACGATGAACTGGTGGTATGGCCACAACGTGCTGGGGCTGTGGTTCACGCCGGTGGCCGTTGGCGCCATCTATTACTTCCTGCCCAAGATCATTGCGCGGCCCATCAGGTCGTACAACCTGTCCATTCTGGGCTTCTGGACGCTGGCTTTTTTCTACGCCCAGGTCGGCGGACACCATCTGGTGGGCGGGCCGGTGCCGGGCTGGCTGGTCACGCTGTCCATCGTGCAGAGCATGATGATGATCGTGCCGGTGCTGGCCTTCTCGATCAACATGGCGCTGACGATGCGCGGACGCATGCGCCTTGCGCTGTATTCGCCCACGCTGCGCTTCATGATGTTCGGCGGCCTGATGTACATGCTGTCGTCGCTGCAGGGCTCGTTCGAGGCCCTGCGCTCGGTACAGCAGGTGGCGCACTTCACCCATTTCACCGTGGCGCACGCCCATCTGGGCGCCTACGGCTTCGTCACCATGGTGCTGTTTGGCGCCATCTATTTCATGATGCCGCGCATCCTGCATTGGGAATGGCCCTTCCCCAGGCTGATCTCCTGGCACTTCTGGCTCGCGGCCGTCGGCATCCTGATCTATTTCGGTGGCCTCACCTACGGCGGCTGGCTGCAGGGGCTGGCCATGCTGGATGCGTCCCGGCCCTTCATGGACTCGGTCGCCGTGACCATTCCGTGGCTGCAATGGCGCAGTGTGGGCGGCACCCTGATGGTGGCCAGCCACCTGATTTTCGTCGGCCACTTCCTGGCCATGGCGCTGCGCTTCGGCCCCGATCGGGCCGGTGCCGCGCTGTTCGCGCCGCAGCCCCAGGCCGGGGGGGTGGCTCATGGAGAATGAATCCAAACTGGCCGCCGGCGCCATGGTCACTTTCGCCATCGCCGTCTCGGCGCTGGTGATCCTGCCCTACATCCAGGTGCGCGACGTCAAGCCGCCCGAGGGGCTCAAACCCTATACCAGCGCCGAGCTGCGCGGGCGTGCGGTCTATATCGCCAACGGCTGCATGTACTGCCACAGCCAGCAGCCGCGCTCCGAGAGCTTTGCGCCGGACGCCAAGCGCGGCTGGGGCCGCGCTTCGGTACCGGGCGACTACTACTACGACAGGCCGCACCTGCTGGGCAGCATGCGTACCGGGCCGGATCTGCTCAATATCGGCGTGCGCCAGCCCAGCAAGGACTGGCACCTGGGCCACCTGTACCAGCCGCGCGCCTATGTGCCCGGCTCGATCATGCCGCCCTATCCCTATCTGTTCGATGTCAAGGACAGGCTCGATCCGGGCGAGGAGGCCATCAATCTGCCGCCGGGCATCGCGCCGGCGGGCAAGGTGGTGGTGGCCAAGCCCGAGATGCAGGACCTGGTGAAGTATCTGCTGTCGCTGAAGCGCGAATATCCCATCCTGCCGCCCGAGCCCCATGCGGCCCCCGGCGCCCAGCCATCCTCTGCGCCGCCGGCCGACAAGCCGGGTCCGCTGCAATGAAAAGGACCGTCGCGATGAGCCAAGACCCGGACACACGCGCGCAACGGCGCGAAAACATCGATCCAGAAGAAGCCATCCGGCCCATGCCGCTGGTCATCCTGCTGGTGGTGGTCTTCATGGTGCTGTGGGCAGTGGGTTACATTCTGTACACCGAACCCTTGGATCTATCCCGCTATGGAGACCAGCGCACCGTGGCCGAACTCTCCGGCCCCGCACCCGCCGCGCCGGGTGCGGCCGTCGACGGCAAGGCCTTGTTCGCCGCGCAATGCGTCGCCTGTCACCAGGCCACGGGCATGGGCCTGCCGGGCGTGTTCCCGCCGCTCGATGGCTCGGAATGGGTGCAGGGTGACACACGCGTGCTGGCCAACATCCTGCTGCACGGCATCACGGGCGATCTCATCGTCAAGGGCAGCAAGTACGCGGGCGCCATGCCCAGCTTTCAGCATTTGAGCGACGCCGAGCTCGCGGCCATCGCCAGCTACATCCGCGGCAACTGGTCCAACAAGGCCGGGGCCGTGCAGCCCGATCTGTTTGCCGAGGCGCGCCAGGAAGGCAGCCGCACCACGCCGTTCGAGGGCGAGGCCGCGCTCAAGACCCTGCAGAAGTGATGCGGCCATGCTGCGTACCGTCCTGCTCTGCGTCCTGTTCCTGCTTGGCGGCTGGGCGGCCGCCCGCTGGCTGACCTGCGATTTTCAGGTCTGGACGGACGAGGGCGCGCGCCGCCTGGAGGTGGCCTTGCGCCCCGTCCCGGTGCCGCCGGTGGCGGTGCAAGGCCCCGCCGTGACGGCGCCGGACCTGCCCGCGTTGCTGACTACCGATGGCGGCGCCACGATAGTGGATTTCATCTACACCCATTGCGAGACCCTGTGCCTGTCCCTGGGCAGCAGCTTCCAGCAGCTGCAAGCCGCCCTGCAGGCCGACCGGACGGCAGGCCACACGCCCGGGGTCAGGCTGCTGTCCATCAGTTTCGACGGTGCGCGCGACGACCCCGCCGCCCTGCAGGCCTATGCGCGCGGCCTGCGCGCCGACCCGGCGCTGTGGCGCTTCGTGCGCGTGCCGGACGGCGCGCAGCAGCGGGCGCTGCTGCGCCGCCTGGGCGTGGTCGTGGTGCCCGACGGCCGGGGCAACTACGAACACAACGCCGCCCTGCTGGTGTTCGACGCGCGCGGCCGCATGGTGCGCATCTTCGATATGGCCGAACAGCAGATGGCGCTGGACTATGCGCGCCACCTGGCGCGGAGGCCGCAATGAGGCGGCTGGCCTGGTTCACACCTGCGCGCCAGGGGCTGGCGGGGCTGCTGCTGCTCGCGCTGCTGGCCGGCCTCCCATTGCGCCATCTGCTGGAGGCCAGCATGTGGCGCCACATGCTGCTGCAATATCCGTTGTGGCTGCTGGCCGGTGCGCTGATGGCGGGCACCCTGGGGCCCGGCGCGCAGCGTCGCCTCGCACGCTGGAACGCCCATGGCATCGCCGGCCTGGCGGGCGTGGGCGTGGTGCTGTCGGTGCTGATGGTGCCGCGCGTGCTCGACCTGGCGCTGAACGACGTGCTGGTCGAAACGCTCAAGTGCGCCGCCCTGCTGCTGGCCGGGGCCGCGTTGCGCCTGTCATGGAACGCGGCCGGGCTGGTGCTGCAGGGCTTTTTCCTCGGCAATGTGCTGCCCATGATGGTGGTGGTGGGACAACTGTACATCGACGCCCCGCTGCGCCTGTGCAACGCCTACCTGCTCGACGACCAGGCGCGCCTGGGGCACTGGCTCATCGCCTTGGCGGCCGTGCTGGCCATGGCCTGGCTCGCGCATGTGGCCTGGTGGCTGGTGCGGCGCGAGGGCGCGGGCGCGAAGCTGACGGCGAGCGATCACTGAGAATCTTCCGGCAGCCTGCGCGTTCCGGCAGCGGCCAGAGACAAGGGGCGTCAGGTCTATCTGAAACCACAAGGCAGGCCGGTCATGGCACGGGTAAAATCCGCTTGCCCGATCACGACGAGGACGGCGCCACGCCTCGATACCATGTCCACGAATCCGACTGACACCGCCGAGCTTTGTTCGGGCTGCGTGTACTACCCGCCCAATCTTCCGCCGCAGGCCTACAGCGCGGAAGACTGGGCGATGTTGCAACGCCTCAGTTGCGCGTTCGAGCACACGCCCGGCAGCGCCGACTGTCTTCTCGTTCGCAAGACGAGCTGTTCGCTGCTGGACCTCATGAACATGAACAAATAGTCACCGCACGCCGAGCGAACGCCTGCCCGCTCACAGCAGCCACTCGATCGGCAGCAGCGACAGCAGCCAGACGCCGGCGCGCTGATGGAGCCGCGTCTGCGGCTCGACGTCGTGCTGCTCGGGCCGCCCGTCGCGCTCGCCGCGCCAGCGCAGCGCACCGTCGGGCGACAGCGACACTGTCCAGGCCGTCTGCGCCAGATGTTCGCTGATCCCGGCGGCGATGCGGCACGCCAGCGCGGGGCTGTCGATGATGACGCCGAGTTCGGTGTTCAGGCGTGCCGAGCGCGGATCGAAGTTAAACGAACCGATGAAGACGCTGCGGCGATCGACCGAGAAAGTTTTCGCGTGCAGACTGGCCGCCGAGCTCTTGCCCGCGCTGCCGCCCGAGCCCGAACCGAGCCCCACCCGCTTGCGTATGCGCGGCGCTTGCGGCGCAAGCCGCCATTCGAGCAGCTCGATGCCGGCGCGCAGCAGCGGCCGGCGCCGCTTGGCGTAGCCGGCGTGCACCGCGGCGACGTCGGTGGCCGCCAGCGAATTGGTCAGGATGCGGATCGCGACGCCGCGCCGTGCGAGCTGCGCCAACGCCTCGACGCCGCGCGCGGTCGGCACGAAGTAGGCCGACACCAGATCGAAGCTCGATACCGAGTCGCCAACGATCGCATCGAGCCTGAACGACATCTGCTGCCGGCGCCCGGCGCGTCCGCGCGCCTTGGCCGGATCGTCGCTCAGCACGTGCACCGGCGCCCATTCGAGCGCGAGCTGCCCCTGCAGCAGTTGCCGCAGCGACGCAAGCTCGTGCACCGCGCGCACATACGCGGCCACCGCCGGGCTGCGCTCGAGCTCGGCCGCCTGCGCCGCCAGCTCGGCGCGGCGCGCATCGGTCAGACGCGGAATCAGACGGTGCACCGGACACGCCGACACGCTGTTCCAGTAGCGCTCGAAGTCGACCGCGACATCGCGCGCCACCGGGCCGACCGCGAGCACGTCGAGATCGGCGAACACGATTTCGTCGGTCGCGTCGAAGTACTTGTCGGCGACGTTGCGCCCGCCGACGATGGTGGCCACCGCGTCGGCGGTGAACGATTTGTTGTGCATGCGCCGGTTGACGCGCGTGAAATCGATCAGGTAATTGATCCAGCGCGGCCGGCGAATGCGCAGCGGATTGAACAGCCGCACCTCCAGGTTCGGATGCGTGTCGAGCTCGGCCAGCTTCTCGTCGAGCCCGACCGTGTTGTGGTCGTCGAGCAGCAGGCGCACCCGCACGCCGCGGTCGGCCGCGGCGCGCAAGGCGTTGAACAGCAGCGTGCCGGTCTTGTCGTCGTCCCAGATGTAGTACTGCACGTCGAGCGTGCGCTCGGCGGCGCGCGCCAGCAGCATGCGCGCAGCGAATGCGTCGAGCCCGTCGGGCAGTGGATGGATGCCGGAGCATCCCGGATGCGCGGCGGCCAGCGGCGCGATGGCGGCTTCGAGTGCACTGTCGTTCATGGCGCGGCAGACCTTAACCCAGCTTGGGCGGCGCACGCAACCGGCCCGATCCGATGCGTGACGTGCTGCGGTCGTCTCCGAGCCGCCGTATTTCCGGATCAATCACCGCATAGGTATAGTCGGTTTCTCGGCTGCGTCTTTGAATTTTGCAGGACAACTTCTCCATGAAACGTAACCGGCACCTGGCGCCGCCCCCCGGCGTTCCGCACGACCGTCATCTGGCACGCGAATGGATGACGATGGGCCTGTACGTCTCGATCAGCCTGCTTGCGGCAATCGGCACCCTCGTGCAGACCGGCCATGGCGCCGAAAGCCCGATTCGGGCGTTGTGGGGGATACTTCTGGGCCTGGTCGTGGCGCACTGGTTCGCTTTCAGCCTGGCCGCCATCGCAACCGATACCGGGGAAGGCCGGCGTGAAGCCCTGCTCCATAGCGCCGCCGGCGTGGCCGGGGCGGCCAGCGTCGGGGTGGCGCTCACCCTGACGTCCTGGCTGGTGCCCGCGACATGGGAGACGGCGGCCATCACCGTGGTATTGATCGCTTACATCGCCCTCGCTGCGGTGACGGTGGCCCGGAGCCGCCAGGCCGACTGGTTTCGCACGGGTGTCATCGTTGCCGCCGTGCTGGCCCTGTCGCTGGGTATCGTACTGCTGAAGAATTTCCTGGGCGACCATTGAACCGGCCCGGACTGAACCGCGGCAGAACATCCATTTTTCGTCATCGTGATTCGCCATGAAGGAAAAACCGGAACCCACATCGCCCATCCGGACACTCACCGGGAAAGCGATGCACCCATGACGGACGCCACCGGCGTCCCACGCCGCGAAGCCGCGGCAGCACGCGGTACGCCTGCCGAGGTTTTTGGCGCCTTCCTCAAGCTGGGGCTCACGTCCTTCGGCGGGCCGATCGCGCATCTGGGCTATTTCCGCACGGAGTTCGTCGAGCGCCGCCGCTGGCTGGACGACCGCAGCTACGCCGACCTGGTCGCCCTGTGCCAGTTCCTGCCGGGGCCGGCCACCAGCCAGGTGGGCATGGCGCTGGGACTGGGTCGCGCCATTCTGGGAGGGCTTGCGCCATCGCGCGGGCATCCAGACCGCGATGGCCGGCATTCTGCTGTCCGCCCTGTACGACCCGGTGTGGACGAGCGCCATCCACGGCAAGGCGGATTTCGGGCTGGCCTTGCTCCTGTTCGGGCTGCTGACGGTCTGGCGCATGCCGCCGGCGCTCGTGGTGCTGCTGGCCGGACTGGCGGGCTGGATCATGGCGGTGAGCAACTGATGCGAAGCAGCCTCCCCGACGCGGAATTTCACATGCTCGACCACAGGTAAGGAAGAACCGCCATGAACGATGCAAGCCTGCACGAAGCCATCATCTCGGGTTTTCTGAAGCAACAGCGCCCGCCGACGGTGCGCGAGATCGCCGAGCGCTTCCGCTGCGATGCAGCGCAGGCCCGCCAGGCGCTGCGCGCTCTCGCCGACAACCACGGCGTCGTGCTGCACCCCCATTCCGACGAGGTCTGGATTGCCCACCCGTTCTCCGCGGCCCCGACGACCTGCGTCGTCAAATCCGGAACACGCAGATGGTGGGGAAACTGTGTCTGGTGTTCTTTAGGTCTCGCGCATCTGGCCGGCGGATCGGCCACCATCGAAACGCGGCTGGGTGCGATCGACGACCACGCCGTCATCCGGATCGAGAACGGCAGGCTGCTCGACACCGACTACGTCGTGCATTTCCCGGTCCCGATGAAGCAGGCCTGGGACAACGTCGTCTATACGTGCTCGGTGCAACTGCTGTTCCGCGACGAGGCTCAGGTGGACGCATGGTGCGCGTCCCGAGGCATCCCGAAGGGCGATGTGCGCCCCATCGAGCAGATATGGAACTTCGCCCGCCAATGGTATGCACGCCACGCCGATGCAGATTGGACCAAGTGGACGCTGCGGGAAGCGATCGAGCTGTTCGCCCGCCACCATCTGGATGGCCCCGTCTGGACGCTTGCGGATGATACGGGACGGGCCCGATTCTGAGAGGCCATGCAGGGTGCGGGCACGTCCGGCTCAACCGTCGACCGGATTCGGCGGCCCGTCCAGAAGCAGTTGGTAGAACGACAGATCCAGCCACCGCCCGAACTTGAAACCCACCTGCGGGAGCGTCCCCACGTGCCGGAACCCCAGGCGTTCGTGCAGCGCAATGCTGCCCGAGTTGGCCGCGTCGATGCCGCCCACCATGGCGTGCACGCCGCGCTGCCGGGCCGCTGCGATCAAGGCCAGCATGACTTCATGGCCCAGGCCGCGGCCGCGATGGTCCTTGTGCACGTACACGGCGTGTTCGACCGTGTACTTGTAGGCCGGCCATGCCCGAAACGTCCCCAGGCTGCCGAACGCCAGCAGCGCGCCGTCCTCGTCCTCGACGCCGATGACCGGGAAGTTGCCCTGCTCCCTGGCCGCGAACCACGGCCCCATGCTCTCCGGAGCCCGCGGCACGTAGTCGTACAGGGCGGTCGAATTCAGGATCGCTTCATTGAGGATATCCAGAATGGCCGATGCGTGCCTGTCCAGCGAACACTGTACGATGCGGCCTTTCGTCATGCGGGTCTCCAGAAGATGGGGGGCTGTACGCGAAGGCGCCAGCAGAAAAATTCGGCTGCGCAGGAGCGGATGGCGGGAACGGCACAGCCTGCCATCAACACCCGTTCGCCAATTATCATGCGGCTTTTCTCCAGTTGCCAGACGCCCTGTCTGTCTGAGCGTTTTGAATGGAAGCAGCATCAATCCACATCGATTTGAGGGTTTGTAGTCATGGCCACGAACACATGCCAGGGCGATAGCTGCTCCGGCAGTCGCGGTTCGCAGGCCGTACCCGGGCCGGTTTCCGCCGGTGGCGCCTCGCGGCTGAGCCGATTCTCCGTCCCCAGGATGGATTGCCCCTCCGAGGAAAACCTCATTCGCATGGCTCTGGCGGATGCGTCGGGGGTGGGCGCCTTGGCGTTCGACCTGAAGGCCCGCGAGCTGACCGTGGCCCACGAAGGAGAACCCGACGCGGTGTTGGCCCGCCTCAGTTCCGCTGAACCTGGGTGCGCGCGTGCTGGAAAACACCGAGCGCGCCGGATCGGTGCTCAGCCCCGACCCCGAGGGCGACGCCGCCGAGGCCCGGACGCTGAAGCTGCTGCTCGGCATCAACGGGGCGATGTTCGTCTTCGAGATGGTCGTGGGCGTCATGGCCCAGTCCACCGGCCTCATCGCTGACTCGCTCGACATGTTCGCGGACGCCGCGGTTTACGGGCTTGCGCTGTACGCCGTAGGCCGCGCTGCGGCGCTGAAGCTGAAGGCCGCGCACATTGCCGGCTGGCTTCAGGCAGCGCTCGCGCTGGGGGCATTGGCGGAAGTGATCCGGCGCGCCGTGTTCGGCAGCGAGCCCCAGTTCATGCTCATGATGGGCATGGGATTGCCGCCGGCGCACTGGTCGCCTGGACGGGCTCGCCCTCCCGGATCTGGTGATCGGCACACTCATCGGTCTCGTCGTGCTCAACGGCGCACGGCGAATCCTGAAGCTTGGCTAAGGCCGGCTGGGCGCGGCCCGGTGAAGTGCCGGGCTGACGTCGGCGCAAAACAAAAAACCCCGCCGAGGCAGGGTCTGGAGCCGACATGAAGTCGGCTTTTTTGCGCGGTGCTGGACGGCGCGTCAGGCGGCCTGAGCTTCTTCCAGCAACTTCTGGATCTCGCCCTTCTGGTACATGTCGATCATGATGTCGCAGCCGCCGATCAGTTCGCCTTTGACGTAAAGCTGCGGGAAGGTCGGCCAGTTGGCGTAGTACTTCAGGTTTTCGAAGATTTCCGGATCAGCCAGCACGTTCACCGCCAGAAAATCCTTCAGGCCGCAGGCCTGCAGCACTTGCGCCGCGCGCGACGAAAAACCGCATTGCGGAAACTGGGGCGTGCCTTTCATGTACAGCACGACGGTATTGTTGGTGACTTGGTCACGAATGCGATCGAGGGGGGTCATGGCAGGCTCCTGAATAATACTTGACTGGAATGCTCGGGAATTATACGCGCGGCGAAGTCGGCGTCAAGCCGGTTTGGGGGTGCGCGGGTAGGGGCTGACGAATGCCTTGTGGAGCAGGTGCGGAATCAGCAGTTGCGGAGGCATGCGCAGCCAGTGGGCGCGGATGAAGGCGGCCAGGCGCGCGGCCGGCGTGAAAGCATCGGCACAACTGGCGTGGGCGGGCGCCAGCGCGCGCCTGAAAATGCTGTCCATCAGGGCGAGCGTGGCGCGATTGGGTGCGGCGGCATCCAGCGTGGCGATCATGCTGCCGGGGATGGGCGTGTCGAGAAAATAGCGCAGATAACGCAGCGCGTAGAACAATGGGCGGCTCAACTGCAGTTCGCTGGCGCGTGCGGCCAGGCGCGGCCAGAATTCGCGATCCACGGCGGCGTCGCGCAGCAGCAGGTCGAGGTCGGTCAGGTCGCGCAGGCCGTGCGGCAGTTCGCCGTCGTGGAACAGATGGGTGGCGGAATGCAGGATGCGGTCTTCCGCCGCCAGCACATAGACGCCGGGCAGGCTTTCCACCGCGACGGCGCGGCTGCGCAGCTTGGCGGAGTCGGGATGGTAGCGCGCGGTGTCGGGCAGGATCGCGTGGTGCACGTCGATCACGGTGGCGCGCTGGATATGCTGCATCGGGGGGATCTCGTGCATCCAGCGGCGGTAATAGCGCTTGTCGTATTCCGACAGTCCACTGGCGTGCCAGCTGGCCAGCATGAGCGAGGACTCGGCCCGCGGCAGATACTCGCGCGGCACCAGGATGTCGATGTCGTTGAACAGCCGCCCTTCGGCGGCGGGCAGGTCGGCGGCGACGTAGGCTGCGCCCTTGAGCACGATCAGCGGGACGTCGAGGTCGGCCAGCGCGGTGCGGATCTGCTGCAACTCCCAGCGCACGGCTGTTCGCTGCTTGTCGGCCAGCGTTCTGGCTGCATCGAAATGCCAGCGCGCCACGCCCGGTATCGCGGCGGTCAGACCGTGCCGATGAAAACGGTGCGCCAGGCGCGCCAGCAGACCCGCCGCCCGGGCCTGCCGCACCAGGGTGTCCCATTCGCTGCTGGAAAAACGGCTGATGGAATCGGGCGAGCGCAGGGTGCAGGCGAGCAGATCGCGGGAGGTGGATTTCATGCGGTTCAGGAAATACGGCGCTCGGCCAGGCGGTCGAATGCGGCGACGGCCTCGCGCAATTGTCCGTAGCGGAAATCGTAGCATGCCGTCTGGTCGATCAAGGCGGTGCCGACACGAAAGCCGTCGGCGCCCAAATGACTGTAATTGAATGCGTTTTGTGCCAGGAACATGAAGGTCTGGGCTTGCGGGCGTGGGCTGAGGGTGGCGGGCGCACCGGCCTGCCACTTGGGGAAAATCACCCAGCCGGGACGCGCCGCTTCGTGCTGGCGCAACACGCTGTCGCGCGGCGGCCGCATGTGCGCCACCGTGCCTTTGACGGTGTCGTGCGAGGCACGGTTGATGTAGGCTTCCGGGTCGAACTGGCGGATGACTTCGATCGACTGGTTTTTCAGGCTGACCGGACGCGGCAGCGGCTGAATCAGGCCGGTTTTGCGGTTGATCAGGGTGAGTTCGTCGGACAGCAGGCGCCAGCCCGACAGCACCAGGCCGGCGGTCAGCGTGCTTTTTCCGGAGCCGGGCGGGGCGGGCAGAATCGCCGCCAGGCCATTTTTTTCGACGACGGCGGCGTGGATGATGAGGAAGTGATGCGCCTGCGTCGACACGCACCAGTTGAGGCCCCATTCCAGCATCGGAAAAGCCTGGTCGCGCGGCAGCGGCTTGAAAGGGCGCATGCCGTCGAACGAAAAAGCGACCTGGGGGCGCAGCCAGCGGCGCAGACTGGCGGGCGGATTGACCGACACGTGAAAATCGGCAAAGGCCTCGTGCGCGCTGCGCACCTCGAACTGGCCGTAGAGTTCGGCCAGGCCTTCCGCCACGTGCGGGATGCGCGACTGCACCTTGAGCGAAAATGGCCCGGTGCGCAGCCAGACGCCGGTTCCGGCCAGCTGCCTGCGCAACTCGGCGGGGGGCAGTTGCAGCAGTTTCATGCGGGTTTCAGCAGCCCAATTGCGCGCAGGCTGGCGAGGGTGTCTTCAATCGATTCATGGAATTGCGGTGTGTTCGCCACGCCGAGGCGTGCCGCCAATGCTGTGGCGAGGCCGACCGAGGTATAACCGGGATGATCATGGCAGAGCTGATACAACGCCAGCGTCAGGGGTTTCAGATAATGGGTGTCGCCCGACGCCGTATCGTAGACGACCGCTTCGTCTCCCCAGCTTTTCAGCAGACGCGACGCGAGAGGCGTAGCGGGCGCCATCGCATCAGTTCAGCGGACAGCCGCGCTCGTTCAGCATGGCGAGCGAATCCTTGAGTTCGGCGGCTCGATGCAGGTTGTTGCGGAAGAGTTCGGTCAATTCGCCCGGGGTGTAGCCGAAGTTGACGTCCGGATGCGCGGAATTGAGCAGGGCGGCGACCGCATGGAAGCCGAGGTTGACGGAAACGGGGTCGCAGCCCATGTTGCCGATGGCGGGCCCGTTGGGTTTGGCGTTGCAATTCGGCTGCACCTTGTCCGGCGTGCAGTTGCCGTTGCCCTGCATGCCCAGCACCTGGAGCAGGGTGTAGGGCTGGTTGGTTCTCAGGTTGATGTATTGCGTGACCCCGAAAACCGTATTGAACGAATCGTTCGGGCTGTAGCCGGTCGCGGCCCAGGAATCCAGGTGCTGGCATTTGCTCCAGTAACCCGGGGTGCAACCGGCGCAGGCCGCGCCCTTGGGCGCGGACAGGTTGCCGGACACCATGCCCGAGATGCTGCACTGGCTGGCCCATACCGGGCGGCTGGCCAGCGTGAACACCGCCGACACGCCCAGCGCAGCGCCGGTAAGTCGGCGGCGGGACTGATCGATTGCGTCGTTCTGGGGCGCCTCGGGCGACGTGTCGTGGGTTTCGGGTGTGCGGTCAGACATGGCAAGCCTCGATCATTGTTTGGATTCGTCCCGCTAATTACAGCAAGAATCGCACCAATATTACATCGGCCAGCCTGAAACGCCCACCGCATGCAGGCCGCCACCATGCCGCATGCTGCCGGACGGCGCGGGCGTGTAAATTATTCCGACAGATGGCCGCCGCTGACGCGGCGAATCCCGGACAGGTCCGTCCAGCTCCGGGGGCGCTGGAAGCCGCTGGCCCGCAGCAAGGCCTGGACGGCGTCCGCCTGATCGTAGCCATGTTCCAGCAGCAGCGTGCCGCCGGGCTTGAGATGGGCGCCGGCGCTTGCGGCCAGCCGGCGCAGGTCGTCCAGGCCGTCGCGGCCGGCGGCCAGCGCGGCGAGCGGCTCGAAGCGGATGTCGCCGCGCTCCAGATGCGGATCGCCGGCGGCGATATAGGGCGGATTGCCGACGATGAGGTCGAAGTGCCGCCCGCCGAGTACCCTGGGGGGCATGAATGCGGCGAACCAGTCGCTGCTCAGAAACTCGACATGGGCGTCGAGGCGGGCGGCATTGCGCTGTGCGACGGCCAGCGCGGCCGGGGAGCGATCGAGCGCAGTCACCTGCGCAAGCGGGCGTTCCAGCGCCAGGGTAATGGCAACGCAGCCGCTGCCGGTGCCAAGGTCGAGCACCTCCACGGCCTGGCCGGGCGGCATGTGCGCCAGCGCCAGTTCGACCAGCAACTCGGTATCGGGACGCGGGATCAGGACTGCGGGCGAAACCTCAAATGGACGGCCGTAGAATTCGCGGGCGCCGACCAGATAGGCGATGGGTTCGCCTGCCAGCCTGCGGCTCAGCAGGGCGTCGGCCGCTGCGGTTTGCGCGTCGGTCGGCGTGTCGGTGCCGTGCGCGATCAGCCAGGCCGGGGTAACCTTCCAGGCAAACGCCGCCAGCACGCGCGCCTCCAGCCGGGCTTCGCGTTTTTCCAGCCCAAGTGTCGCGGCAATGCGGACAGCGGCGGTATCGAGCTGACCGGCGACCGTGGCCGCCGCATGCCTCACGCCTTACCCCTCACCCGAAAGCGTCGCCAGCAGTTCGGCCTGATGCTCGGCCGCCAGCGCATCGAGCAGTTCGGCGAGATCGCCGTCCATCATCGCGTCGATCTTGTACAGCGTGAGATTGATGCGGTGGTCGGTGATGCGCCCCTGCGGGAAGTTGTAGGTGCGGATGCGGTCGGAACGGTCGCCGCTGCCGATCAGGCTCTTGCGGGTGCTGGCCTCGGCCGACTGCTGCTGCTGCAGCTGGCGGTCCTTCAGGCGCGCCGCCAGCACGCTCATCGCCTGCGCGCGGTTGCGGTGCTGCGAGCGGTCGTCCTGGCATTCGACCACCAGGCCGGTGGGCAGATGGGTGATGCGCACCGCGGAATCGGTCTTGTTGATGTGCTGGCCGCCCGCGCCGGACGCACGAAACGTGTCGATGCGCAGATCGGCCGGGTTGATGTCGACCTCGCCGACTTCGTCGGCTTCCGGCATCACCGCCACGGTGCAGGCCGAAGTGTGGATGCGGCCCTGCGATTCGGTTTCCGGCACGCGCTGCACGCGGTGGCCGCCCGATTCGAACTTCAGCCGCGAGTAGGCGCCGTGGCCGACGATGCGCACGATGGCTTCCTTGTAGCCGCCGACTTCGCCGGGGTTCTCCGACACCACTTCGACGCGCCATCCGCAGCGCTCGGCGTGGCGCGTGTACATGCGCAGCAGATTGCCGGCGAACAGCGCCGATTCGTCGCCGCCGGTGCCGGCGCGGATTTCCAGGAAGATGTTGCGTTCGTCGTTGGGGTCTTTCGGCAGCAGCGCGGTTTGCAGCTGGGTTTCCAGCTGCGCGATGCGGGCTGCGCCGTCGGCGAGTTCGGCCTCGGCGAGCTCGCGCAGGTCCGGATCGGCGAGCATCTCGCCGGCGGTTTTCTGGTCGGCCTCGACTTGCCGGTACTGGCGATACAACGCCACCACCGGCGTGAGGTCGGCGTGCTCGCGGGTGAGCTTGCGGTAGCTTTCCATGTCGCCGGCGATTTCCGGCTGCGACAGCAGGGCGTCGAGTTCCTCCAGTCGCTCGTCGGCGCGAGCGAGCTTGTCCGCCAGGGAGGGCTTCATTCGTGATGCAGCCCGTAGAGTTGGCTGATGAGGTGGACGAACTGGTCGCGCTCGCTGCGGGTGGCGTGGTTGAGCGCGTGGGTGGGGGCGTGCAGCAGCTTGTTGGCGAGTGCGTGGCTCATCGCGTCGAGCACTGCCCGTGGGTCGTCGCCGCGCGCCAGCGCCTTGTCGGCCTTTTCGATTTCGTGGCGGCGGTGGCGTTCGGCGGCATCCCGCAGTGAGCGGATCAGCGGCACCAGTTCGCGCCCCTCCATCCAGTGCACGAAGCTTTCCACGCTGGTTTCGATGATCGCCTCGGCTTGCGCTACTTGCGCCACGCGGTTGTCCAGGCCTTCGCGCACCACCTGGCCGAGGTCGTCCACGCTGTAGAGGAAGACGTCGGCCAGGTCGGCGACTTCGGCCTCAACGTCGCGCGGCACCGCCAGGTCGACGATGAAAATCGGGCGATGGCGGCGCTGCTTGATCGCGCGTTCGAGCATGCCCTTGCCGAGGATGGGCAGCGGACTCGCGGTCGAGGTGACGATGATGTCGTAGCCGGGCAGTTCG